>NZ_JBIIVK010000102.1:0-2760 GCF_044339515.1 Flavobacterium sp.
ATTTCACTTTTTATTATATCTTTGTCAAGTACACTGTACATAAGGGTTGATTTTGAAATGATTATGTTTTGCAACACAAATTTCGTCAACCCTTTTATATTTACAAAATAAGTTTAAATCACTTCAAATTAAAGATTTTGAAAAAAGCTTATTTTATTTTAATAAGACACTTAAGTTAGCAAATGAAGGACAAGTTGTTGATTATCACCAAACGAAAGCACTAGCGTTATCAAATATCGGAAGCGTATATCAAAATAAGGGAGATTATAAAGAAGCTTTACGATATTTTGAAGAGGCAATAAAAGAAAAAGATCTCTTTAATGAATATACTCTTTTATATGGTTCAATTCTGAATGAAATGACCTATTCTAGGTTTAAATTAGATAAATTGGATAATATTCCGGCAGATTTTCATAAAGCCTTAGTAATTCTTACCTCGTCAAAAAGTAAATCACATATTTTTGGATGCAAAATCCATCTTTCCGAATATTATGAACGAGTGGGAAAGATGGATAGTGCCCAAAAATATGCCAACCAAGCTTATGAATTATCCAAAGACAGTAAAATTATTAATTTACAACTCAAAGCTTTAAATCAGTTAACAAACGTTTATCCCGAAAGAGCGAATGCCTTCTCTAAAGAGTACATAACACTCAATGACAGTGTTATGAAAATGGACCGTAGGGTGGCGGAAAAGTTTGCCCGCATTGAATTTGAAACCGATGAAATTATACTTGAAAAAGAAAAAGCAATACAAGACAAATGGTTAATAGCCTCCATCGCTGTTTTAGTTATTGTGTTGGGAGGTTTGCTATACATTATCAAATGGCAAAGAACCAAACAGAGAGAATTAGTGTTGATTAACAACCAACAAAAAGCGAGCGAAGAAATATATCAACTCCTTTTAGACCAACAAATAAAATTTGACGAAGGACGCGAAAAAGAGAAGAAGAGAATCGCCCGAGAACTGCATGACGGAGTTATGAATAAATTGGCGGGAATTCGATTTAATTTATTCAAATTAGAGAAGAAGCAAGATAGTGCAACTATTGAAGACTGTTTGCAGCATGTTTCGGAACTTCATCACGTGGAGAAGGAAATCCGAAGTATTGCCCACGATTTGAATATGGATATTTTTTCACCAAAAAATGATTATTCGGCTTTGATTGAAACACTAGCTAAGGAAAACGATACGTATGACTTTGACTTGATTCTTGAAATGGATAAAGCCATTGAATGGCATTCAATTTCTTCCATCATCAAGATGAATTGTTACCGAATTTTGCAAGAGAGTTTTTCAAACATTGTCAAACATGCAGAACCCCAAAGAGTTGAGGTACGTTTTTCTGAGTTAAATGGCATTTTAAAACTTGAGATAACTGACGATGGAGTAGGATTTGATTTGGAAAGCCAAAAAAGAGGATTAGGAATAAAGAACATTTCAGAACGAGCACAAAGCATGAAAGCCCGATGCAACATTAAATCTGAAAGTGGAAAAGGAACAACAATTAGAATTGAAATTCCGTTAGAAGGAGTATTACCTTAGGTTTTTATCTATGAAAAAAAAGTTAGTAGGTTTCATTATTTGTTTACTCTGTTTTTGTAGTTGTCATGATGCTGAAAAGTTTTCTAACCATGACGAAATTCAGGATAGCATAAACTATTATTTAAACAAATCATTCGACTTCAAACTTACTAATCAGGAAATTGCCAATACAACGGCAAAAGCTCATGAATTGATCAAGCAAACCAAAATAGATTCTCTTTATATGATTAATAACTTTTTTGTTTCCTATGCTTATGATAATATTGGAGAGAAAGAAGTATTTAGAATTATAAATCATGAAATGGTTGAAGTTGCTAAAAAGCTTAATGATTCAATCAATTTGGCTAGAGCTTATAATCACATTGGTGATTCATATAATGAAGGAATAAATATAGACAGTGCTTTTTATTATTATACGAAAGCTGAAAAAATATACTTAAAAAAGAAAAATTATTTAGAAGTTGGAAAATTAAATTTAAGGGTTGCTAAAGAAAAATACTTTTACAGAGACTATTTTGGATCCGAAAAATCAGCAGTTATAGCTACTGGGTATCTAAGATTTGAGAAAAATGTGGAACAAATGTTTAATGCTTACACTTTGATGGGCATTGCATGTATTGAGACAAAGGATTTTTTAAAAGCACAAGATTATTTTTCCAAGGCATATATTCTCATCACTACAAATACAGATCAAAAATTCACAGAATTTCAACTTAAAGCAGTGGCAATAAATAATTTAGCTTGCTTAAATATAGAAATAAAGAACTATAAAAAGGCGTTGGTCTTAGTTGAAGAAGCACTGAACGAACCAAATCTTGAAGAAGAATACCCCGGACTTTATGCTACATTACTTTTAAATAGGGGAACAGTAAATTTGAAATTAAAAAACTATTCAATTGTTGTAAATGATTTATATAAATCTAAAGTTATTAGGAAAAAGTTTAAATTACTTTCTGCTGTAGCAAAAAGTGAAATGGCTTTAGTCAATTATTTTGACGCCATCAAAGAAAAAGACAGTGCTCTGTTCTATGCTCAAAATGCCTATAAAAACGCCAAAGAAACCGGGATATTGAGTTTGCATTTGGAGGCTGTAGATGTGTTAGTAAATATTGATGAGGAAAATTTTGCCAAGCACTCTAAAGAGAGAATACAATTGAGCGATAGCCTAATAAACACGGAACGAAAAATTGCCGAAAAATTTGCCCGCATTGAAT
>NZ_JBIIVK010000021.1:0-51272 GCF_044339515.1 Flavobacterium sp.
GTTTTAGGTCGTTACTCAATAGATTTGACACAACAATAGATAGCTGGTTAGGCTTTAATTATCTAGCTTTCATAATAATTGCACTAAAAAAATTTAATAAAATAAAAGTTTAAACGACTTCATTATCTTTGTGTTATTAAACACTTCATTTTTTATGAAAAATAAATTACTACTCATTTTGAGTTTCCTTTTAATTGGTTTGTATTCCTGTTCCTCTGATGATAGTAAGTCTGATGTCAATTTTATACGTGCTAAATTCAATGGTACAGAATTGAAATTCAATATCATAAATGTTCAAATTACCCCTGAGATTACTGACCCTGATACAAATTATACTTATAAAGACATAATTGTAACCGCTACAATGAATAGCGATGCTTCAAAAACATTAATAATTTCCTCTGAATTTAATGTTACCGGTGTTGATGAAATTTGGCGTTTTAGTTATGGTAATAATGGAGCAATTTATGATTTAAATGATGAAAACTTTACTTCCGAAATTACACAAAATTCCGGGGGTAGATACACTGGAATTTTTCAAGGTAGTTTAAATGGCTCATCAGAAAATATTGTTATAACGGAAGGATCATTTGATATTATCTACCAATAAAATTTTAAAAAAATTATGAACTTAAACGTCTTACATGTAAAGACGTTTTTTTTATTTTAAAAAATTCACAACGTACTGAATTTTTACTATTGAATAACTTATTTTTGCTCCATGGGAAGAAAAAATACAGACAAAATTATTTTTAAAGAAGTTCCTGTTTTAGATGCCGGTGCAAAAGGTGTATCTGTTGCCAAAGCCGAAGACGGAAGAGTTATATTTATACCCAATGTAGTTCCGGGTGATGTAGTGGATGTGCAAACTTTCAAAAAAAGAAAATCGTATTTCGAAGGAAAAGCCATTCACTTTCATAAACTATCCGAACATCGCGTTGAACCACAGTGCAAACATTTTGGCGTTTGTGGCGGATGCAAATGGCAAAATATGAAATACAGTCAACAATTGTTTTACAAGAACAATGAGGTTTTTAATAATTTAAAACGAATTGGAAAAATAGAACTTCCTGAGTTTGAAAAAATTTTAGGCTCCGAGAAGCAGTTTTTCTACCGCAATAAAATGGAATTTTCATTTTCCGACAGTCGATGGCTTACCGAAAATGAAATTCAAAATAATGATGAAATTCAAAACAGAAATGCGTTAGGTTTTCATATCCCAAAAATGTGGGATAAGATTTTAGACATCGAAAAGTGTCATTTGCAACAAGATCCTTCTAATGCTATTCGAAACAGTATTAAAGAATTTGCTAATCAAAATGACATTCCTTTTTTCAATGCCAGAAATCACGAAGGTTTGTTGCGAACGCTGATGATTCGAACATCTTCTATTGGAGAAATTATGGTGCTGATTCAATTCTTTAAGGAAGACAAAAAACAACGTGAGCTGGTTTTGAATTTCCTTTCGGAAAAATTTCCTGAAATCACTTCTCTACTCTATGTCATTAATGGAAAGGCAAACGATACGTTATACGACCAAGATATAAAGTTATTCAAAGGCAGAGAATACATTTTGGAGGAAATGGAAGGTTTACAATTTTCAATTAACGCTAAATCGTTCTATCAAACCAATTCTGAACAAGCATACGAACTATATAAAATAACCCGAGAATTTGCCGGGTTAACAGGAAATGAGATAGTTTACGATTTATATACAGGTACCGGTACAATTGCTCAATTTGTTTCCAAAAAAGCTAAAAAAGTAATTGGTGTAGAAGCTGTGCCGGAAGCCATTGCCGATGCAAAACAAAACGCTAAGCGTAATAATATCACTAACTGCGAATTCTTTGTGGGCGATATGAAAGATGTTTTTAATGCTGATTTTATTGCGACACATGGAAAACCCGATATCATTATAACTGACCCTCCACGAGATGGTATGCATGCAGCTGTGGTAGAACAAATCATGAAAATTACACCGGAGAAAGTGGTTTATGTGAGTTGTAATTCGGCTACGCAAGCACGTGATTTAGCCTTAATGGATTCGTTGTATAAAGTAACGCGTGTTCGTCCGGTTGATATGTTCCCGCAAACGCATCACGTAGAAAATGTTGTACTTTTAGAAAAAAGATAATGAAAAATCGTTTTATAATTTTCCTTTTATTGCCTCTATCCTATTTTTTTTCAGGATGCGAAAAAGACGATATTTGTGTGGAAGGAACTCCCACCACGCCCCGACTAATCATTGAGTTTTACAGCAATGACAATTCAACGGTTCGAAAATTAGTAGCCAATTTAAAAGTACAAGGAGAAGGTGCGAATACCACGCTAGATTTTAACCAAGTAGACACAATTGAACTACCGCTTAAAACCAATGAAAATTTCACGAATTATAGTCTGAACATCAATTCCAGCTCCACAACGTCGGTGAACAATACCGATTTAATAAAATTTAATTATACTGTAAATGACATTTATGTATCAAGAGCCTGTGGTTTCAAAAGTAATTTTGTTTTAAACTTGGCCAATGGTGTAGAAAGAACAAATCCTGTTGGAGATGCTGAATTTTGGATAAAAAACGTTGAAATTGTAAAAAGTAATGTTGAAACTGAAGAAGATGTCCATATCAAAATGTATTTTTAGTTTTTTGCTGTTTGTGTTTTCTCAAACTCTTTTGTCTCAGGAAACAAAAAAAGACAGTATTGTTGCTCCTGTAAAAACGGAACGATATGGTTTACGTATTGGAATTGATGCTTTTAAATTAGCCAGAAGCTTCTATGAAGAAGATTATAGAGGTCTTGAAATTGTAGGCGATTATCGTTTAACAAAAAAATATTATTTGGCAGGAGAAATCGGTAACGAAAAAAGAACAATAGACGAAGACCGTGTTAATTTCACCACTTCGGGAACTTACTTTAAAGTAGGATTTGATTACAACACTTACGAGAATTGGTTAGATATGGAAAACCTAATCTATGTTGGTTTACGTTTTGGAGCGAGTTCGTTTAGTCAAGAATTGAATACATATCGCGTTTACAATCCAAACCCTTACTTTGGAGAATCGCCTACAGTTATTTCCGGCAGAAAATTTGAAGGTCGATCAGCACAATGGGGAGAATTTGTTGCAGGCGTTAAAGCGGAATTATTTTCAAATTTTTATGCAGGATTCAATTTTAGGATAAATTATCTTATAGGAAATAAAGAATCATCTGATTTTGAAAACTTGTACATACCCGGTTTTAATAAAAAATATGAAGGTAAATTTGGCGTAGGTTTCAATTATACTATTTCCTATTTCATTCCGATTTATAAAAAGAAAATTCAACCTACACTGAAAGAGGTAAAAAAGTAATTAGATTGAACGCACTCCTTTTAAAAAAATCCATTTCATAAATAGTTGTTCACCGTCTTTTGTTTTAGCAACCTGAAATTTAGGAGCTAAAATTAATGTGATTATAAACGCAAAAAAAGGAGGCCAAAATCGTTCAAGTGTTGTATAATAATCGATTACAAATCGAAAAGGAATAAAAAAAACGGCAAAAGAAATCAATTGAAAAAGAAAAGCTTTTGTTTTGAGACTCATAAAGTTTAATTTCAACAAAGTTACAAAATTTTACCCTCAACCTTTTATCGTTAAATTAATAACTTTTTGCGAAGATTAAAAGTTTTATTTTACTTTTACGAAACTGTTGTAATAATTTTTATACCATAAAAAACTATTCTTTTTTCGATGCACTACAAAAGCTTAAATCATAATGCTCCTGCTGTTTCTTTTGAAGAAGCTGTTATTTTAGGACTTGCCCCTGATAAAGGACTGTATTTTCCTGAAGAAATAAATCCGCTTCCACATTCATTTTTTGAAAAAATTGAAACATTAAATTATGTTGCTATCGCATTTGAAACAATCAAACAATTTGTAGGAAACGAAATCCCCGAGCATGATTTAAAACAAATTCTTAGCGAAACTTCAAATTTTGATTTTCCGCTAACCGAAGTAGAAAATGGTGTTTTTTCGCTGGAATTGTACCACGGACCTACCATGGCTTTCAAGGATGTGGGTGCTCGATTTATGGCGAGGTGTTTGGCCTATTTCAATAAAAAAAATCCTACTCAAAAAAACACTATCTTAGTTGCAACATCGGGTGATACCGGGGGAGCTGTAGCCAGTGGCTTTTTAGGTGTAAAGAATGTTGAAGTGGTTATTTTATATCCCAGTGGGAAAGTCAGTGACATTCAAGAACGACAACTTACAACATTAGGACAAAATATTACCGCCTTAGAAGTAGATGGCGTTTTTGACGATTGTCAAGACATGGTGAAAAAAGCTTTTTTGGATAAGGATTTGGCTCATAAAAATTTAACTTCCGCAAATTCAATTAATGTCGCAAGATGGTTGCCACAAATGTTTTACTTCTTTTTTGCTTACAAAGAATTAAAAAAATATAATCTGCCCATTATTGTTTCTGTTCCGAGTGGAAATTTCGGAAATATATGTGCCGGAATTTTAGCCAAAAAACTCGGTTTACCCATTGAACATTTTGTTGCTTCAACCAATGAAAATGACACAGTACCCCGTTTTATGACTACCGGAGCTTATTCGCCAAAACCTTCAAAAGCCACACTATCAAATGCAATGGACGTTGGAAATCCGAGTAATTTTATACGCATTCAGGAATTATATCAACATGATTTAACGGCTTTTAAAAATGATTTTTCCTCCTATCAATTTTCAGATGAAGAAACCGTAGCAATTATGAAAAAAATATATTCTGAACACAATTACATTGCTGAACCGCATGGTGCTATTGGATATTTAGGACTAAAGAAAGAACTAGTTAATAAATCAAATCATATCGGTGTGTTTTTAGAAACTGCTCATCCTATCAAATTTTCTGATAGTGTAGAATCTTTCTTAGAAATTAAATTACCTATTCCAAAACAAATCGAAAGTGTTTTAAATAAAGATAAAAAGAGCATTAAAATAAAATCTTATGCTGAATTGAAAGATTTTTTAACCTAATTCAAATTTCAACAACAACTAAATACCACATTTTATGATTCAAATTAAAAAAACAAAACTCATCATTACTTCAAATGTAAAAAAGAAAAAATTTTTTATATTTGAGTAATGAAAAGCAAATCAAATATCATCTCTTTTGTTTTTATCATTGCTTCGCTCTTTTTGGCTATTATCATGCATTTGATACTGCGAGGAAGTTTCAAGAATGATTTTCAAAGCTTAATTACTTTTCATTTCATTAAAGACGTAAGTTTTATCATTGCCGCCGGTTTACTACTTCGATTTGTTATTACAAGGAATGACAAAAGGAATATCTCAATTTTAGAACAACTTCAAACCATCAATACTGAGATTAAAGATTCTAATGAGCGTTATGATATTGTAGCAAAAGCAACTAGTGATACGATTTGGGATTGGAAAATTCAAGAAGATGAATTTGCATGGAATAAAGGTATTCAAGGAATTTTTGGATATAAAAAAGAAGATGTTGGCAAAACATCGAGTTGGTGGTTTGACCGAATTCATCCTGAGGATAGTTTAAAAATGTCCGTGAAATTATATTCTTTCTTAGAACAAAAAACTGAACGTTGGCAAGATGAATACCGTTTTAAATGTGCCGATGGAAGTTATAAATATGTATTTGACAGAGGATTTTTGGTAAAAGATGCAGATGGAAAAGCCATTCGTATGATTGGAGCAATTCAAGATGTCACCAAACAAAAAGAAGAGGAACAACGACTGAAACTTTTAGAAACGGTAATTACACAAACCAAAGATGCGGTTGTCATTACTGATAAAGATATTTCACAGAGCCCTATTCCTAATATCATTTTTGTTAACCAAGCTTTTACAAAAATGACAGGTTATAAACCCAAAGAAGTCATTGGAAAATCACCGGTTATGTTTGCTGGACCTAAATCAGATATGAGCGAATTGGAAAAACTTTCAACTGCTATTAAAAATTACAAAGAGTGTTTTATTGAAACCGTAAGCTACAAGAAAAACGGTGATGAATATTGGGTTAATTTTTCAATGATTCCGGTAACAAATAAAGAAGGAGAACACTCCCACTGGATTTCGATTCAACGGGATGTGACCAAAGAAAAAAATCAGGAACGTGAAAGAGAACAACTAATTCGAGAATTGACTCAAAATAATAAAGATTTAAAGCAATTTTCTTATATCACTTCGCACAACTTTAGAGCACCTTTATCAAATTTAACCGGTCTTCTCCATTTATTAGAAGATGTGCCGATTGAGAATGATGAACTTCAGGAAATACTAAACGGATTCAAACGTTCAACCCATCTTCTAAATGAAACCATTGAAGATTTGGTGAAAGTAGTTATCATTAAAGATAATCCGTCTATCTTAAAAGAAGACATTTCCATTAAAGAAATATTTGAAAATGTATTTTTCCAACTCAACAATCAAATCAATTTGTATAAGCCAACCATTAAGTTTGACATAGAAGATAGCTTAACAATACACATTAACAAAGCCTATATGGAAAGTATCATCTTGAATCTGATGTCAAATGCAATAAAATATCGTTCTCAAGACAAAACACCTAAAATTTCAATAAAGGCGGTGGAAAAGGAAAATTTCGTAAATTTGGTAATCAAAGACAACGGAGTTGGAATTGACTTGGATAAAAATGGAGACAAAATATTTGGATTGTACCAACGCTTTCATGATTATCCGGATAGTAAAGGACTAGGATTGTATCTCGTGAAATCACAAATAGAAGCCATGGGAGGTTCAATTGAAGTGGAAAGCCAAGTTGGAAAAGGAACTCAATTTACACTAACTTTTAAAAAAGAATAATGTTGAAAACAATATTGTGCGTAGATGACGACCCCATCACATTAATGCTTTGCAAAAAAGTGATTAAAAAAGCGGAATTCAGTGAAGATGTTATGTTTGCTAACAATGGCCAAGAAGCCTATGAATTATTTCAATCGTTGGTTAGTAAAAAAAATAAGTCAGAAGAATTTCAGTTGCCGCAACTCATTTTCTTAGATTTGAATATGCCGGTGATGAATGGATGGGAATTTCTTGATTTGTTTAAAAACACCATTTCGAATGAGTTTTCACAAACAAAAGTGATAATTCTGTCATCAACAATTGATCCGGCAGATTATAATAAAGCCAAACAATATGATGTTGTTTCACATTTTTTATCAAAACCAATTACGGTTGAAATGTTGGAAAACTTGAAACCTATCTATTCCTAAAACAAAAAAGCTTTCCTTACGGAAAGCTTTTTTATATTATATAACTTACTATTAATTATAACTTAGCAACGTGCTTTGTTAATTTTGATTTTAAGTTAGAAGCTTTGTTATCATGAATGATATTTTTCTTCGCTAATTTATCAATCATGGAGATAACTGCAGAAAGTTTTCCGGCTGCATCAGATTTATCAGTGGCTAAACGTAGAGCTTTAATTGCGTTACGTGTAGTTTTATGCTGATATCTGTTTAATACTCTTTTCTTTTCGTTGCTTCTTATTCTCTTTAAAGCTGACTTATGATTTGCCATTTTCTTTTTAATTTTAGATGTAATTAATAAAATACTAGTTAAAAAAGAAAAACCTCCCACAACTGCAAAAACAATCACTTTGGTTTTAACTAATAAAACAAAAACCGAGACACTGATTTTTATTTTATAAAACTAATTTACAACTAATTTTGTAGTCCGTAGGGGAATCGAACCCCTGTTACCAGGATGAAAACCTGGCGTCCTAACCCCTAGACGAACGGACCCTTGTTTTCCTCTAGTTTTAAGCTATTCAATCTGATACTTGAACTTGTAGCCCGTGGGGGAATCGAACCCCCCTTACCAGGATGAAAACCTGGCGTCCTAACCGATAGACGAACGGGCCAATTGCTAATTGCGAGTGCAAAAATACAACTATTTTTTATACTCACAATAGTTACAATTTATTTTTTTTATTTTTTTTAATATGCTTTTGCAAAAAGTACTCTTCCAACCGATGGTTTTCCTGAAAACATACATGTTCCGGTCTCTTCTACTCTATCCAAAGGAATACAGCGGATTGTTGCTTTGGTCAATTCTTTTATTTTTTCCTCCGTTTCCGCAGTACCGTCCCAATGAGCGGCAAAAAAGCCACCCTTGGAATCTAATAATTGTTTAAATTCATCAAAACTATTTACTTCTGTTATGTGATTATTTCTATATTCAAAAGCTCTATCATATAGACTCTTTTGAATGGTTTCTAACAAGTTTTGAATGTAGGTTTCAATTCCTTCTTTAGAAACAACTTCTTTCGTTAAATTATCTCTTCGGGCGATTTCATAAGTACCATTTTCCAAATCATTTGGTCCAACTGCAATCCGAACAGGAACACCTTTTAATTCATACTCGTTAAACTTAAAGCCGGGTTTGTGCGTGGTTCTATTATCAAATTTTACAGAAATACCAAGTTTTCGTAAACCAACCATTAATTTTTCAACATCTACTGAAATTGCATCCAATTGTTCATCGGATTTATAAATCGGGACAATTACCACTTGAATCGGAGCTAAATTTGGTGGCAAAACCAAACCATTGTCATCAGAGTGAGTCATGACTAATGCACCCATTAATCGTGTCGAAACACCCCATGAAGTTCCCCACACATACTCTTGTTTTCCTTCAGTATTAGCAAATTTAACATCAAAAGCTTTGGCAAAATTTTGTCCTAAAAAATGAGAAGTTCCAGCCTGCAATGCTTTTCCATCTTGCATCAACGCTTCAATGCAATAGGTTTCAACTGCTCCTGCAAATCGCTCTGACTCGGTTTTTACTCCTTTTACTACCGGAATAGACATAAAATTCTCTGCAAAATCTGCATACACATTCATCATTTTTACCGATTCTTCAATTGCTTCAGTTTGTGTTGCATGAGCAGTATGCCCCTCTTGCCATAAAAACTCGGCCGTTCGTAAAAACAAACGAGTTCTCATCTCCCAACGCACCACATTGGCCCATTGATTAATTAATAACGGTAAATCTCTATAGGATTGAATCCAATTTTTATATGTACTCCAAATAATAGCTTCACTAGTTGGACGAACGATTAGTTCTTCCTCCAATTTTGCATTTGGGTCAACCATTAATTTGCCTTTGTTGTCCGGATCATTTTTCAAACGATAATGTGTCACTATGGCACATTCTTTGGCAAAACCCTCTGCGTTTTTTTCCTCCGCTTCAAACATACTTTTGGGTACAAAAAGTGGAAAATATGCATTGGAATGTCCTGTTTCTTTAAACATTCTATCCAATTCAGCTTGCATTTTTTCCCAAATAGCATAGCCATAGGGTTTAATAACCATACAACCTCTAACACCCGAGTTTTCAGCTAAATCAGCTTTAACTACAAGTTCATTGTACCATTTTGAATAATCTTCGGATCTTTTCGTAAGGTTTTTGCTCATTTTGAATAATTTGGCATAAAAATTGTTTAACTTATTTTAACTAAATAGTTCGGCAAAACTAACTATTTTTGTAATAACAACAATAAAAATGCTACGATTATGAAAACTAATTTTTATCCCAGCAAAAATAATATAACCCGCTTAGTTTTATTCTTTTCGGGAATGTTATTCGTTTCTTGTGGTTCTTATCAAAACTCCTCTTATTATGACAATGATGGTGTTTATAGGAGCTCAGGCAGAAACAACGAAGTTGCATCGAACAATGTCGAACAAAACAATACCAATCAAGCGTATCAAAATTATTTTAAATCAAAACAATTAAATGCAGAAGAGGAAGTTTTTACAGATGTTGAAAATTACTCGTCTGTAGAAGATACAACTGTTACATCAGAGCGAAATTATGATTCTTTTGCAGCATGGGGTTCAAACCCTTCCTCTGTTACGGTTAACGTTTATGATAATAACTGGGGTTGGAATAATTGGAATAATTGGAATGCTGGTTGGGGATGGGGCTTAGGTTGGAATGCTGGCTGGGGTTGGAACAATTGGAATGGCCCAGGTTGGGGATGGGGATGGAACAGTTGGTATGGCCCAGGTTGGGGATGGGGTTGGAATAATTGGTATGGAGCAGGCTGGGGTTGGAATGGCTGGTATGGAAATGGTTGGGGTAATGGTTGGTACGGAAATAACTATGCTTACACAAGAGGAAGAAGAACCGGTGGTTATTATGGTAACAGATATTCAGAAGGAAGATATAATGGAAGAACATCCTACACAACAAGCGGAAGAACCTCTACACGGAATAACTTTGGAACGAGAACAAGAAGTTCTTCAACCCGAAGCACTCAAATTTCTCCAAGAAACTCAAGTAGCACTAGAGAATATAACAACAATAATGTAGGAACACGCAATTCTACTCGCTCAACCACACCTTCATCCAGTGTAAGAAACTCTTCATCAACACGAAGTTCTTCTTCGCCAACCTACTCAGGCTCACGATCAAGTTCTGGTAGTTCATTTGGAGGAGGAAGATCATCCGGCGGTGGCGGAGTACGTTCATCCGGTGGTGGTGGCGGACGAGGTAGAGGTTAATCAAAAAAATAATCAAAATACCTATGTTGAATCAAATTGGTTTGCATGGGTATTTTTATGAAAAAAAATAAAAAATTATGAAAAAGATTTTTATTACTTCCAGTTTTCTATTCGCTAGCTTTTTATCCTTTTCGCAAGAAATAACTCCGAATGAAGGATTGCGGTATGCCATTGATAATTTAACCGGTTCAGCCCGATTTAGAGCCATGAGCGGTGCGTTTGGTGCTGTTGGTGGAGATTTGTCTTCCATAAATGTTAATCCGGCAGGCTCAGCCATATTTAATTATAACCAAGCAACTATCTCACTCAGTAATTACAATGTTAGAAATAGTTCTTCTTATTTTGGCACACGAACAGTTGAAAGTGATCATGATTTAGATATCAACCAAGCCGGTGGAGTATTTGTTTTTAAAAACAATAACCCTTCGAGTGGTTGGAATAAATTTAGTTTAGCGTTGAATTATGAAAACAATTCAAACTTTGACAATCAGTTTAATACCCGTGGGGTGAATCCCAACAATTCTATTGATGGATATTTCTTGAGATTTGCTAATGGATTACCCAACGAGGGTGGTATTTTTTTAGATGTACTTGACACGGCTTTTTTTGATGAATTAAGTTTCATCGACCAACAAGCTCTTTTAGGCTATAATGCTTATATGTTCAATCCGGTTGATAATGAAAATCCGGATAACTCCGTTTATGTTTCTAATGTGCCAACAAATGGCAATTATTATCAGGAAAATTACACGGTTGCTTCGGGTTATAACGGAAAACTCACCGGTAACATTGCCACATCATTTAAGGATAGACTTTTTATCGGACTTAATTTGAATGCTCACTTTACTGATTTAACTAACACGATTTCCATTTATGAAAGTTATAATAACAATTCATCCACTGGACTTCGTTCTGTTCAATTTGATACAGAAACTTATACATATGGTGGTGGATTCTCCTTTGGCATTGGAGCCATAGGAAAAATAACAGAAAGTTTAAGACTTGGCTTAGCTTATGAATCGCCAACTTGGTATAATTTAACAGATGAAGTAAGACAGAGAACAATTACATATTGTGCGGACTGTGATGCAAACAACAATCCAATCGTTTTTGACCCTAATGTAATTATGGTATTTGAATCATATAAAATCCAAACACCAAGTAAATTAACCGGTAGTTTTGCTTATGTCTTCGGTGAGAAAGGATTAATTAGTATTGATTATGCCATGAAAGATTACAGTAACATTACATTCAGACCTAGAAGCGATGTTAACTTAGAATCAATTAACAACTTCATGTCGGCAAATTTTGATACCGCAGCAGAAATTAGAGTTGGTGGTGAATTCAAGCACAAACAGTGGAGTTTGAGAGGTGGTTACCGTTTTGAAGAAAGTCCTTATAAAGTTGATACTGCTATGGGAGATTTAACCGGATACTCAGGAGGAATTGGTTTTGATTTTGGAATTTCAAGACTAGATTTGGCCTATGCTTACAGCAGAAGAAAAATGAATTTTGATTTAATCAGTTCAGGATTAAATGATGCTTCTCGTTTAACGGCCATCAACAATAATGTGACCTTGAGTTACACCATAAAATTCTAATATACTTAGCATAATTTCGAAAAACCATTTACTTATTGTGAATGGTTTTTTTATTTAATTCGATTAATACCAAATAAAACCGTAATTTTGCATCCCTTTTAAGATTAAAAAAAGAGAATAAAACAATGAGAACCAAATCGTTAAAGAAAAATAAAATCAACGTTATTACCCTAGGATGTTCAAAAAATGTTTATGACAGCGAAGTGCTAATGGGGCAACTAAAAGCCAGTGGAAAAGACGTGGTTCATGAGCAAGAAGGAAATATAGTTGTAATTAACACCTGTGGCTTTATTGATAATGCAAAGGCAGAATCGGTGAATACGATTTTGGAATATGTTGAAAAGAAAGAACAAGGAATTGTAGATAAAGTATTTGTAACCGGATGTTTATCAGAACGATATAAGCCTGATTTGGAGAAAGAAATCCCTAATGTAGATCAATATTTTGGTACAACCGATTTACCAATTTTACTGAAAGCTTTGGGTGCAGATTACAAACATGAATTGCTGGGAGAACGTTTAACAACTACACCAAAAAACTTTGCTTATTTAAAAATTGCCGAAGGTTGCGACCGTCCGTGTAGTTTTTGTGCGATTCCAATCATGAGAGGAAAACACGTTTCGCAACCAATTGAAAAGTTAGTGAAAGAAGCGGAGGGCTTAGCTAAGAATGGTGTAAAAGAATTGATATTGATTGCTCAAGATTTAACCTATTACGGTTTAGATTTATATAAAAAGCGAAATTTAGCCGAACTTTTAGAAAACTTGGTTAAAGTTGAAGGTATTGAATGGATTCGATTACATTATGCCTTCCCTACCGGATTCCCTATGGATGTATTGGAATTAATGAAAAACGAACCTAAAATCTGTAATTATATTGATATTCCTTTGCAACATATTTCAGATACTATTCTGAAATCGATGCGTCGCGGAACCACACAAGAAAAAACAACAAAACTACTCAAAGAATTCAGAAAAGCTGTCCCCGGAATAGCAATCAGAACTACTTTAATTGTTGGATATCCGGGCGAGACCGAAGAAGATTTTCAAACCCTTAAAAATTGGGTGGAGGAAATGCGTTTTGAACGTTTAGGCTGTTTTGCCTATTCACATGAAGAGAATACCCATGCGTATCTTTTGGAAGATGATGTTCCTAGCGAAATAAAACAACAACGAGCTACTGAAATCATGGACATTCAATCACAAATTTCATGGGATTTGAATCAGGAAAAAATCGGTCATACTTTTAAATGTATTATTGACAGAAAAGAAGGACCTTATTTTGTGGGAAGAACCGAATTTGATAGTCCGGATGTAGACAATGAAGTATTGATTGATGCGTCTAAATTTTATTTGAAAGTTGGTGATTTTAGTAGAATAAAAATTATCGATGCCACCGAATTTGACTTATATGGTGAACCTTTAAATGAATAAAAAAATGAAAAAAAAATTTATCTCATTGATTATATTCCTGGTTTTCAATACCGTTTATGCTCAAGTTGACAGATCAGTAGGAAGAACTCCACAATATCATAGAGAGAAACCAAAAGCAGATAAAAAAGATTTCGTTGAATTAACCTTGGAATACCTAAAAGAAAAACTCTCTTTAGATTCCTTCCAAGAAGCTGCTATAAAAGTCTACCTCATAGAGAATCAAACAAATGCCGAAAAGATTCATAACAGTGACATTTCAAATGACGACAAAAAAATAAAGTTTGAAGAAGCTGTAAAAGATTTTGATGAAAAACTTTTAAAAATTTTAAATCCTGAACAAATTAAAGTTTTTGAAGAGTTAACAGATAAAAACAAAGAAAAATCTAAAAAGAAAAAGAAAAAAGAGGAGGAAAATTAGTTTCTCTTTTTTACTAACTGACAATTGTCATTAAATGTCTGCAATCTTATAAGTAATTTAGGGGTATAAATTAATAACTAAAACCTTTACTCATGATTAGCAAACATCCTTTGGTTCAAGAATTTCCTGAATTTGCAGAAAAAATTAAAGATTTATATCATCACAATGAAGAATTTCAAGTATTAATGAGTTCTTATAATTCATTAGATAATGAAATTTTTGAAATTGAAAAAGGAGAAATCCCACTCAATGATGATGAATTGACGCATAAACGAAAAGATCGCGTTTTTTTGAAAGATGAGATTTATTCATATCTTCAAAAAAATTAAAAAAAGTCAGGAAGATGTTAGTAATCTTCCTGACTTTTTTAAGCATAAATTGTAATAGTTACAATGGAATATTACCGTGTTTTCGTTTTGGCAATTCTACTTCTTTATGTTCCAGCATACTAAACGCTTTTAGTAATTTTTTTCTGGTTTCATTTGGTATAATTACCTCATCGATAAATCCACGCTGTGCTGCTCGATAAGGTGTAGCAAACTTTTCAGCGTATTCGTTTTCTTTTTCAACTAATTTGGCAGCCGGGTCTTGAGCATCTGCAATTTCTTTTTTGAAGATAATTTCGCTGGCTCCCTTGGCTCCCATTACAGCAATTTCAGCTGTTGGCCAAGCAAAATTCATATCCGCACCAATGTGTTTGGAATTCATTACATCATAAGCTCCACCATATGCTTTTCGGGTGATAACTGTTACTCTTGGCACAGTTGCTTCGCTCAAAGCATATAACAATTTGGCTCCGTGACGAATGATTCCCGTCCATTCTTGATCGGTTCCGGGTAAAAATCCTGGTACATCTACCAAAACTAAAAGAGGAATATTAAAACAATCACAAAAACGAGTAAATCGAGCGGCTTTTACTGAACTGTTTACGTCCAAAACACCTGCTAAATATAACGGTTGATTCGCCACAATTCCTATACTTCGTCCTCCTAACCGTGCAAAACCTACAATAATATTTTCAGCATAGTCTTTGTGAATTTCAAAAAACGAATCTTCGTCAATAATTCCCTGAATCACCTCATGCATATCATAAGGTTTATTAGGATTATCAGGAATTATCGTCATCAATTGTTCCTGAATTTCATCTTTCAATTCATAAGGAACTTTTGGCGTTTTTTCTTTATTACTTTGCGGAAGATAACTCAACAACTTTTTCACATCTTCTAAACACTCTACATCATTCGCTGATGTTGTATGAGCTACTCCCGATTTAGTTGAATGCGTACTCGCTCCACCCAATTCTTCCGAAGTAACAGTTTCATTTGTCACGGTTTTTACCACATTTGGACCGGTAACAAACATATAACTTGTATTTTCCACCATCATCGTAAAGTCAGTCATCGCAGGAGAATATACCGCTCCACCCGCACAAGGTCCCATAATGGCTGAAATTTGCGGAATAATTCCACTTGATTTTACATTTCGAAAGAAAATATCAGCATAACCACCCAGCGAGCGAACACCTTCCTGAATTCTGGCTCCACCTGAGTCATTTAAACCAATCATGGGTGCTCCGGTTTTGAGTGCCATGTCCATCACCTTACAAATTTTTTCGGCATGCGTTTCTGACAAAGCTCCACCAAAAACAGTGAAATCTTGAGCAAAAATAAATACTAATCTGCCGTTTACTGTTCCATATCCTGTAATAACACCATCGCCATAAAATTGTTCATTTTCCATTCCGAAATCGGTGGTTCGATGAGTGACTAAGGCATCAATTTCTTCAAACGATCCTTCGTCCATTAAATAATTGACACGTTCACGAGCTGTTAATTTTTTCTTGGCATGTTGGGTTTCAATTCGTTTTAATCCTCCTCCAAGCTTTGCTTCGGCTAATTTATCTTGTAATGCTTTTATCTTGTTTTCCATGCTTATTGAATTGGTAATCGAACCATTTTTTGATCTTCTAGGTATTGTTTTAAAGCCACCAAAGCAGCTATCTCAGCTTCTTCACTGTGCTTTGATTTTAGTTTTTCGGCATCATAATACTTCTTGACAAAATGTGTATCAAAATTTCCCGAACGAAAAGCCTCGTGTTCACACACAAATTTTCCAAATGGTAAGGTAGTTTGTACTCCTTTTACTTTGTAAGCATCAATTGCTTTACTCATCAGTTGAATGGCTTCCGAACGTGTTTTTCCATACGTAATTAACTTAGCCAACATTGGGTCATAATAAATCGGCACATCCATGCCTTGTTCAAATCCGTTATCCACACGAATTCCTTCGCCTTCAGGCAAAGTATATTCTTCTAAAAAGCCAACACTCGGAAGAAAATCGTTTAACGGATCTTCAGCATACACCCTTAGTTCTAAAGCATGACCATTGATTTGTAAATCTTCTTGTTTAACAGATAAAACTTCTCCTTGAGCCACACGAATTTGCATTTCAACCAAATCCACACCCGTAATCATTTCCGTTACCGGATGTTCCACTTGCAAACGCGTATTCATTTCGAGAAAGTAGAAATTCAAGTTTTCATCTAACAGAAATTCAACCGTTCCGGCCCCAAGATAATCACACGATTTGGCTACTAAAACAGCTGCTTCACCCATTTTTCTCCGCAATTCTGGCGTTAAAACAGATGAAGGTGCTTCTTCCACCACTTTTTGATGACGACGTTGAATGCTACATTCTCTTTCAAATAAATACAAAATATTACCATGTTCATCCGCCATCACTTGAATTTCAATATGTCTTGGCGAAGCAACATATTTTTCAATAAACACAGAACCATCTCCAAAAGCAGATGTAGCTTCACTGATGGCACGATTCATTTGAGCTTCAAAATCAGCTTCTTTTTCTACCACTCGCATTCCTTTACCACCACCACCGGCAGATGCTTTGATTAAGATGGGAAATCCGATTTGTGTCGCTACTTGTTTTGCTTTTTCAACATCAGTTATCGCTTGGTCATACCCGGGAACCATTGGAATATTATAGGCTTTCACAGCATCTTTTGCGGCTAATTTACTTCCCATGATATGAATGGCTTTTGATTTTGGTCCGATGAAAATGATGTTATTTTTTTCTGCTTCTTCGGCAAAAGCGGCATTTTCACTTAAAAATCCGTAACCGGGATGAATAGCATCCGCACCCAACGACTTGGCTACTTCAATGATTTTATTTCCCAATAAATAAGATTGATTAGAAGGTGATTCGCCTATCCAAACGGCTTCATCAGCAAATTTTACATGAGGAGCATTTCTATCAATTGTAGAATATACGGCTACCGTTTTAATTCCCATTTTCTGAGCGGTTTTCATCACTCGAATGGCAATTTCCCCTCGATTAGCAACTAGTATTTTTGTAATTTTTTTTATCATTATTATTCTCATTTTTCCATCCAGCTGAAGCTAGATGCTATTCATTTATGACGCTATTCAAACTCAATCAATAATTGTCCTTTATTTACAGAATCGCCTTTGGCAACTGCAATTGATTTAATCGTTCCCGTTCTTGGAGAAGCAAAACTATTTTCCATTTTCATCGCTTCTAAAATGAGTAGGTTGTCACCTTCGTTCACTTGTTGTCCAACCGAAACATTGATTTCGAGAATCAAGCCGGGCATTGGAGCTTTGATGGCATTGATTTGTTTGGTTTTACCCACTTCAAATCCCATTTCTTTGATTAAAATATCCAATTGATTGGCAATTTCAACGGTATAGGAATTGTGATTTACTTCAACTGTGTACGTTTTTTTGAGAAAATCAGCCGCTGTAATTTTTGCCAAAAAAGGTTTGTTCTGATGAAGTATGTGAAAGGAATCGGTAGATGTGTAAATGGCATCTAATTGGGCAATATCTTGTTCTGTTTTATCAAAGGTATCACTTTGATTGACGGTGAGTCTGTATTTTTGATTCATACATGTATTTTTGAATGTGGTAAAAATACATATTTATAACGTTTTCGTAAAGGTAAAAATGGAGAATTTCGCTAAATTAGTATAGTCTTCAAAAAAATAAATATCTATTTTTTTAAAACATTAAGAAATTAAGGTTCATTAAGATTGTAATTTATAAAACTAGTAAACCTGTATTTTGAAGCGTTTTAATTGGTTTGGAGAACCAAAACAATTCGAAATCATCAAATTGCGTTTCAAAATCTTGTTTAATTTGAGAAAAAGTCAATGTTTTGTAATTTGTTACCGAAATTTTATCCAATAATTCAATCCACCAAATTGCTTTTTCTTTTTCTAAAGAAGTTTCAACTGTTTCAATTTTGGAATGAAAAGTCAATTTCATCATTTCCCACGATTGACCTTTTTTGGATTTGGTAAATGATTCAGAGGAAGGCTTCCCTCCTATCCAAACTATTCTTGCAGATGGTTTTATGTGAAAATTATTTACTTTTTCTAAACAAGAAATGATATAATCCGGGGCAATTTTGGTTTTAGGAATTTTAAAATCGAACCACTCTTGCAACTCATAATCAAAGCAAATGCCATGCATGTAATTAAAAAGAGATTTCTTCAACCCGAAGCTAAATTTATCATGATTGATACCGGTTTTGTCTGTAAACTGAATATCGTTATTGGCAAAAGTAATTTCGTTTTGCTGCGGAATGACACCAAATTCTTCGGAAAACATACCCACCGGACTGTGAGCTGTCATCGCAAATTGATGCCAAAAACCGGATTGTAGAATTCCTAATTCAAATAATTGTCGAACCATTTCTAAACTATCTACCGTTTCCTGAATGGTTTGCGTAGGATAGCCATACATCAAGTAAGCATGCACCATAATGCCGGATTCAGTAAGATTTCGAGTGACTTGAGCTACTTGTTCGACCGTTACCCCTTTTTTAATGAGTTCTAAAAGTCGGTCGGACGCCACTTCTAATCCACCGGAAACGGCAATGCAACCGGAAGCTTTGAGCAGCTGACACAAATCGGCGGTAAAACTTTTCTCAAAGCGAATGTTTGTCCACCAACTTACCGTTAGTTTTCGTCGGAGAATTTCTAATGCAACCTCTTTCATCAAGGCCGGAGGAGCTGCTTCGTCCACAAAATGGAAACCGTTTTCGCCGGTTTGATTGATGAGTTCTTCCATTCGATCGACCAATAATTTGGCAGCGATGGGTTCATACAATTTGATATAATCCAGAGAAATATCACAAAACGTACATTTTCCCCAATAGCAACCGTGAGCCATGGTGAGTTTATTCCAACGGCCATCGCTCCAAAGACTGTGCATTGGATTGGCAATTTCGATTACAGAAATATACTTATCTAAATACAAATCGGAATAATCAGGTGTGCCGACTTCCGATTGTTTGTAGTCCGGTTGGTTGGAATTGTTTTTGTAAACGACTTGATTGTTTTCGAGAAGGAAAGTACGTTTGTATTGGTTGGAAGCCGGAAGCTGGAAGCTGGAAGCCAGAAGTTCAATAGGTAATTCTCCATCATCCAACGTAATAAAATCGAAAAATTCGAAGACGCGTTTGTCTTTTAAATCACGTAATTCGGTGTTTGGAAAACCGCCTCCCATGGCTGTTCTGATGTTAAGAAAATTGGTTTTGATTAATTGTGCACATCGAAAAG
The DNA here is from genome assembly GCF_044339515.1 of Flavobacterium sp. GTDB lineage: Bacteria > Bacteroidota > Bacteroidia > Flavobacteriales > Flavobacteriaceae > Flavobacterium. The sequence continues at coordinate 19,609 of NZ_JBIIVK010000021.1, forward strand.
CACTGTATAAATTTCCCGGAAACGGAACCGAAAAACACACCAATTTTGGTTGAATTTCAGTAAGTTTTTGATTTAAAATGGAAAGTGTGATTTCATCAATATACGTTGGTGGTTGATTCAATTGATGATATAACTCGTCAAAGGAATTGGCACTTCGTCCTAATCGTTCGGCGTAGCGACTGAAACCAAAATTTTCATCCACACAAGCCACAATAAAATCAGACAAATCTTCAAGGTATAATGTGGCTAAATGTTTGGCTTTATCTTGCATTCCCATGGTTCCGAACGCATATTCCATATCATCTAATTGTTCAAAACGAGATGCTTCCGGTAAAAAATTTCCGGAACAAATTTGTCGGGCTAGAGTTGGATTTTTTCCTTGAAGAAAAGAAATTACAGAATCAATTGTTTGGATATAATCTTGTTTTAACGCATAAATCCTTTGACAATTCTCATCAACCTGAAACTTCAAACCTGAAACCTGAAACACTTCTTCTAATCCTTTCTTTGAAAAAATTTCCAAAATCACTTCAATACCTAAATCCATCTGAAAAGAGGAAATGTTTTTGGTATTGAGAAACCCTTTCAAATAAGCTGTTGCCGGATACGGTGTATTCAGTTGGGTGAAAGGTGGGGTGATGAGCAATAAATCTTTCAAAGGAAAAGCTTTTGGCAAAAGTAGCTTTTATCTTTTTATTATTTTTTGATACATGATGGAATTTTCTTTTGTTTTAATTTTACAAAAATAAATACCCGATTTCAAATTAGAAATATCAAGTTCTGAAACAAAAGTTACACTTTGAAGTACTTTTTTGCCAAGACTATCAAATAATTCAACGGAAATTATTTCGCTATTTTGAGCATAAATAAAGACTTTTTCATTTGCTGGATTGGGATAAATGACGAAATCATTCTTTGAAAATTGATTTACTCCTAAAGTAACCTCTAGCAGGTAAGCTCCACCGTTTGGGGCCATTATGGGGTGCACCCAATATTCACTTGAATTTCCAAATAAAACTTTATTCCCTTTTGCTAAAGTAAAATGTCCAAAATTGTCATTTGTGAAAGAGCTCATACCAGCGTAAGTATTGTTATAACTCCAATTTCCGTTATCATTAACAAAATGGAAAACTGGATTTTTTCTTTCCATCTGTAAAATATAACCTCCAACAGGTATAATAAACATGTTATTGTCTTTCACCTTCACTTTATACTCATAATAATCACCTTCTTGAAAGATAAAATCTTCAACAAAACTCCATTCCTCAGTATTATCAGACCAATTATAAATTTTTATCATTTTTTGTCCTAAAAAATCATTTTCTTCATCTGTAATATGATATAAATATAACTTTTCGTTTGAAAAACTAACTCTGTAAAAATGTGGTACATTAATATCGGGGTTGTATTCAAAATTAAAAGTAGGCATTGTAGTAGTGTTCACCAATTCCCAATTAGAATTCTCTCCATTAAAAACATGAATAAAATCGTCTGTTGAATTGGCTGAAGTTGTAACCATCATGTCATTTTCAATATCCAATAAAATTCCAAAACCTGAATTTCCGGAAGGGCCAGATATAATTTGCTGTAATGAAAAAGTATCATCTATTTGATTAAAAACATATATAGCACCATTATTTACGTTAGCATCTCCATTTTCATCATAGCCAAATGAAGTAATATACAATTGATTGTTATGTACTTTTACATTTGAACCAAAATAATCATTTTCAAATTGAGTAGATGGCTGAATTTTTAGCAAATATTGCCAAATACCATCTACTTTTTTATACACATAAACCGCACCACCATTTAATGCATTGGTACTATTTCTGTTTGCTCCAGCGAACAAATAATCATCATTCATATCAATTGCACCTCCGAAATTTTGATTGGCTTCAGGAGAATCTATTGAACCATTTGGCGTGATTCCAGATAAATTTGTATTAAAAAGATATAATTTGGGAATGCCGGTTGGTGGCATTGCATCTTGTCCAGAAATTACAATTTCTGTGTTATTGAAACTACCACTTCCACCAAATCCATAAACGGTTGAAAAATTTTCAGGTTGAATTCTAACTAAACTTTGGCTAAAAGAAATAGATGAAATTAAAATCAATAAAAAAAAATAATTTTTCATATTTGAAAGTTTTACATACAAATTTAACGATTTACTTAATATGAAGATACAAAAAAACTCCATTAATTACATTTCCTAACCATTTGTTAAACACCTTTTCATTACTTTTATATTCTTTATTTTTACAAAAAATTCAAACTATGCCAACCGACTGTATCAGCTATCAACAATCAGGTTATTTTTCAGCATTAATCTACGATTATTTGAATGAAAAACCAGCGTTGAAAGCCTTATATCATCGTTTTCCGAACTTGGAAAATTTTAAATTACAGTTGGAGGAAAAAGGCAACAATTTCAATGACAATGGCAATATCAATGACAAATTCAAAAGAGAAATTTTGGTTTCTGTTTTGGAAAAGCAATATCAATCAATTGTTGCTTCTGAGTCGACTTTAAATAATATTAAACTTTTAAATCAATCTAATACATTTACGATTACAACCGGACATCAATTAAATTTGTTTACCGGACCACTTTATTTTTTGTATAAAATTATTTCGACAATTAATTTGTGTAAGCAATTAAAAAGTGAATTTCCAGAACACAATTTTGTACCCGTTTATTGGATGGCAACGGAAGATCACGATTTTGAAGAAATCAATTATTTTACTTTTAAACATAAAAAAATCAGTTGGAACCGGGATAGTTTTGGACCGGTTGGACGATTATCAACCGAAGGATTAGAAGAAGTTTTGGCTGTTTTTGAATCGGAAATTGGTTTAGGAAAAAATGCGGAATATCTGAAGAATTTATTCAAAAAAGCATATTTAGAACATTCCAATTTAGCAGACGCAACCCGTTTTTTAGCTAATGAATTATTTGCCAAAGAAGGCTTGGTGATTATTGATGGTGATAATAGTGATTTGAAAAAATTATTTATTCCGTATATTAAAAATGAATTGTTGCAACAAACGGCTTTTGCGAAAGTAAATGAAACGACTCCTTTGTTGGAATTGTATTCAGTTCAAGTGAATCCTAGGGAAATTAATTTGTTTTATATTGAAGATGATTTGCGGGAGCGAATTGTTTTTGAAAACGGAAGTTATGCTGTTTTGAACACGAAAATGACTTTTTCGGAAGAAGAAATTTTGAAAGAGGTTGACAATCATCCTGAAAAATTTAGTCCGAATGTGTTGTTGCGACCGTTATACCAAGAAGTTATTTTACCGAATTTATGCTACATTGGCGGTGGCGGAGAATTAGCCTATTGGTTGGAATTAAAATCGTTTTTTGAAAGTCAAAATGTAACTTTTCCTATTTTATTACTACGTAATTCGGTTTTGTTGGCTACGGAAAAACAAGCCAAAAAATCAGATAAATTGCAATTGACTTGGCGAGATTTGTTTTTGAATCAGCAAGAATTATTTACTCAGAAAACGAAATTACTTTCTGATTTTACGATTGATTTTTCTGCTCAAAAAGAAGCATTGAAAAAGCAATTTGAAGATTTACATAAAATTGCTGAAGCTACCGACAAATCGTTTTTAGGAGCTGTAAAAGCTCAAGAAACAAAGCAAATCAAAGGTTTGGAAAACCTTGAAAAACGTTTGTTGAAAGCTGAAAAACGTATTCACCAAGAACAATTAAACCGCATTATCGCATTGCAAAATGAATTATTTCCTAACCAAAGTATACAGGAACGAAAATTGAATTTTTCTGAATTTTATGTGGAATTTGGAGAAGAGTTGATTAAAAAATTATTGACGGAATTGAAACCGTTAGAACAGGAATTTAAAGTGTTGGTTTTGTAGAAAAAAACTTCAAACCTGAAACTTGAAACTTCAAACTAAAATTGTACCTTTGCACCCGAATTAAAAAATATAAAAATGGCTACAAATAGAACATTTACCATGATTAAGCCTGATGCTGTTGAAAAAGGACACATCGGAGGAATATTAAATATGATTACAGAAGGTGGTTTCAAAATTGTTTCTTTGAAATTAACGCAGTTAACGGTTGCTGATGCCCAAGCATTTTATGCAGTGCACGCAGCAAGACCATTCTTTGGTGAGTTAGTTGAATTTATGACAAGAGGTCCTATCGTAGCTGCTATCTTAGAAAAAGAAAATGCAGTGGAAGATTTCAGAAAATTAATTGGAGCTACCAATCCTGCAGAAGCAGCGGAGGGAACTATCCGTAAAAAATATGCAACTTCTATTGGTGAAAACGCTGTTCACGGTTCAGATTCAGATGAAAATGCCGCTATTGAAGGAGCGTTTCATTTTGCCGGAAGAGAACAATTTTAGTTGGCAGTGATCAGTTTTTAGTGGTCAGTAAAATAGATAAAATCCCATTTCAACTTGAAGTGGGATTTTTTTATGCTGATAAACTACTTACTAAAAACTGAACACTGAGCACTATCTCAGAACCAACTCCTTCACCACATCTTTTCTTAATTCGTCGTTGAGCATGGTAATAATTTTTTGCTTTCCATGACTCAATTCCTCTCTTAAAACCGCTGAAGATAGCGTTACATACAAAGTAGAACCTTTTAATATTACCTCTTTAGTATAGGTATTCACTCCATTTCCCATCAAATCTTTCCACGCGTTCTCCACATCGATTTTATTCATGCCGGATTGCAATTTATTGTTTTCAATAAACGCTTTTAGTATTTCGGAAATCGGACTTTCGTTGCTTAATCGTTTGGCCATTATTGGATGGAAATCGGTTTAAATCGTTTGTAATGGTATTTTAAATTCTGCTTATTCTTGAGTACTAAAACACTATCGGTTAAAATTAGTATTTCTTCGCTCCATTTTGCAAAATTAGTTTTGTAATGTATTTGAAAAATACCGGAGCTATCGATAATCTGAAAGGTTTCTAACTCCTCATTGGTTAGGTACTTACCATTAAATTGGGGTTTTACTTTTTTGCGAAAACCTGTTTTTCCGTTCCATTCGATATAATCTACTGTTTCGTTGATATTATATTCTTTTTCCTGATCGTCAGGCAATTCCACTTTTTGAATTTCCCAATAACCATTTATTTTTGAAATGGAATCGGGCGAGACTTTTTCTTGACATGAAATCAATACAACCGAAAAAAGAAGGGAATAAAAAAGTAGTTTCATCGTTTTAAAATAAAGTTTAAAATTACAATTATTTTGAGTGAATAAAAAGTAAATTTGATTAAACCTTTTGATAAAACCTGAGTCTAAGTTTACATAAAATTCAACAACATGAAAAAGTTAATCCCGCTAGTTTTGTTATCTATTTTACTTTTAAATTGCTCTTCTGATGCTGATTCAACCGAAGAAATTCCGGAAGATTCTATGTATTTTCCGCCGATTTCAGGCAATACTTGGGAAACCAAATCGATGAGTGAATTAGGCTGGAATGAAAGTGAAGTACAACCTTTACTAAACTTTTTAGAAGAAAAACACACCAAAGGTTTCATGATTTTAGTGAATGGAAGAATTGTGATGGAAAATTATTTCAATGGTCATACGGCAACTTCTCCCTGGTATTGGGCAAGTGCCGGAAAAACATTGACTACAGCTACAATTGGAATTGCTCAACTAGAAGGTTTGCTTGACATTGATGATAAGGTTTCGGATTATTTGGGAACGGGTTGGACTTCGGCTCCGTTAGGAAAAGAAAATTTAATCACGAATAAACATTTACTTTCGATGACTTCGGGTTTAGATGATGAAATGGGAAATGGAAACACACCTGCAGAGCTGCAGTACTTAGCTGATGCAGGAACGCGTTGGGCTTATCATAATGTTTTTGAAAAATTGCAAGATGTGATTGCTGAAGCAACTAATCAAACTTTTGATGCTTATTTTACTTCTAAACTTAAAAGTAAAATTGGCATGACCGGAGCTTGGCTTGAGTCAGATGAATTTAATGTATATTGGAGTACAACGCGAAGTACGGCTCGTTTTGGACTTTTATCTTTAAATAAAGGAAAGTGGAATTCTGAAATTATTGTTCCCGAAGCTTATATGATGGAAGCCATTTCACCTTCACAAAGTCTTAATAATGCTTACGGCTACTTGTGGTGGTTGAATGGCAAAGCTAATTATCGTTTACCACAAACACAATTGCAATTTCCCGGTAGTCTGATTCCGAATGCTCCAGCCGATATGGTTTGTGGTTTGGGAAAAAATGACCAGAAAATTTATGTTATCCCAAGTAAAAAAATGGTTGTGATTCGTTTAGGAGAAGTTGCTGATGGCGAAAATTTTGCTTTATCAGATTTTGATAATCAACTGTGGGCAAAAATTAGTGCGGTGATTGATTAATTTAAGATTTGCTAACCGCGATTGGTTTGTTATTTCTACTCCATTCGCTCCATGAACCTACATACAATTTTGGAATTTCAAATCCGGCACAAACCATGGCTAAAAGTGTATGACATGCTGTTACACCAGAGCCACAATGGACTATAATGTCATTTGACGCATTATTTTTGAAGATATTTTTATATTTCTCTCTTAACATTTCAGGAGAAAGAAAAAGTCCATTCTCATCCAAATTTGTAGAAAACGGAACATTGATTGCATTTGGAATATGACCGGAAACTAAATCTATTGGTTCAAATTCGCCATTAAATCTAGCACTTTCGCCAACATCAATGATTAAATTTGATTTATCGTTTGAAGCGTCTTCCACTTCAGTTAAATTTGCTACTGGTAATTTCCAACTTTCAATTATATATTCTTCTGTTGGTATAGGAGTTACATAATTTGAATTTATTGGAAATTTTTGTTTTTCTGCTTCTTGAAAACCACCATTAAGCACTTGAACTTTTTCGTGTCCGACAGATTTTAACATCCACCACATTCGAGCTGCAGCATTTGCACCACTTTTATCGTCGTAAAGAATAATGTGTGTTTTTGAAGTAATTCCTAAAGTTGAAAGTAGTTTCGAAAAATTTTCGATGGTTGTTAACGGATGCCTTCCTCCCTTTGACAAATCCTCTTTAATGTCAGCAAGTTGTGTATTCAAATCAACAAAAATGGCTCCGTCTAGATGTTTTTGATTGTAATTTGATTGAGCATTTTCTCCATTGCTCACATCAAAAATAAGTAAATCATTAGCTTTGTAGAGTGCTTTTAATTCAGAAACTGAGATAATTGGATTAATATCATTATTCATTTTTGAAATAACAACTTTCTAATTTAATTTCCATATTTATTCTGTAAAAAGTAAACCAAATCTACTTCATAATAGCGAACTGCAATGATAAGCACAACTGTAATGATGGTGATTATCCAAGAATATTTTTTGTAAAGAACTGTATAAGCCGTCAAAATCCCCATAATTATGAATGGAATAGCCAGGATGACATTAGGAATCATCCAAGCTCCTCTAAAAATGGCAATTGATTTGAGTAATACAAAAAAGAAGCAGTAAACCGAAACAATTTTGGTTAACGAAACTAAGTACTTATTAAAAACTTTTGGTTCTTCCATTATTTAAAAAACGAATCTACAAATTCATATTTATTGAAAACTTGTAAGTCTTCGATTCCTTCGCCAACGCCAATATATTTTACAGGTATTTGAAACTGATCTGAAATTCCGATAACTACGCCGCCTTTTGCAGTTCCGTCTAATTTGGTTACGGCTAAACAAGAAACTTCTGTAGCTGCTGTAAACTCTCTGGCTTGTTCAAATGCGTTTTGTCCGGTTGAACCATCTAAAACTAATAATACATCGTGAGGAGCATCGCCAACGACTTTTTGCATCACGCGTTTTACTTTGGTTAGCTCGTTCATCAAATTAACTTTGTTGTGTAAACGTCCGGCAGTATCAATAATGACTACATCAGCACCTTGCGTTACGGCACTTTGCAATGTATCAAAGGCTACGGAGGCAGGATCACTTCCCATTTGTTGTTTTACGATGGGTACACCCACTCGATCTGCCCAAATTTGTAATTGGTCTATAGCAGCGGCTCTAAAAGTATCGGCAGCTCCTAATACCACTTTATGTCCGGCTTTTTTAAATTGATAAGCTAACTTCCCGATGGTTGTTGTTTTTCCCACGCCATTTACCCCTACTACCATTATCACATAGGGCTTTTTGTTGGCTGGAACTTCAAACTCGGTGGCTTCTCCGGTATTGGTTTCCGATAAAAGTCCGGCAATTTCTTCACGAAGAATTCTGTTGAGTTCGTCGGTTCCTAAGTACTTATCTTTAGCAACTCGGTCTTCAATTCGATCTATGATTTTTAGAGTGGTTTTTACGCCAACATCAGATGATACTAACACTTCTTCTAAATTATCCAAAACATCTTCGTCAACTGTTGATTTTCCGGCAACGGCTTTGGTTAATTTTGCGAAAAAGGATGTTTTAGTTTGTTCTAAACCTTTGTCTAACGTTTCTTTTTTTTCGGATGAAAATATTCGTTTGAAAAAACTCATATGATTATTTTTAATCTAAAATTAAATATTTAAAACCAATATTTAAATTTGAAAACTCTGCTGATAAAGCTGGGTTATCACTATAATTTGTGTTAAAAGTATATCTTGCTTCCAAAGTGTATCTTTTTAAATAGGTATAGCTTGTTCCTATACTGAATCCAAACACAACTCCTCTTACTCTATAACTAAAATCTGCTTCACCAATTTCAGTACCACCAACAAGTCGATTTCTATAAACAAAACGTGTATTGATAGGAATAGAAGAATTAAGACCAAAATCAACACCAAAATTACTCTTATTTATATCTGACAAACTATTAAAATTATACTTGTAACCTATCAAAAAACCTATAACTGAGGATTCAAATTCAATGTTTTCTTCAAAAGAGGTTACTCCCATAAATGTGTTAGTAATATCACTTTGAAAGAATTTAATGGTGCTATAATCTACTCTTGTAAAAATTTCTGCTCTTCTATTTCTATTAACAATATAAGAAAATTCTGCACCAAAATTAGGACTTATATAATCGTCTTTAAAAGAATTATTAGAAATAAAACCACCGTACTCTATATTTCCACTTATCAATTTTATACCTCCAAAAGCTGAAAGTCTAAATTTATTTTTATTATCAGAGATATTATTTAATACCGTTGAGGTGCCATTAACACAAATATTATGTTCATTTACAACTTTTATTAAATCTTTTTCATCGTAATCAATATATCGATAAGAATTAGTTATATTGTTGTTACAATTTACATTTTTTAATAATGCTATTCTAAATTGAACATTTAATTTAATTTCATTATCCTTGAATTTGTAATTATAGTATTCTAAATACTCTAAATTAGATTCATTACTTTTACTGTAAAAATACAAAAACCTATCATCAATATTGGTTTGATATAAATTAATATCACCCTCAACTAGAGTTTTTAATAAAACATGTTTCGATTCCCTTAACTTTAAATCAGTTATTTTTGAATCGTTTATTTGATTAAGAGTTAGTAGCCTATTAGGATGAAAATTAACGATTTTTGAAATATATCGTTCCTTATCATCAATTAATAAATTTTCAATATCCTTAATATTAATTTTTTTTTCTTGATCACTTTCCTTAAAAAAAATAAATTCATCATCAGTTTCAAAATTATTTTTTATTAAACCATTTAGACTTTGACCGTTATTTAATTTACAAACGGCATTAATATAACTTTGAGCAGTTAAAAAATTAGTAGTCAATAAAAAAAAGAGTAATAATTTTGGAATAGTAAAGTTCTTCATATTTAGTATTTTTTTACAAATATAAACAAAGAAAGCCACTTTCAAACAAAAGTGGCTTTTCTATAAAATTGTATTTTTAAATTATTTCTTTGTTAAGAAATTATCTACTAACTCAGGAGCCATTACAGATTCAACAAAAGTATAAGCTCCGGTTTTTGGAGATTTTACCATTTTTATGGCTTTAGTTAATCTTTTTGACGCTGTTTGTAACGTTGCTACGGTTTTCTTTGCCATTTCTTATCTTATTTAATTTCTTTATGAACTGTTACTTTTTTCAAGATTGGATTAAATTTTTTAATCTCTAATCTATCTGGAGTATTTTTTTTGTTTTTAGTAGTGATGTAACGAGACGTTCCAGGAACACCTGAAGTCTTATGCTCTGTACACTCTAAAATTACTTGGATTCTATTGCCTTTCTTTGCCATTTCTCTGTATATTTATGAAGGTTAGAATTTACGAAATAAATCCATTAGCTTTTGCATCTTTCAACACAGCAGCCAATCCTTTTTTGTTAATTGTTTTAATAGTAGACGCTGCTACTCTAAGCGAAATCCATCTGTCTTCTTCAGCAAGATAGAAACGTTTTTTAACTAAGTTTACAGAAAACTTTCTCTTAGTTTTGTTCATCGCGTGAGAAACATTGTTTCCTACCATCGCTCTTTTACCTGTAAGGTCACAAACTCTTGACATTATGCTTATCTTTTATCGTTATTCAAAATCAGGGTGCAAAGAAACAAAAAACTAATGTATTACACAAACAAATTTTAGTAGTTTTTTAAAATTTCTTTCAAAAGTAGCTCAAGTGCTTTGTTTGCTGCTCTGTCTATCACTTTTTGACGCGGTTGACCAAAATTAAACTCTTCTGAAAAAACTCCTTTTGGAGTAGCAATTGCAAAACAAACGGTTCCAACTGTGGCATCTGCTTCGCCTTTGGAGGGACCGGCATTACCTGTGGTTGCAATGGCGAAATCGGTTTGAAGTAACTTCTGAGCTCCTAAAGCCATTTCTTCGGCTACCTCTTTGCTTACAACCGAATAGTTCTCAATAGTTGATTGATTTACTTTTAAAATTTCAATTTTTGTATCGGTTGCGTAGGTTACAACGCCTCCTCTAAAAAAAGAGGACGAACCAATTGTAGCTGTTATTGTTTCTGCTATTTTTCCTCCGGTGCAACTTTCGGCGGTGGAAAGGGTTAATTTCTTTTGGGTTAATAATTTTCCCAAAACAAATTCGATGCTTTCCTCTTCTTCAAAACCAACAATGATGTCGCTGATGATTTCTTGCAATTGAACGACCAATTCGTTTATTGTGGTTTGCAAAAATTGTTCGTCTAAACCACGAGCCGATAGTCGCAAACGCACTCGACCAGGACTTGGCAAATAGGCTAATTTTACAAATGTTGGTAAATTATTTTCCCATTCCTCGATGCGTTCTGCCACGATACTTTCACCTTGTCCGTAGGTCAAAATGGTTTTGTGTAAAATGTAAGGTCGTTTGTATTCGTTTACTATTTTGGGAATTAATTCGTCAGTTACGATGGCTTTCATTTCATAGGGAACGCCGGGTAACGAAACAAAAACTGTATTTTCTTTTTGCATCCACATTCCGGGAGCGGTTCCGAAATTATTTTGCAACACAATGCATTTGGATGGAACCAACGCTTGATCACGATTGACTTGTGAAACCACAAAATTCATTTTGGTAAAAAGTTCGACGATGTGGTTTTCAACGGTTTGATTTCGTTGTAACGTATCTTCAAAATAATCGCAAAAAGTGATTTTGGTGATATCGTCTTTGGTTGGTCCTAAACCGCCGGTAATAATGACAAATTCTACTTGATTTTGGACTTTGGCGAAAGTTTCTAAAATATGGGTTTTATCATCGCTGATGGAAATCATTTCGTGTACATCAACACCAATTTTGTTGAATGCTTTGGCAATGAAACCGGAATTGGTATCGGTGATTTGTCCGATGAGAATTTCGTCGCCAATGGTGATGATGGTTGCTTTCATTCTTTTGAGGTGCTGAGTGACTGAGTGGCTGAGATGCTGAGATTTTTATTTTGCTAAATCACTTAGCTAATTAGTAACTCAGTGTCTCAGCTAGTCTTCTAGCCCGGATAGTAGCGGAAAGCCCGGAACTAAAAAAACTAATTTTTCTTGGCAAAAAAGAGCGACCAACGGAAGCTCCTTTTTTGACTTAGAAAAATAGTTTTTTTTGTGAGGACTTCCAGCGGATAGCCGGAATAGCTTCTTATAATTCGAAATCTTTATTAATTTCTTTAACTGCTTTTTCTACTTGTTCTTCGATGCTTTTGAAAATCTCTTTGATTTCTTTTCGTTTTCCCTCGCGTTTGGTCCACGCTTCTACTTGAAGAATTTCTTCATAGGCCACGTTCATTCCTAATAAATCAAGTGTAGGTTTTATTTTGTGAGCATAGCTGTAAGCCAATTTGTGATTTTTTTCTTCAATGCCTTGCTTGACGAACTTTAAATCTTCCGGAATTTCGCTCACAAACAGCGTAATAATTTGGAGAACGAACTCAGGATCGTTATCAGAAAGTGCATAGACTTTGGCTAAGTTATAATTTAATGCCATGTTTTTATTTTACTTGAATTCGGAATAGTTTTTTGTTTTCAATGAAACCTTCAAGAATATCGTTCGGGTTTACTTTTGCCACCCCTTCGGGTGTTCCGGTAAAAATAATATCGCCAATTTTGAGTGTAAAGTATTGAGAAACATAAGCAATAAGTTCGTCAATCTTCCACAACATGTGGCTGGTGTTGCCCTTTTGAACGGTATTTCCGTTGGATTTCAGTTCAAAATTAATATTTTCTGTGGAACTAAAATCTTTTTTCGATAAAAAGTTCCCAATAACCGCTGAACCGTCAAAAGCCTTGGCTTTTTCCCATGGCAAACCTTTGTCTTTGAGTTTTGATTGCAAATCACGAGCGGTGAAGTCAATCCCAAGTCCGATTTCATCATAATAATTATTAGCGAACTTGACATCAATATATTTACCTACTTTATTGATTCGAACTAAAATTTCAACCTCATGATGAATGTCATCGCTAAATTCCGGAATCACAAATGGATGTTGCTTGAGTAAAACTGCACTATCCGGTTTCAGAAAAACGACCGGTTCTTCGGGTCGCTCGTTGTGAAGCTCTTCGATATGTTTGGTGTAGTTTCTTCCGATGCAGATTATTTTCATGGCTTAGTTGCTGAGATTCTGAGATGCTGAGTTGCTGAGTTGCTGAGTTGCTGAGAATCTAAGTTAATTTATTGTTTAATTTTCTGAGTTTGATGGCGGTTAGGACTTTTTTGGTGTAAAGCGGAAAATCTGCATTTTGAATCCAACCGAAATAACCTGGTTCTTCTTCTAAGACTTTTTCGACTAAAACGCCTTTGTGCTTTCCGAAGGAAAAAATTTCTTCGCCTTTGTCATTCAACGCAATAAAACCTGCAAAGTCGACGGATTTTTTTCGGGTGGTGAATTCGGAAAGCGATTTCATATCGTTTTCTAATTCGGGATAACGTTCTAGTTGAGCTTTTAGAATTTCGTAAGTTGCCATTGTATCGGCTTCGGCAGAGTGAGCGTTTTCTAGTGATTGTCCGCAATAAAATTTAAAAGCAGCACTCAAGGTTCGTTCTTCCATTTTGTGGAAAATGGTTTGTACATCGACTGAAACTCTGTTTTTCATATCGAAATCTACTCCGGCACGCAATAATTCTTCGGCCAACAAAGGAATATCAAATCGGTCGGAATTAAATCCGGCTAAATCGGAATCTTTAATCATATTGTAAATCTGACCGGACAATTCTTTAAAAGGAGGTTCATTAGCTACTTTTTCATCAGTTATTCCGTGCACTTGAGTAGACAAAAACGGTATTTTCATTTCCGGATTGACCAACCACGTTTTACTTTCTTTGTTTCCGTTGGGATATACTTTGAAAATTGAGATTTCCACAATTCGGTCTTTTGCCACATCTACTCCGGTTGTTTCAAGGTCGAAAAAGCAAATTGGGCGGTTTAATTTGAGTTCCATTTTAAATTTTTAGTAAAGCAAAGATAAGAGTTTGAAATAACCTTTTAACGATGAAAGTGGTTTTTTTAGTAGTATTTTAAGGTTTGGTGTTGAGATAAAATTAAGCTCTATTAACCTTTTTAAATTTAATAAAAATTATTATTTCTGCAATGATTAAATTAAAAATCCATCCAGACCAAGCCGCAATTCTATAGGCATCCATGGGAAATGGTTCAAAAAAAATAACCATTAAATACTTAAACAAACGAAGAGAAATTGCTGATAATGTTAATGCAAAACTTCTAATAGCAAACTTTTGATGCTTTTTGACATTTCCTTTTATTATGAAAAAGAAAGAAAAGAAAGTAAAAAGCATCCATAAAATTGATAAAACTATAAAAGAGATTTGTACCAAAAATCCACCATTTGCATAAAAAGCCATAATTAAACCGCTTGGGGCAGATATAAACAACAAAATATAAAAATAAAATTTACCCGAAAAGCGATGCAGTTTTACATATTTTCTTCGCAAAAAATCTGAAAATTGCAATGCTCCAAATAACATTAAAAAAATACTTGAATAAACATGTGTAAAAAAAGCTACTTCATAATGCGTATTACTAATTGCATCTTGTTTAATGCGTAAAAAAGCGACATCTGTATTATAAGGAATATATTGGATTGTTATTAGAAAAAGTAAATAACAAAAATATAAATAAACACCCCAAACGAGCAGTTTACCATATTTAAAAACACTATCTCCCAAATGTATCATAATATTCCATTGCGTTTTGCTCGTAACGAAGTAACAAATCGATGTTTATTTTTTCTATATTAGTTAGCTCACCTTTAACATCGCCAAAAACCGGCATATACCAGTTATAACTTTCAAAATACATTCGCAGTTGTTTATCTCTAAATGCAAATCCATGTCTAGCAAAAATTGAATTTCTGAGAATAAATATATCTGCTTTTGTAAGATTTGAAACAAAATCAGAACTCAATAAATCAACTGATGGATTTTTTAAAAATAGTTTATCTGTTGTAGAATAGAACTCTACATCTTCAAAAACCTCAATTTCACTACCAATTGTGTCGGTAAGTTCTATTGAATTAAATTTTTCAGAATTCATAAAAGTAATTTCTAATTTTGAGTTTTTATCGTAAACAAAAAGCCTCTTATTTAAATTAAATTTTCGATTAGCAATCTTAACTTTTTGAGGATGATATGCCTTCCAATTCCCTTTTAAAACAGAATCGGATTTTGCAATATGTACGCTAAATTTACCGTCAGAATTTGTTTTATTAAATTCATCTGCTTCTATAGTAAAAAATGAATTATCCTCTTTTAATGTTCCTTTGAAAGGACTAATATTTCCAGCAACAATTGAATGCCCAAGAATTGTATTATCAATTATTTCATCTATTGAAAAAGTTATTTTTCTGTACAAAATACTTTCTGCATCTGAAATCGAATCGTATAAAGTATTTTCTTCTTCTTGTGTAATGTTGGCTTGAAAATTTCCAACCCAATAACCAAGTAAATCATCTTTAGAATTTACAGTAAGACTATTGGTTATTTTTGGTTTAACAAATGAAATCTCATCAAAGCCCTGAATTTCTGCAAATTCAACTTCATTTTTAATCATTTCTTTACATGATAGAACCAAAAAAGAAATTGCAACAACTAAATAAAAATGTTTCATTAAAAATTATTTTAAATTCAAATGTAGCGATATATGAGAAATTATCTAACAAAAAACCCTTTCACATTTTCTAATGAAAGGGTTGAAATTTTATCTTTTTATTTTTAGAATTCTCTATTCTCGCTGAAACCTTCTAAATAATCGGCTACACGTTTTACGAATTGTCCTCCCAACGAACCATCTACCACTCGGTGATCATAACTGTGAGACAAGAACATTTTGTGACGTATTCCGATGTAATCTCCGGTTGGAGCTTCGATAACAGCCGGAACTTTTCTGATGGCTCCTAATGCTAAAATGGCTACTTGTGGTTGGTTGATAATCGGTGTTCCGAAAACGCTACCGAAAGTTCCCACATTGGTAACGGTGTATGTTCCGCCTTGAATTTCGTCCGGTTTCAATTGGTTGTTACGGGCTCTGTTGGCTAAATCGTTTACCGTTTTGGTCAATCCAACTAAATTGAGCATATCAGCATTTTTAATGACCGGAACAATTAAGTTACCGTTTGGTAACGCCGCAGCCATTCCTAAATTGATATTTTTCTTCTTTATGATATAATCGCCTTCAACCGAAATATTAATCATCGGGAAGTCTTTAATGGCTTTTGCAACAGCTTCCATGAATATAGGTGTAAAAGTTAATTTTTCACCTTCTCTTTTTTCAAAAGCATCTTTTACTTTGTTTCTCCAATTGACGATGTTGGTTACATCTACTTCAATGAACGACTGCACGTGTGCCGAAGTTTGTTTGGAGGCCACCATATAACCTGAAATCAGTTTTCGCATACGATCCATTTCAATGATTTCGTCTTGACCGTTTACGGAAACCGGGATTTTTTTCTCCGGTGTTAATTCTGCTTTTGGAGCTTCTACTTTTGGAGTTTCAACTTTCACTTCCGCTTTTGGAGTTTCTACTGCAACGGGGTCTACTTTAGGAGCTGGAGAAACAACTGGTTTATTGGCACGTTCTTTTACATAAGCAATGATATCGTCTTTGGTTACACGACCTTCTTTACCTGAACCTTTTATATTTTCTAATTCTGAGATAGAAACCCCTTCTTCTTTGGCAATATTTTTTACTAATGGCGAAAAGAATTTTTCAGATGCAGAGAAATCAACTTCAACAGGAGCGGCTGCTTGAACGGTTTCTTTAACTATTTCAATTGCTTTCTCAATTTCAGCTACAGCAGCAACTACTTCTTCTTTTGGAGATTCTATAGAAGCACTTCCGCCTTCAGTATCAATAATAGCAATGGTTTGACCCACTTTGACCACATCATCCACTTGAAATAAAGTTTCAACTAAAGTCCCAGAAACTTCAGATGGCACTTCGCTATCTACTTTATCGGTAGCAATTTCCAAGACTGCTTCATCTGCTTCAATTTTGTCGCCTACTTTTTTAAGCCAGTTGGTAATGGTTGCCTCTGCAACGCTTTCTCCCATTTTGGGCAATTTCAATTCAAATTTTGCCATATCGTTAACCTAAAGGTTTATTTTTTATTTCAGTTTGCGAATTTACTAAAAAAAGGAATGTTTTTAATAATTATCAATAAAATTTCAATGTCAAATTCAAAAATCAATGTCAAATTCAAAAACAAAAGTCAATTAAAAATTCAAAAATTAACAATTAAAATTCTTTAATCTTCAATTAAAACAACTTTTCCTCTGTCATTACTGCTGTTGCTTCCAATCATAAAATTACTTTGATTGGGAATGATTTTGAAGGTTACTTTTTCATTTTTATATAATTCCATTACTGAAATGATAGTTGAAAATGTTAACTCGTTTTGATCAAAAATAATTTCAATGTTTGAGTTTATTCCTTTAGATAGCGAAGGTAATTCATTTTTAAAATCGATGAAAAGTCGATTCACATTTTTTCCTAACAATTTTTCGAGTTTTTCTTTTAATAACTCGTTTTGGGAAATTAAAATATAATTATCAATATTTCTATTGGAAACTACCGTTTTATTTTTCTTTAAAAAGGCGAAAAGATAACTACCCGACTTCATAAACAAACTAAAAAAAGCTGATTTTTTGAAATGTTTACTGTAAAAATATTCCATTGCTTCTTGAAAACGTTTCATATATGTACCGTCTTTCACTGTACTTTCGCCTTTGTAATGAATGACGGTGGTTTGTGAAAAATAATAATTTGTTTTACCATTTTGCAATGCTCGATAGCTTAAATCAATATCATCAGAATACATAAAACAATTCTCATCAAATCCTCCTAACTGATTATATAACTCACGTTTTAGAAACATAAAAGCTCCTACTAAAACATCAACCTCTCCCGTTTGATGTTCGGATAGATTTTGAACATAATATCGATTGAATAATTGAATTCTCGGAAATATTTTATACAAACCAAAAATCTTTGTAAATGCTACCCAAGGTGTTGGAATACCTCTTTTACTTTCTGGGAGGAATTTTCCGGTGCCGTCAATTAACTTGCAACCGATTATTCCGAGTTGCGGGTTGCGAGTTGAGAGTTGCGGGTTCAAAAGTTTTGTAAATGTATCCTCTGCGACAACAGTGTCGGGATTGAGAATGCATATATATTCGCCTTTTGCTTCAGCTACTCCAATATTATTACCTTTAGGGAAACCGGAATTTTCTTTATTCTCAATGAGTTTGATATTAGGAAAACGGGTTTTCATCATTTGACAACTTTCGTCAGAAGAATTGTTATCTACAACAATTATCTCGCTATCAATATTTTGTAATGAAGCTTGCACACTAAGTACACATTGTTCGAGGAAATAACGAACGTTGTAATTAAGGATAATGACGGATAGTTGCATAGGGAAAGTAATTTAATCTTTATTTTTTTTATTCTTCAATTTCGAAAATTCTTCCTCAATACTCTTGTATTTCTCCCTAATTTTTAATATATCTGTCTCATTAAGTTTCTCGAATGTTAATTGATTATCTAATTTTACATTACTCAAATTTATAATTTGTGAATTATTACAATCTTTACCTATTCTTTCTTCTAATTTATCAACAAGCACTGGGTAATCAAACATAAAACTTGTATCAAGTATACCACAACCATTAAAATTGATTTCCATTGACATTGTGTTTATGGAAAAATTATAAAAGTAACAACCTTGAAAATTATTTTTAGAAAATAATTTAGTTGAAGAAAAATCTACATTTTTAAAACTTGAAAAAGAGAAATCATTTGATATAATATTTGATTGTATATGTGTTGTATTATTAAAAAAACAACAAATAAATTTAGCATTCGAAAAATCACAATTATTAAAATTAACATCTTTAAATGAAGTTGAAAGAAAATTAGTTGCAAGAATACTTGCTTCTTCGAAAGAACTATTTCTAATTTCTGAAAAATGAAAATAAGTGCTATGCAAATTTGTATTAGAAAAATCACAATTATTTATTCTCGATAATGAAAACTGAGCCTTACTTAAATTTGAATCAGAAAAATCAACATCATTAATATACATCGGAAATAACGTAAATGAAAGATTAAATCCAACAAAATCTACACTATCTATATTTATGGAATTTAAATTACTTGCACTTAAATTTCCTGTAAACCCCAAAAATGGATAATTATTTTTAGACTTAGATTTAAATAAATAATTTATGATTGTTTGAATTATTGTTACACTAAAATCATCAGCCTTTTTTTTATGAATATTTGTACTAGTCCTGATGTAACTTGTTAAAATATTGAAAACAATTTCAGCATATTCATTTGAATTTTCTATTGCAATTTGATACAATTCAGCAACTCCACCTAATATTATTGGTTCTTTATCACTTCCCAAATGCTCAACAGCATTTTTGAACCTTTCATCAATTTGAGATTTTCTAGATAGTTCTAATTGTTCAGATTGTTTGTCAATAGCTAAACCTTGAAGCCTAATACCATTTTCCATTGCTTTAGATTTTTTAAAACCTAAATATAAACTGAAAAGCACTCCTAAACCTCCAATGACAGTTAATAAAATTTTAAACAATTCTGCATTTCTATTTTCATTATTTGGATACAACCAAAGTGCAAACTCTTCAAAGTAAATATTAAATTCAATTTTAATCATTAAAAAAATTAATACTAAAAAAATTAGAATAAATATTTGAATTTTTAAAATCTTATTTAGCTTCATATATTTTTTAAATATTTTAATTTTCAAAATTACTTTATTTATAGATATTAATTATGATAAAAATTAAAATTGTAAAGTAAGTTTAATGATTTACTTTTGCACTTTTAAAATCATTGACTAATTGGCAAATTGCCACATTTACACATTAAATGAACTACCTTTCAGTAGAAAATATATCCAAATCCTTTGGCGAACGCGTATTGTTTGACAACATTTCGTTTGGCATTAACAAAGACCAGAAAATTGCTTTTATTGCTAAAAATGGTTCAGGAAAAACGACCATTATGAACATTATTAATGGTTTTGATGAACCGGATACGGGTCAGGTTGTGATTCGAAAAAATATCCGAATGGCATTTTTGTCACAGAAACCGAATTTGCAAGATGAATTGACAATTGAGGAAAGCATTTTTGCCAGTGATAACGAAACGCTTAAAGTGATTGAGCAATATGAAAAAGCTCTCGAAAACCCTGAAAATGAAGAAGCTTATCAAAAAGCGTTTGATTTGATGGACCAACATAACGCCTGGGATTTTGAAACGCAATTCAAGCAAATCTTGTTTAAATTAAAGTTGGAAGATTTCAAATTGAAAGTTAAAAGTCTTTCGGGCGGACAGAAAAAACGGCTTTCATTGGCGATAATTTTGATTAATCGTCCGGATTTGTTGATTTTGGATGAGCCTACGAACCACTTGGATTTGGAGATGATTGAATGGCTAGAAAGTTATTTTGCCAAAGAAAACATCACGTTGTTTATGGTGACGCACGACCGTTTCTTTTTAGAACGGGTTTGCAACGAAATCATTGAATTGGACAACGGAAAATTATACCAATACAAAGGAAATTATTCCTATTATTTGCAAAAAAAGGAAGAACGAATTGCTTCTGAAAATGCAAGTATCGACAAAGCTCAGAATCTATTTGTGAAAGAATTGGCTTGGATGCGTCGCCAACCGAAGGCAAGAACGACTAAATCGAAATCGCGTCAAGATGATTTTTATGTGATTAAAGAAAAAGCCGAAAGTCGTCGTAAAGAGAATGTGGTGGAGCTTGAAATCAATATGGAACGCATGGGAAGCAAGATTATTGAGCTTCACAAGTTGTATAAAAAGTTCAAAGACCGGGTAATTTTGGATAATTTCTCCTATGATTTTCAACGTGGCGAACGCATTGGAATTATCGGTAAAAACGGAACCGGAAAATCAACTTTTTTAAATATTTTGACCAAAACGATGTTGCCTGATGCCGGAAAAGTAGTGATTGGCGAAACGATTAAAGTGGGTTATTATACGCAAAGCGGCATCAACCCAAAACCGGGTCAGAAAGTGATTGATATAATTAAAGAATACGGCGAATATATTCCGCTTACGAAAGGAAAAATTATTTCGGCTTCGCAATTGTTGGAACGTTTTCTTTTTGATGCAAAAAAACAGTATGATTTTGTAGAAAAATTAAGTGGTGGCGAATTGAAACGTTTGTATTTATGTACAGTTTTGATTCAGAATCCGAACTTTTTGATTTTGGATGAGCCCACTAACGATTTGGATATTGTGACGTTGAATGTGTTGGAAAGCTTTTTATTAGATTTTCCGGGATGTTTGTTAGTGGTTTCACACGATAGATATTTCATGGATAAAATTGTAGACCACTTATTTGTTTTTCGTGGCCAAGGAGAAATTGAAGATTTTCCGGGTAATTATTCTGATTTCAGAGCCTATGAAGATAGTGCAGAACCTAAAAGTCTATCCAGTGTTAGCACTGAAAAAGTGAATTGGAAACAACAAAATACAACCAGCGGACTTTCTTTTAACGAACAAAAAGAATTCAACAAAATTGAACGTGAAATCAAAGATTTGGAATTTGAGAAAAAACAAATCGAACTATTGTTTGCGGATGGAAAAGTAGCGGATGATGCTATTGAAAAAAAAGCGAATGAGTTGCAAGTGATAATAAAGAAATTGGAAGAAAAGGAAGAACGTTGGTTTGAACTTTCTTCGAAAATTGAGTAATTTAGCTCGCAAAGACGCAGAGTCGCCAAGAAAAACTGCGTCTTTGCGACTTTGCGAGAAATGATACAAATTATAAAATCATACCTGAATTTCCTATGGAACTCCAAAAACCAACACGGAGTTCATTCACCATTCGTATTTGATTTGGTGACAAAATGCTTTTATGATAAAACGAATTATCCAGAATACGAAGTTTTAAAAAACTACCGAAATTCACTTTTAACAAACGAAACTATAATTGAAGTAACCGATTTTGGTGCCGGTTCAAGAGTTTTTAAATCCAATCAAAGAAAAATTTCAGCAATTGCAAAAAATGCCGGAATTTCTCCAAAAAGAGCTGAATTGTTATTTAGAATCACGAACTATTTTCAACCGGAAAGTATTTTAGAAATTGGAACTTCGTTGGGATTGGCTACAATTGCTCTTTCGTTGGGAAATAAAAATTCGAAAATAATTACGTTAGAAGGTTGCTCACAAACAATGGCAATTGCAAAAAAGCAATGTCAATTACAAAATTTAAATAATGTTGAATTTGTAAACACAAAATTTGAAGACTTTTTGACAACTGACAACCGACAACCGACAACTTACAACTTTATTTACTTCGACGGAAATCATTCTAAAAAAGCAACCTTAGACTACTTTGAACTTTTATTACCAACCATTTCAAACGATTCCATTTGGATATTCGATGACATTCACTGGTCAAAAGACATGGAAGAAGTATGGAAAATCATTAAAAATCATCCAAAAGTAACCGTTACGATTGATACCTTTCAATGGGGAATTGTATTTTTTAGAACAGAACAAGAGAAAGAACATTTTGTTATTCGCATCTGATTTTAAAATTACTGTAACATTTAATGTATTTTTACTACTTATACACTGAGAATTGTAAATCAAAAACCTGCAATCGTTAATCAAAAATCTGCAATCCAATGGCTAATCCATTAATTAAAATAACCAATCTAAAACGAGACTTTGTTTTGGGTAGTGAAACCATTTATGTTTTGAAAGGAATCGATTTAGAAATTAATAAAGGGGAATATGTGGCTTTGATGGGACCATCCGGTTCAGGAAAATCAACATTAATGAATATTTTGGGCTGTTTAGATTCTTCCACTTCGGGAACTTATATTTTGAATGGAAAAGATGTGAGTAAAATGCACGATGACGAATTGGCGGAAATCCGAAACAAAGAAATCGGATTCGTATTTCAAACGTTCAATTTAATGCCCAGAACGACGGCTTTGGATAATGTGGCTTTACCGATGGTATATGCAGGCTATTCCAAATCGGAACGCAATGAAAGAGCAACAGAAGTTCTAACACAAGTGAATTTGGCCGACAGAATGGATCACAAACCTAATGAACTTTCGGGTGGTCAACGTCAACGTGTGGCAATTGCCAGAGCTTTGGTCAACAAACCTTCCATCATTTTAGCAGATGAACCAACAGGAAACTTAGATTCCAAAACTTCAGAAGAAATCATGGGACTTTTCAATGACATTCATAAAAACGGAAACACCGTCATTTTAGTCACCCACGAGGAAGATATTGCTGCTTATGCTCACCGAATTATTCGATTGAGAGACGGAATTATCGAAAAAGACGAACGAGTAAAATAAACAATTTGTAACTTTGTTATATCAAGTTTATCTACTATGAAAACCCTTATTATAGTCATGGTAATTCTTTTTGTCGCTGTCATTATTGTAACCAGAATGGCCAACAAACAAAGAGGAAATCGCCGTAATCGCAGCTTCAAAACCAATTATTATTCCAAAAAGAAACAATAATCAGATGAAAATTGGAATACTCACGTGTGCCCGATTACCTGAACTTTTAGAATCGGATCAAAAATTAATTTCGCTTTTTACGAAGGAAAATATTTCAGCAAAAGCCGTAATTTGGGATGATGAATCTGTTGATTGGAGGCAATTTGATTATCTCATTTTCAGAAATACGTGGGATTATTATCAAAAAGAAAACGCTTTTAATTCATGGTTACATAAAATTGAATTGTTGGGAATTAAAACGTTTAACCCGATTTCAGTTATCCAAAAAAACAAACATAAATTTTATTTAAAAGATTTAGAAAAAGAAGGAATTACAATTTTGCCAACTATTTTTTTGGGGAAAAATTCAATTTCAAATTTACACGATTTAATTCCGAAAAGTTGGGATAAAATGGTCATCAAACCAGCATTTTCTGCCGGAAGTTATTTGACTAAATTAATTGACCGAACTGAAATTGAATCTATCCAAAATGAATTCAAAGAACATTTTTCAACAAAAGATTTTCTCTTGCAAGAATTTCGTCCGGAGATAAAAGAATTGGGCGAAACATCATTTATCTTTTTTGATGGAAAATTTTCACACGCTGTCAACAAAAAACCGGTTGAAAATGACTTTAGGGTTCAAATTCAATACGGTGGAAAATATACATTAATTGAACCCAATATAGAACTGTTGGAGCAAGCCAAATTAGTACTTTCAAAAATTCCTGAAAAATTGCTTTATGCTCGAGTGGATGGAATTGTCATCGAAAACAAACTTCACTTAATGGAAATTGAACTCATTGAACCTGATTTGTATTTTGATTTGGCTGATGGAGCAAGAGAAAGATTTGTGGAAAGTTTTTTGAAGGTACTAAGAAGCTAAGATTCTAAGGCACTGAGGTTATTCCGTATCATCTTAAAACTACGATTTAATTCAACCCAATTAAAAAAACTTAGTACCTTAGCACCACAGAACCTTAGCATCTTAAAAATGAAAATATACACCAAAACCGGCGATAGCGGAACCACAGCACTTTTTGGCGGAACACGCGTTCCCAAACACCACATTCGAATTGAAAGTTACGGAACGGTGGACGAATTGAATTCGCATATCGGGTTAATTCGCGACCAGAACATTAATGAGTTATATAAAAATGTACTAATTGAAGTGCAAGACCGCCTTTTTACCGTTGGAGCCATTTTAGCTACTCCACCTGAAAAAGAAGTTTTAAAAAATGGTCAACCGCGTTTAAACATAAATCGAATTTCAGAAGCAGATATTCAATTGCTAGAAAATGAAATTGACACAATGAACGATTCGTTGCCTCCGATGACGCATTTCGTTCTTCCGGGCGGACATACAACCGTGTCATATTGTCATATTGCCCGATGTGTATGCCGAAGAGCCG
This sequence comes from Flavobacterium sp., assembly GCF_044339515.1. Taxonomy (GTDB): domain Bacteria; phylum Bacteroidota; class Bacteroidia; order Flavobacteriales; family Flavobacteriaceae; genus Flavobacterium. The sequence goes on from NZ_JBIIVK010000021.1 coordinate 44,483, forward strand.
AACGCCTATCGGTGCACCTTCATGAATTAGAACCGACAGATGAGCAGGTTTTAAAATACTTAAACCGACTTTCTGACTACCTTTTTGTGTTGGCACGAAAGTTGTCATTTGACCTTCAAGCGGATGAAGTAAAATGGATTCCGAGGAAGGAGTAAGCAGTTGGCAGTTTTCAGTAATCAGTATAATCTGAACACTAAAAACTGAATACCGATTACTTTCTTAAACACGTTCTTACCTTTTGAAAAGTATGAAAAAATACTTTTTGGTAAAATAAATCACTTTTTACTTGACTATTTCAGTAGAAAATTTATTTTTGCATAAAATTAAATCGATAGAAGATGTATTGGACATTAGAATTAGCATCCTATTTAAGTGATGCACCGTGGCCAGCCACCAAAGATGAGCTTATTGACTATGCTATCAGAACGGGTGCTCCCCTCGAAGTAGTGGAAAACCTTCAATCTATTGAAGATGAAGGAGAAATCTACGAATCGATGGAAGAAATTTGGCCGGATTATCCTACAGACGAAGATTATCTTTGGAACGAGGACGAATATTAAAACAAAAATAAAAAACACCAAAAAGAAGTCTCACACGAGGCTTTTTTTTTGTGTAAATTTGCATCCCGAATCATCGGGATTTTATAACATTATAAATCAAAATAAAATGAGTTTCATTAATAGTATTCTGAAAGCATTTGTGGGCGACAAATCCGAAAAAGATGTCAAAGCAATACAACCTCTTATTACGAAAATAAAAACATTTGAAAGCAGTCTTTCTTCTCTTTCACATGATGAATTACGTGCCAAAACTGTTTATTTCAAAGAAAAAATAAAACAGGCTCGTGCAGAAAAAGATGCCAAAATTGCATCGCTAAAAGCTGAAGTAGATCAAATTACTGATATTGATAAAAGAGAAGATATTTATCTTTCTATTGATGCATTGGAAAAAGAAGCTTATGAGATTTCGGAAAAAACGCTTAATGAAATTCTTCCTGAAGCTTTTGCCGTGGTAAAAGAAACAGCAAAACGATTTAAGGACAATACCAACATTACCGTAAAAGCTACTCCAAAAGACATTGAACTTTCGGCTATAAAATCATATATTTCAATTGAAGGTGATGATGCAGTTTGGGCCAATTCATGGAACGCAGCAGGAAAAGAAATCACTTGGGATATGATTCACTATGACGTTCAGTTGATTGGTGGAGTTGTATTGCATCAAGGAAAAATTGCTGAGATGCAAACCGGTGAAGGAAAAACGTTGGTGGCTACTCTTCCACTCTATTTGAATGCTTTAACCGGAAACGGTGTGCATTTGGTTACCGTGAATGATTATTTAGCCAAACGTGACAGCACTTGGAAAGCTCCTTTATTTGAATTTCACGGAATAACTGTTGATTGTATTGATAATCATCAACCAAACACCGATGCGAGAAGAAAAGCGTACGAAGCAGATATTACATATGGTACAAATAACGAATTTGGTTTCGATTATTTGAGAGATAATATGGCTCATTCACCAAACGACTTAGTACAACGCAAGCATAATTTTGCTATTGTGGATGAGGTCGATTCGGTTTTGATTGACGATGCCAGAACCCCTTTAATTATTTCAGGTCCGGTTCCGCAAGGTGACCGACACGAATTTAATGAATTGAAACCCAAAGTTGATAATTTGGTTTCTTTACAACGCAATTTAGCTACCGGATTTTTAACCGAAGCCAAACGTTTAATCAAAGAAGGAAACACCAAAGACGGTGGTTTTCAATTGTTGAGAGCCTATCGTTCGATGCCGAAAAACAAAGCATTGATTAAATTTTTGAGTGAGGAAGGTATCAAACAATTACTTCAAAAAACGGAGAATCAATACATGCAAGATAACAACCGCGAAATGCCAAAAGTGGACGAAGCGTTGTATTTTGTTATTGAAGAAAAAAATAATCAAGTCGAATTAACCGATAATGGTGTAAAATTTTTATCGCAAGATACCGACGAGAATTTCTTCGTATTACCGGATATTGGAACTGAAATTGCCCGAATTGAAAAAATGAATTTGGCAAAAGATGCTGAAGCTGAAGAAAAAGAAAAATTATTTCAAGATTTTTCGATTAAATCGGAACGCATTCATACGCTAACGCAGTTATTAAAAGCCTATACTCTTTTTGAAAAAGATGTTGAATATGTAATCATGGAAGATAAAATCATGATTGTAGACGAGCAAACCGGTCGTATTATGGATGGTCGTCGTTATTCTGATGGTTTACACCAAGCGATTGAAGCCAAAGAAAATGTAAAAATTGAAGCGGCAACACAAACTTTTGCAACGGTTACACTTCAGAATTATTTCCGTATGTACAGCAAATTAGCCGGTATGACGGGAACTGCTGTCACTGAAGCGGGTGAACTTTGGCAAATTTATAAATTGGATGTGGTGGAAATTCCAACCAACCGTCCGATGGCAAGAAAAGATCAGGAAGATTTAATTTATAAAACGACTCGCGAAAAATTCAATGCTGTCATTGAAGATGTGACCAAACTTTCTCAAGCCGGAAGACCGGTTTTGATTGGAACCACTTCGGTTGAAATTTCAGAATTATTGAGTAGAATGTTGAAAATGCGAAACATTCCGCACAACGTTTTGAATGCAAAAATGCACAAAAAAGAAGCTGAAATTGTAGCTGAAGCGGGTAAAGCAGGAATTGTTACGATTGCAACCAATATGGCCGGTCGTGGAACGGATATTAAATTGACTCCGGAAGTAAAAGCAGCCGGCGGTTTGGCCATTATCGGAACAGAACGTCACGATTCGCGTCGTGTGGACAGACAGTTGCGTGGTCGTGCAGGTCGTCAAGGAGATCCGGGAAGTTCGCAGTTTTATGTTTCGTTAGAAGATAATTTAATGCGTTTATTTGGTTCTGAACGAGTAGCCAAAGTAATGGACAGAATGGGCTTGAAAGAAGGCGAAGTGATCCAGCATTCGATGATGACCAAATCGATTGAAAGAGCTCAGAAAAAAGTGGAAGAAAATAACTTTGGTGTGCGTAAACGTTTGTTAGAATATGATGACGTGATGAATTCGCAACGTGAAGTGGTTTACAAACGTAGAAGACACGCTTTACATGGCGAACGTTTGAAAGTGGATATCGCAAACATGATGTATGACACGTGTGAAAATATAACCAATGAAAACAAAGCAGCATCAACTTTCAAAAATTTTGAATTTGAATTGATAAGATATTTTTCAATTACTTCTCCGATTACAGAAAGCGAGTTTAACAAACTTTCTGAAATGGAAATCACCGGAAAAATCTACAAAGCAGCTTTGGCTTATTACGAAGAAAAAAATGCTCGTGACGCACGAGAAGCTTTCCCGATTATAAAAGATGTTTTTGAAAATCCAAATAATCAATACGAGCGAATTGTAGTTCCGTTCAGCGATGGTCAAAAGACTTTGAATGTGGTTACGAACCTTAAAAAAGCATACGAAACAGAAGGAAAACAATTGGTCGCCGATTTTGAAAAAAACATCACCTTAGCCATTGTGGATGAAGCATGGAAGAAACACCTTCGCAAGATGGATGAATTGAAACAATCGGTTCAATTGGCTGTTCACGAACAAAAAGATCCGTTGCTGATTTATAAATTTGAAGCGTTCAATTTGTTTAGAACGATGTTGGATAAAGTAAATAAAGAGGTCATTTCGTTCTTATTTAAAGGTGATTTACCAAATCAAGGTAATGCGGCTATTCAAGAAGCAAAACAAATTCGTCAGAAAGAAAATTATACTGAATCAAAAGCTTCAACGGAAATAAACGATGGTGCAAAAGCCAACAGAGAAGCCGGCGAAATGGCAAGTCAGCGACCAGCGGTAACTGAAACGATTGTACGTGAAATGCCGAAAATCAACCGAAACGATACCGTCACCATTAAACATGTGATGAGTGGAAAAACGGAAACCAAGAAATACAAAAAAGCTGAAAGTATGATTGCCGGTGGTGAATGGGTTTTGGTTTAAACTAAAAAAAATCATTTTTTAAAAATCCCTGGCACATTAATTGTCAGGGATTTTTATATTTGTTAGAAATTTCATTCGTATGAAAAAAATGTTCGCTGTATTTCTACTTGTAGTTGTAAATATACAAGCACAAACCTTGGATCAGTTGAAATTAGAAACTAAAAATTTCTACGACGCACACTACAATATGAACTTTGAAGGAATTACTTCACAGTATCACCCCAACTATTTTGAAAAATATACTTATGAAACAATCGTTTCTAATTTAGATGAATGGTTTCAAAATGATGTTTTAGGCAATCGAATTGTATTTCCAACAATGACTTTTATATATGGTCCAATTTTGGAAATTGAGAATGCAAAGTATTGTGTGATTACATTTAAAAATTCCTTTCGAATTAATTTGGAAAATAAAGTTACTGATGACCAAATTAAGAGAGATTTAGCCACTTATAAGGAGATACCGCATTATAAATCAGTAAAATATGAATTGAATCGAAATAGCTATTTTGTAGAAGAAAACACAACTTGGATTGCTGTTGCCTCAGCTTCTACCAACTATAAATGGAAATTCATTGAACGTAACCCGAAATTTCATTCTTTTGATGAATTGCTACCACTTTCTATTCAAAAACAACTGGGATTGTAATTATTTATAAAATAAGCACTATCTTTACTAAGATGCTTCTAATGGCATTACCAAAAAATTATGGCAAAGAGTCAGGATGCAAAGAAAAACGTGAAGAAAGAGCCTTTAAAAACAGCGAAAGAGAAGAAAGAAGAGAAACGCGAGAAGAAAAACAAAAGGGATTAATATTTTAATCCCTTTTTTATTTTTATTGCTTCACAAACTTCGAAACCCCTACTCCTTTATCTGAATACACTTTTACAAAATACGTTCCGGTTTGTAAGTTTGAAACATCTATACTGAGTTGGTTATTATCATTTGGAATCGCTTGTACTAATTGGCCCAAACTATTAAAAATTTCAATTGATTTTAAATTGAGAGTTTGGCTTTCAATCGTTATGGTTGCACTTGCGGGATTAGGATATAATTTTACAAAATTGGAAAACTCAAAATCGGGATTGCTTAATGCTTCAATTGAAGTGGTAGCCGGTTCGGTGATAATCGGGAAATTATAATCAAAATAAATACTTGCAAAATTGGAAAACGTATCACCAACGGTTAAATTATTTTTCAATTTGATTTTGAAGGCAATATAACCATGTCTTTCTTCTGATGGTGGAAAGGGTAATTGAATATTTTCAAAAATAAATTCTACTTTGTTGCCGTTGATTCTGGTCCATTGTTGGTGACTGGTACTTAAGACAATCAAGGTGTTCAAATCAAATTTGGATACATCAATTTCGTCTTTTACCACAACATTTTGAGCGAAGAATGTTCCCGTGTTTTCAAAACGAATGACATAGTGAACGTATTGACCAATTAATTCTGTACTCACTACTGAACCTTCCAAACACGTTTTATCATTCGGATCAAATGAGTTTACCACTAGTTGATTTAAAGTTGATGTATTATCGGATGGCATTTCATCTCCGGAAAGAGGATCAATAATTGCAATGAATTCTAAAATTTCACCATCATTTAAAGCCGGTGTTTCTTGAGGTGAATTCATATTAAATGTTACAACAATTTCTCTGGTTTCGAATGGCAGTAAATTGGTGTAATTCCAATTTAAAATATTGGGTTCTACCATCGATTGAACTGGTGTTGAAGAAAGAAAATCTATCACATCATCCATAAAAGTAAACGAAATAGAACCGGAAACCGTTATGTTGCCTTTGTTTTTGTAGACTAATTTATAACTCACATCAAAACCGGGAATTGCGGTTTCTAAAGGAACTATTACTACTTCAACATCTGGATGCGTACCATTAGGAGTTATACAGAAATTTTGCGAAAACGGACTAGTTTCAGTTGGAAAACTGACAGAAAAATTTGAAGGACTTACATTAAAATAAGATGGGTTTTCAAAAACGGGTGTTACCGTATGTGTTCCTTCCTGAACCGGAATGGAATAATCTCCGCTAGTATTTGAAATTATATTTCCTGAAATTGTACCATTAGTAATGTTGAATTTCATATTTGGAAAATCGATGTCATTTTCATCGCAACCATTGTCAATTATATCAAATTTAGAATTTCCTTGAATTGAGTAAAAAATGCCTCCTGGTGTAAACGAACAATAGGAATTGACATTTACTCCTGTATTATTACCTAAACTATTGATGATGACATCTAAAAGAGTTTCAACATCCCATTCATTTGCACAAATATATTCTAAATTAGGAGCATCAATAATTTCAAAATAATTTGTACTATCTGAGCCATTTTTCAAGTTCAAGTAATTTAGTGAATTATTACTCAATAAATCCAAAATAAAAAATTTAGTTGTACTTAAATCTATTATTTCAGCATTTGTACCAGTTATTGCTAACCCCCCCATTTCACAATTGACAAAATTTAAATTGACAATGGGATTAGAACGTATATCAAATGAAAGTACTGATCCATATAGGTCGATTAAATCCTAAATTAATTAGTGAACTATTATTTTTAATAACCCGTTGGGTGTAATTATTTTAAGAAAATAAAAGGATTAGATATTGTCCAAGATACTGAATTTCAGTATCTTGGTGTCGCCAAACAAAACAATATCTATGACAAATATAGTTAAAAATTATTTTAAAGTATTAGAAGTTATAAGTTCTTTGAATTGTGAATTAATGTATAAATCAGGTGTTGGAAGAA
>NZ_JBIIVK010000076.1:0-11798 GCF_044339515.1 Flavobacterium sp.
GCTACACTAGCCCCGATTGTAATGGAAAGCCTTGTGAAGGATTGGTGTATTTTTTCTTGGCAAAAAAAAGCGACCAAAGGAAGCTCTTTTTTTGACGTAGAAAAAAACAACAAGACAAACAAGCTTGAAATGAAAAGCGGGAAATAGCTTCTGAATGTAGCAAAATGAAATTCTATAAAATTTCTTTAAAAAAAGATTTTTGTTATATTCGCTGAAAATACATTTATTGTGAAACTCATTAGCTTTTTAGCCTTACCTGAAAAAGAACAATATCAAACTCTTTTTGATAGTGGAGTTATTGTGGCTCAGCGTAATGAAAAACCTGTTATTAAAAAACTCTACAGTTTAAATACTTTTTTTGTAGAAGTTCATTTCCATTTTGGCACTGAAGAAATTCTGTTTAAAAAAGTATTTAAAGAAGGTGAATTATTAGACAGCTATTTGCGTGAATTTAAATTAATTTTACCAAAAATAAATTGATTACCCGTTTTTATTCTCACAAAGTTCTAGCAAAACGCCATGTGTAGCTTTAGGATGAAGAAAAGCAATATCCAATCCCTCTGCTCCTTTTCTTGGTGTTTTATCTATTAGTTGAACTCCTTTTTTATCTAATTCTTGTAAATTTTCTTCGATGTTTTTAACAGCAATGGCCAAGTGATGAATTCCTTCGCCTTTTTTTTCGATAAATTTTCCAATTGGTCCGTCGGGTTCGGTGGATTCTAAGAGTTCAATTTTGGATTGACCAATCATAAAGAAAGCAGTTTTGACTTTTTGTTCTTTAACTTCTTCAATATTGTAGCAGTTGAGTCCGAGCATATTTTCCCAAAAAGGAATGGCTTCCTCTAGACTTTTTACGGCTATGCCGATGTGTTCGATGTGTGATAAATTCATAAACGTGATTTTAAAATTCAGATTTTTACCAATTGGCAAATGAAATTCCGATTCCAAGTGTGGTTTGGCTGTGGTTATAGTCAACAAGCGTTTCTCCGTATCCATGAAAAAATTGAACGTGTCCTCTCAAATGACCTTTCATAGGAAATACATAATTCAATTGCACACTTCCGCCTTTAATTCTGTCGAAAGGATGCGTTATTATTGTATAAAACTCGTGTCTATTATAAGTATACGACGCATTGATTTCACCATTACCTATAAATTTTGTGATGGATGGATTTTCATCGTCTCGATCTCCTGAACGTATCCATGGATTTAAGGAGACAATCCAATTATTGTTTTCATATCCTAAGTGAAAAATTATTCTATTCCAACTTCTGGAAAGTGGTAAGTCTCGACCATTAGATTGGTGATTGACAGAAAATCCGGCAGAACGAAAATGTCCGCCAAAGGCTTTAATTTTTAATGGATAAACAAAAATCAATTCAGGTTCATAATTCAGTTCTCTGAAGGCACGAGACAAATCTTTGTTATAAATTTGCCAATACGCTTTCTGAGTATAAGCCAACCAAATATCTGCTTTTCCCCAAAACAAACCTTGTATAAGTTTCGTTTTAAAGCTCAATTGGAATTTTGCTTCGTAACGATTGAAATCTTGTGCTTCTGTTGCTGAGTAGTCTGGATTTTCACTGAATGGCATTTCATTTGGATTGCTGGACCATCTTCCTGCTGTAATGTATATTGGTTTATACGAAACCAATCGGAAAGTTCCTTTTTTGTGAATAGAATCGAGTTCCCATTGCTGCGAATAGGATTTTGATATAATATCCGTCTGTAACATTGGTTCCTCCAATGTTTGACTAATTGTAGAGTTAGAAAAACCAAAAATTAAGCAAATAAGTTTAAGAAACTTCATAGCATTATTTTTTTGGAAAGATAGGTATTTTGTATAAAAAAAGTGTCAAATTTCTTTGACACTTTTTTATTAACTTTTAATTATAATTATGATTTTGCTTCTGCTTTTTTAGAAGCACAACATGCTTTTTTCTCACCGGAAGAGCAAGATTTTTTCTCTTCTTTTGAACAAGCAGCTTTTTCAGTTTTTTCTTTTTTCTTTTCTTTGTTTTTTGGGTCAGTTGCCATAGCATCTGCTGTTACAAAAAACGCAGCTACAACTAATAATGAAACTAATTTTTTCATGGTATACGATTTTAAGGATTAACGATTTAGTAATACAAATATATAATTTAATGTGACAAATTGATAAAAAACTGTAAATTTTAGTGTAATTTTAAGTTTTAGACTTATTTATCTAAAAAAATTAATAATTTCAACTACTTGTACTTTGAATAACTTTTATAATTTCTTGTTTGGACAATACACCTGACTGCCGCCAAACTTGTTTACCTTTTTGAAAAAGTAACATTGTAGGCACTCCTCTCACTTGGTATTGAGCAGCTAACGGTTGATTTTTATCTACATCGATTTTAATGATTGTCACATTATCACCCAATTCATCTTTCACTTCCTTTAAAATAGGAGCTAACATTTGACACGGTCCACAACAAGAAGCTAAAAAACAACCAATACCGGTTTTGAAGAATTGATAATATCTGTAAAATTTGACATGGCTAAATTAATTCCAATTCATATAACCTCCTTGTAAATCAACAACTTGATTAAAACCCAACTCTACCATTTTTTTGGCAGCTGTTTGACTTCTAGCTCCGCTTCTGCAATAGATGTAAACCGGTTTGGTTTTGTCTAGTTTTTGTATCTCGGATTCAAAATTAGTGTCATTGACATTAATATTTTTTGCTCCTTTGATAAAGCCATCAGCATATTCTTGTGGTGTTCTAACATCGATAAGTTGAACATTCTCATTAGCAACAATCAATTGAAATTCAGATTTTGGGACAATTTTAATTCTTGAATCTTTTTGAGATTGGCATGAATAGGTTATGAAAGCTATTAAAAACAATAAAATTATTTTCTTCATATTTTCAATTTTAAAATTATAATGTGCTTGGGCAAACATAAGCCGTTCTTTTAATTTCAGTCTGTTTAATGGCTGCATATCCTCCTTTAACATCTATTACATTGTGATATCCTCTTGCTTTCAGGATGGAGGCCGCAATCATACTTCGGTATCCGCCGGCACAATGCACGTAGAAATCTTTTTCTTTTGGAAATTCACTCAAATGATCGTTTAAAAAATCCAACGGAGTTGAAGGAACATCAATAATGTGTTCGGAGGCATATTCGCCCGGTTTTCTTACATCGAAAACGGGAACATTTTCTTTTATTTTTTCTTCTAAAACGGCAACATCAACAGAAGTTACCGTATCGTATTCCATACCGGCTTTTTTCCAAGCTTCAAAACTACCTTTCAAATAGCCAATTGTATTATCGTAACCCACACGAGCTAATCGAGTGATGGTTTCTTCTTCTCTACCTTCAGGAGTAACCAACAATATGGGTTGTTTATAATCTAAAATCAGAGCACCCACCCAAGGAGCAAACTGTCCATCGATTCCAATAAAAATCGATTTTGGAATATGACCTTTGGCAAAATCGTCTTGGTGACGAACATCAAGCACTAATGCATCCGTGTCATTAGCAACGGTTTCAAACACATTGGGTTCAAAAGCTTTTGCATCACTGATTATGTTTTCAACATTTTCATAACCTTCTTTGTTCAGTTTAACATTCATTGGAAAATAAGCAGGAGGTGGTAATAATCCGTCTGTTACTTCTTTCACAAATTCTTCTTTGGTCATATTGGCACGCAAAGCATAATTTGTTGCTTTTTGTTCTCCGATACTTCCTACGGTTTCTTTGCTAAGATTTTTTCCACAAGCAGAACCGGCTCCGTGTGCGGGATAGACAATTACATCATCCGCTAAGGTCATGATTTTAGTTCGAAGACTATCGTATAACAATCCGGCTAATTGTTCCTGCGTCATGTGAGCTGCTTTTTGAGCTAAATCCGGACGACCAACATCGCCTAAAAACAATGTATCACCACTAAATATAGCATAATCTTTACCATTTTTATCTTTTAATAAATAGGTTGTACTCTCCATTGTATGACCTGGCGTATGCAAAGCTGTAATCGTAATTTCGCCTAATTGAAATACTTCACCATCTTTAGCGATATGTGCTTTAAAACTTGGATTTGCATTGGGTCCGTAAACAATCGGAGCTCCTGTTTTTTGAGCTAAAGTGACATGACCGCTTACAAAGTCGGCATGAAAATGCGTTTCAAAAATATATTTAATTTTTCCATTTGCTTTTTCTGCTTTATCAACATAAGGCTGTACTTCACGCAAAGGATCTATAATGGCAATTTCACCATTACTTTCAATAAAATATGCTCCTTGAGCAAGACATCCTGTATAAATCTGTTCTATTTTCATAAATTTCTAATTTTGGGTAAAATTACATGTTGACAATAAAAAAAACTGTAACAATAGTTACAAAGATAAGAAATTTAAAAAGCCCAAATCGATTGATTCGGGCTTTGACAAAAAATTATGAATCCTTTTATAAGTTTAATTTATTTTAGAAGTCTATTTGTTTAGTTTATCACAAAAAATATACCTAACAGAATTAATATAATTTGAAATAAAAAAATCAGAAAACCATAGAACAATCCTTTTTTGCCGGATTGAATTAAGGAAGAAAAACTCACTTTTAATCCGATAGCTGTCATTGCAATGGTTAAAAGAATTTTACCCATAATTTCTGAAAAGCTGATTACGTTTTCAGGGATTTTTATTATTGAGACAAGAATTGTAATGATAATAAATCCCCACAAATACCATGGCAATTGCAAATAGTCTTTCCAGCTTTTTCCTTTGCTATCTTGTGTTAAGTAAGAAAAAAAGATCAAACCCGTAGAAAGTAACGCTACCCGAGCCAATTTAATGGTTAAAGCTTGTTCTCCAACTTCGGGTGAAATGGCAAAAGCAGCACCGGCTACATTACCTACAGAATGTAATGTTCCACCCAGAAGCAAGCTTATTTCGGTGGTTGAAAAATGAAAAAGAGTAAGAATTAAGGGTAAAAAAAGCATTCCTATTGTGCCAAATAAATTAACCACAGCTAACGCTACCCCGACATCCTCTTTATTTTTATTTAAACTGGGAGCCAAGGCTGCGATGGCACTGGAACCACAAATGGCTGTTCCGAAACCAACCATCCAGCCAACGGTACTAGGACAATTCATTTTTTTTGATAGATATACACTAAAAATAAGAACTGAAAAAACAACAACTGCCACTACTAAAAAACTTTGCCAACCAATTTTTCCCATGTAGGAATAATTAATGCCAAATGCCAAAAAAAGTATTGAAAATTCTAATACTTTAGTACTAGTTAAACTTATTCCAGGAGACAATTGTGAGGGCAGTTTAAAAAAATTTCCAATTACAATTCCCAGCAATAAACCGACTAAAATGCTATTTAAAAAAGGAAACAAAGCACTAATTGTCCAAGCAAAAGCAGCTATTAAACAGGTGAAAAATATTCCTGAAATTGAATTCTTTGAAATCATACTACAATTATAACACTAATTCTTTAAGTATGATATAAATTCCCATCAAAAGGACGAACCATCCAAAACCGGTTTTCAATTTGGCACCATGAATTTTTTTTGAAAGGTATATTCCAATAAATATTCCAATTATTGAAGCAAAAGTGAACAGTAATAGTAGACTCCAATCGATAGTTTGATTGCCTTTTAAATCACCCAAAAATCCTATCAGTGATTTTGCTGCAATGATAAAAAGAGATGATCCTACCGCTAATTTCATAGGCATTTTTGCAAGTAAAACCAAGGCCGGTATGATTAAAAAACCTCCTCCTGCTCCTACTAAACCGGTTAAAACTCCCACTAACAAACCTTCCAGTAAAATCAAAGGAAAGTTATATTTCATGGGGCTATTTTCATCCTCAATTACTTTGGATGGCTTTATCATTGAAACAGAAGCCATGATCATGACCACTGCAAACAGTAGCATTAAAGCAATAGGTTTTGTAAATTCAAAGGTTCCGATAGAGAAAATCACTTCCGGCAATAAAGGTACAATAAATGCTCTTGTCAAATAAACTGCCGCAATAGAGGGAATTCCAAAAATTAAAACGGTTTTAAAATCTACTTTTTTAAGCAAAGCACTTTTTATTCCGCCAACCAAAGCTGTTGAACCTACTATAAACAATGAATATGCTGTGGCTAACACCGGCTCAACAGCCATGATGTAAACTAAAATGGGAACCGTTAAAATAGAACCTCCACTTCCAATTAGTCCGAGTGAAATGCCTACAATAACGGCAAGAAAGTAACCTATGATTTGAGTTGATTCCATTTTTAGATTTTTTGCCAAAAGTAAAAGTGAAATATCAATTACAGTGTAACTTTTGATACACTACTTTATTTCAACAATTCGATTGAAGCTCTGTGAATTTTAATTTTTCCATCGTTTTCGAGTGCTTTTAATAGTCGAGACACTACTACTCTTGAAGTGTGTAAATCATAAGCAATTTCCTGATGCGTTGTATGAATTTCTTTTGAATGATTAATTTTTGATTTATCCGTTAAATAATTCATCAATCGTTCATCCATATTCATAAAAGCCAGATTATCTATGGCATTAAGCATTTCTTTTAAACGGTTATTGTAACTGTTAAATACATAATTTCGCCAACTTTTGTACTTACCCAGCCACTCTTCCATTTTGTGAACCGGAATCATAATTACTGTTCCGTTTGTTTCGGCCACAGCTCGAATTTCACTTTTGATTTCGCCCATGCAACAAGCCATTGTCATAGCACACGTATCGCCTTTCTCAATAAAATAAAGGAGTAATTCACCTTCATCAAAATCTTCTCTTAAAATCTTAATCGCTCCTTCGATAAGCAGTGGCATTTTTTTAATATAATCGCCAAAATCAATTAAAATATCACCCTCACTAAAATCTCTTAATAACGAAACTGCGGCTATTTCTTCTATGAGTTTTTCTTCAAAAACAAAACCGTACGTTTGCTGTAGTAATTCTTTCATTCTGTTTTAATTTCAATCGTAAATTTCGTAAAAAAATATGGATTATACCAAATTCAGTTTCGAATATTCATTCTGTTGATAAAATTAAACATTTTCACCTTTCATCATTTTATTCCAATACAAATGCGGTAACATATATTTTTTTAAAAACCACAATCGCCAATGAGGCTTATTACTATCAAAAACCAGCATTTGCTTTAATTTGGGGTCTGGGGTAAATTCATTTTTATAATTGAACTCTGCCAAAATCATTTTTCCGTAACCAACTACTAACGGACAAGAAGAATAACCTAAGTATCCTTGATTATCAACTGTTTGATTGGCTAAATATTTTATAATATTATCTACAACCACAGGAACTTGCTTGCGAATGGCAGCCCCGGTTTTAGCTGTTGGCAAACCGGCAACATCGCCTAAGCCGAAAATGAAAGTATATTTATTGTGTTGAAGTGAATTAATATTAACATCTAACCAACCGGTGGCATTCACCAAATTGGATTCTCTTATAAATTTAGGTGGTGCTTGTGGTGGGGCCAAATGCAAGAAATCAAACGGAATTTCCATGATTTCATTGCCGGTATGTTTTTCGTTTAAAATGTTGTTTTCATTGACAACACATTTGTTTTCGCCCGTGCTAACCTCTTTAAAATAAACAATTTTATTCTCCGAGTCAATTTTTATGGGAGCATAAAATGTTTTGAAATGAATATTATAATCACCTAGTACTTTCATCAGCGAATCAGCGATGATTTTTACACCAAAAATCACAGAACCCGGCGTTGCAAACACTAGATTGGTTTTATTTGAAATTCCTTTTTTTCTAAAATAGTCAGCGGCCATATATGCTGCTTTTTGAGGAGCTCCACCACATTTAATTGGTGTCGTAGGTTGCGTGAAAACGGCATTTCCCCATTTGAATTTTTGGAGGAGTTCCCATGTTTTATTTGGGTCTACGTAGTTGCTACACACGATGCCTTTATCTAATCCTTCACGAAGTCCTTCAATCCCATCTAAATCATTTACTAATCCGGTGGCAACGACCAGTAAATCATAGGATATTTCTCCCGATGCCACAGTTTTTACCTGTTTTTCATCGGGTAAAATTTCAGTGGCAAAATCCTTAATCCACTTAACTCCCTTTGGAATCAAGTCTTTAGTTAAACGAATTGTTTTTTTATAATCATATGTTCCTGCTCCAACTAAGGTGAATGCCGGCTGATAATAATGTTTTTCAGACGGTTCAAGAATTGAAATGGATAAATTGCTGTTTTTTTTCATTAATTGTGCGGCAGTCATAATTCCGGCTGTTCCACCACCAATGATTAGAATGTGTTGATTCGATTTCATACCTAATGATTTAGAATGGTAAAACTAATTTGTTGACAATAATTTATTTGTAACAAAAGTTACATAGATTAATATTTTTCAATGAAATAACTCAATAATTACACAATTAATATTTTTATACCTATTTTATTGAATATAAAGTTATCTTCCTTTTATTTTAAGATTCAACAACAAATAATAAATTATTAATTTTTTCTAAATTATGATTGGTATAAAAAGTTAGTATCGTACATTAACATCAAAAAACAAACCTTATGAAAAATTTATTCTTAGTGTTGATTTTAACTCACTTTTCTATGAATGCACAATTGGAATCGATTGCCTTTAAAGACGGAAATCAAAACCTAATCGGATTCTCTTCCAAACCCAAAAAAGCAAATGCTGACAAATCCGGTATTTTGATTTTACCGGCATGGATGGGAATTGACGATCATTCCAAGGAAGTAGCTCAACAACTGGCAGAGTTAGGACATTATGCCTTTATTGCCGATATTTATGGCGAAGGAAATTATCCCAAAAACAGTTCTGAAGCCGGAAAACAAGCCGGTTTTTATAAAAATAATGTAGCGGATTATCATCGAAGAATTCAATTGGCATTGGATCAACTCATCAAAACCGGAGCCAACAAAGACAAAATTGTAATAATTGGCTATTGTTTTGGCGGAACAGGAGCTTTAGAAGCTGCTCGTGCCGGAATAAATGTGAAAGGTGTTGTTTCTTTTCATGGCGGATTAGGTAAAGCGGAAGACAGAATTATTTCTGAAATTAATCCGAAAGTACTTGTTCTACATGGTGCAGATGATCCTTTTGTTCCGGAAAAAGAAATCCTTGCATTTCAAAAAGAAATGAAGGACGCCAAAGCTGATTGGCAAATGGTTTATTATTCCGGTGCGGTACATTCGTTCACCAATAAAAAAGCTGGCAATGATAATTCAAGAGGTGCAGCTTATAATGAATTGGCTGATAAACGCTCTTTCGTTCACTTTTTATCATTCTTGAAAGAAACTTTGTAAACCTACTTTAGTATATTTGTCAAAATAATTTGATTAAAATGAAAAAAATAATCCTGAGTTCTTTTGTTTTATCATTTTTGTTAGTGGGATGTTCCTCTAATAAAAATAGTGCAAAAGAAAGTTCACCAGAAAAGTACTTGTCTGAGATTAAGGCTGAGACGTTAAGTAAACATTTATATATTGTAGCTTCCGACGAAATGGAGGGCCGAGATACCGGAACTCCCGGTCAGAAAAAAGCCGGTGAATATTTGATTAATCAATACAAAGCCAATGGAATTTCTTATCCAAAAGGTGCCTCTACTTTTTTTCAGCCCATTCCGGCAGAGTTTTTTAAGAAACAATTTAGTCCAAAATTAGGTGATTCAGAAAACATTTGGGCATTTATTGAAGGTTCTGAAATACCGGATGAAATTTTGGTTATTTCCGCTCATTACGATCATGTGGGAATGAAAAATGGTGAAGTGTACAATGGTGCCGATGATGACGGTTCCGGAACAGTAGCTCTTTTGGAAATTGCTGCTGCTTTTCAAAAAGCAAAAAAAGAAGGGAATGGCCCAAAACGTTCTATTTTATTTTTACATGTAACCGGTGAAGAACATGGTTTGCACGGTTCACGTTTCTACGCAGAAAATCCTTTGTTTCCCATTGCAAATACAATTGCTAACATCAATATTGATATGATAGGTCGAAGAGGATATGAAAAAGAAAACAATGACAATTATGTATATGTTATTGGTTCTGACCGTTTGAGCAGCGACTTACACCGTATTTCAGAAGAAGCCAATACGAAGTATATCGGGATGGAATTGGACTATAAATACAATGATTTGAACGATCCTAATCGTTTCTACTACCGTTCAGACCATTATAATTTTGCCAAAAAAGGAATTCCTGCCATTTTTTATTTTAACGGTGTGCATGATGATTACCACAAACCTACAGATACCCCAGACAAAATTGATTATCCTTTGTTAGCTAAAAGAACAAAATTAGCTTTTGCGGTAGCTTGGGAATTAGCCAATGCCGACGAAAGACCAAAAGTGGATAAGGACGGAAAATAATTTATTTCTAAAATAACTGAAAACGCAAAAGTAATTTTGCGTTTTTTTTGTATATTTAAGTATATATTCAGCATCATGGAAATTGACAAAACCCTTTGGTTTTTATTGCTTACGTTAATTGCAGAAATCATTGGAACCATTGGCGGTTTTGGCTCTTCTGTGTTTTTTGTGCCGTTTGCAAACATTTTCTTTGATTTTCATACCGTTTTAGGAATTACCGCTATTTTCCATTTATCAAGCAATCTCTCAAAAATCTATTTGTTTCGTAAAGGATTGGATAAAAAACTAATTCTTCAAATTGGTATTCCTTCTGTAATTTTCGTAATTATTGGAGGCTTTTTGAGTAAATTTTTTGAAAGTAACGTTTTAGAGATTGCCTTAGGAATCTTCCTTATTGGACTAAGTTTATTATTTTTAATCAAAGATAAACTTGTCATACCGCCAAAAGTTAAACAAACCTTTATTGGCGGTGCTCTTTCCGGTTTTTCAGCCGGTTTGATAGGAACTGGCGGAGCTATTCGTGGTATTACAATGGCCGCCTTTAATTTGGAAAAAAGTGTTTTTGTAGCTACCTCTGCAGCAATCGATATGATGATTGATTTATCAAGAACAGTTGTTTATTTTGAAAACGGATATATTACAAAAGACATCCTAATCTATATTCCTTTTTTATTTGTTATTGGATTTGTGGGAAGTTGGTTAGGTCAAAAGATTTTAAACCGTATTTCGCAAGAATACTTTAAAAAGATTGCATTACTTTTAATTTTGTTGATTGGAATTTTTTCACTCTATCAAAGTATAAAATAAAAAAAGCCCTGAAAACAGGGCTTAACATAGTATGTACGGTACTTTTTTATTCCAATTCTTCTTTAACAGTGGCATCAGGGGCATTTTTTGCTACGGAAGCAATTCCATTGTCACGAGCAGCAACCGATTCATACATTTCGCTGTTGCCAATGATTTGACCATTGGTTGCTTTTAAGTTAAAGTAAGGTTTTCCATTTTTTGATTCTAAACGTTCAAAACGTTTATCATCTTGCGAATTTTTTCGTACCGATTCGATTCCATTTTCACAAGCCGCTTTAGTGGTATAGCCTTCACTGGACAAAATTACTTGACCATTTCCGGCTTTTAATGCAAATTGAAATTCTCCATTTTTTCTTTTACTGATAACAAATGATCCCATGTTGATTAATTTAAAATTTATTGAATTATAAAATTAAGAAGTTATTTTAACAAAACACATTATTTTTAACCCGTTGGGTGTAATTATTTTAAGAAAATAAAAGGAATAGATATTGTCCAAGATACTGAAATTCAGTATCTTGGTGTCGCCAAACAAAACAATATCTATGACAAATATAGTTAAAAATTATTTTAAAGTATTAGAAGTTATAAGTTCTTTGAATTGTGAATTAA
>NZ_JBIIVK010000022.1:0-50859 GCF_044339515.1 Flavobacterium sp.
AGGAACTAGCATTACGAACAGTCTCTAATGACCAATGACACAAAATAGCTTTTATCTTTCTCTTTCTTCTGTTGAAATAAATTTATAAAATTTTCAAAGAACTTCCTCTTGCAAACATAGGATGACACAGTGAAATATTTTCATAAACAAAAACTATAATAGCCACAAATTACTGTGGCTTTTTCTATTATTTGTATTTTCTATTGATTTTAAAATTCTATTATCAAAAACAATCAAAAACGGCTTTTTTAGAGCGTTTTTTAGGAAGAAAAAATAAAAGGAAATGTGATTTTATGCTTCGCTCAATGAAAGTGAATTTAAACGTTTCTAATTCGTTTTTGATGAATTTCTAACCGTTTTTTCATCCTTAAAAATTCGAAAACTAAAATTTCTGCGTTTTCCGTGTTTTCTGTGAGAAATATGTTTTTCATTTTTCAAATTTTTCAAATCTGTTTTAAAAAAAATATTTGAAAATCCATTAAGCAAAGCTTCAAAAAAAATCAGCGTAAATTCTTTTCATCCATCAAATCCGTGTTCCATTAAATTTAGCTTTCAAATCGGTATCCAATTAAAACCAAAAAAAAGAGACCCGAAGGTCTCTCTCATTTTATTCTTCATCTTCGGTCGTACCGAATTCATCTTTAGGAGCACTTTTTTTATTTGCTTTTTTAATAGCTCCTTTTTTCATCGCTTCACCAACTTGGTTACTGGCTGTAAAACTGGCTACCATATTATTTAGCATATCACTTCCGGCTTGTGGCGAGTTTGGTAATAAAATTAAGTTAGAATTTGTATCGGCACCAATTGCTTGCAATGTATCATAATGTTGAGTCACAACAATTAATGCAGACGCTTCTTGCGAATTAATTCCAACACGATTCAAAACGTCCACACTTTCCACTAAACCTCTTGCAATTTCTCTTCTTTGATCGGCAATACCTTGACCTTGAAGTCTTTTGCTTTCTGCTTCAGCTTTTGCTTTCGCTACAATTCTTATTCTTCCGGCTTCTGCTTCATATTCTGCAGCCGTTTTTTCACGATCGGCCGCGTTGATTCTGTTCATTGCATTTTTTACTTGAATGTCCGGATCAATATCAGTAATCAAGGTGTTAATGATGTCGTAACCATACGTAGTCATCGCTTCGTTTAACTCACGTTTTACCGCAACGGCAATATCATCTTTACGTTCAAAAACATCATCCAATTTTAATTTTGGAACTTCGGCACGAACCACGTCAAATACATAGGATGTAATCTGATCGTGCGGATATTCTAACTTGTAAAACGCTTCGTATACTTTTTCTTGAATTACTTTAAACTGAACAGACACTTTCATTTTCACAAATACGTTATCTTTTGTTTTGGTTTCAATAATAACATCTAATTGTTGTATTCTTAAGTTTAATCGTCCGGCAACTCTATCTATCACAGGGATTTTTAGTTGTAAACCAGATTGTCTCGTGCTGTTGTATTTACCAAAACGTTCAATTACCGCCGCCGATTGTTGTTTGACAGTGAAAAAAGAAGCTAGCAGTAAAAAAACTGCCAATACAATAATAATGTAAAAAGTCATAAAAATAGTTTTTAGGTTATATGTAATGATACGAAATTTCTCGTACGTTTGTTACAACTTTACACACAAATCATGAAAAGATATTTTTTAGCATTGGTTTTGCTTGGTTTTACAAGCATTGTTTCAGCTCAATATGGCAAAGGCGATTATAACCATATTGGGATAAGTTTGGGTTTAAACCAAACCAATTTATATACCGATAATTTTAGTGTTAAACCCGCTATGAATTGGACGGCAGGTTTATCCATGCGTGGAAATTACTACAATAATTTTTCGATGATATATGGTATGAATTTTACTGAAAACAAATTTTCTATTGAAACTTTTTCAGGTATTTCTCAAAAGGAAGTGGATTTAAAAATGATGGCTGTTCAAATCCATTTGTTGTTGTGTTACAAAATTGGTGGCGGTCCGGTTTCGCTAGATTTTGGTCCGGTTTTGCAAGTCAACAGTAAATTAAAGTTCAACGATGCTGACGAAAATAATTTTATCGAAGGCAATGAATTGCTTCGGGTAAAAAACATTGAAGACATTACGCCCATTAATTTTAATGTTTACGCTGGAATTTCCGGTGGTTTTGAAAATATTCGCTTGAGTTTGAGTTATCAATATGGCGTGACAAATATTTTAAACAACCTAAATAAGCAAGAAGAAGTTACTGCCTTAGCCGATGGAAAGCTAAAAGGTAATTTGGGTGTAATTGCCGGAAATATTATCTTTTATTTTTAAATAAACTTCAAGAATTTACCTTTCAATATATTTAAACATCATTTTTTTATTAATGTTGAATTGATTACTTGTTTGTAAGTGATCAGTTAATTTAAAGTTTTTACATTAAAAAAAATCCCGATTTATCGGGATTTTTATTTCTTATATATTTCATTATACTTATGTAAGTAGGTACTAATTCTTTCAAATTGATTTTTATTACATTTAAATTTTAATGAATTTTTTAACCTATCTAATCCATAATTATCTAAAATGTTTCCTAAAGAAGAGTTTAAGAATGAAGAAGAGAGAACCATATCATTATCAATATTTAATATGATATTATTATATTGTTTTAAATTTTTTTCTAAAACACAATATAACTTTACACCCTCAATGTTCATTTCGGTGTTATTTACAATATCCTTGACTAGTATGTTTGTTGTAGAATCCATAATATGTCGAACAAATATAAATATAAAAATTGTTAACAAACAAAAAAAATTGTTAATAAATCATTTCTATAATTCATAAATTAAATTTTCATCATCAATTTTATCAAATTCAAGAGTACTAACTTCAACTTTTATTAATGTCCCAGAAAAGTTATATCCGGTTTCAAACAATATAAATTCATCATCATAGCTTTTATACAATAAGCCGTTATTAGAATAAATTGTAAGTTTACCATTGAAATTCTCGGTAAAATCTAAAACATTACTTAATCCAAATCCTTTATTTTGAGGTGTTGAAAATGATGAAACACCTGTTTCTAGAGCTTTTTTAATTGCTTTAGAATCGGTAATCACTTCCATATTTTTGCTTTTGTAATAATTATTCAATGAATCTGCAATGCCAATTCCAAAGTCACACACAGAAAAAGATAATTTTTTTGTCGTCGGAAAATACTGAGTAATAATATATCCATCTACAGGTGATTTAGAATGATCAAAAATATTATTGAATATCTCTGTCATATTAGTTGCTAATGGAAGTAAATCTTTATTATTAAAAAATGTTTTTTCATAATATTCTTTTGCATATTTAGTATAACTTCCCAACATTTCTTTGGATATATGCCATAAGCAAAGTGTTATTTTGTTGTGAGTAAAAGTAAATTTATCCCTATTAAACCCATTAGACCAATATTTTTTAAATTTTATAGTTTTAAGATGCCTATTTAATTCTTTTCCTCCGTTAATAAATTGAATATCGATTTTTTTATTATGAAATAAATCAAATAAACATGCTAATACCACAAAATCATCCGTGTCTAGAAAAGTAATGTCATTAAAATCTACAATAAGAGTATCACAATTTTCACTAATTTGAAGTATCGAATCATTAATAAATTTGAACCAAAGGAATGGTTCACCATTGCTTGGAACTTTTATTGTTAGGGAATTCATTTATTTTAATTCATTTAATTTAATAACATTTTCTATTCTTTCGATAACTTCCTTTTTTCCAATTAACTCACATAAAACAAATAGGTCAATACCTTTTAATTCACCAACTAATGAAATCCTAAAAGGAGCCATAATTTGCCCAAAACTATATTGATTATTTTTTATCCAATCTTTTACTTCTCTTTCAATCTCAGATTGTTTAAATTCATTTATCTTTTCTAAAATATCTAGTAAGTTAATCATTAAGAAAGCGGTGTTCTCTTTCCAATTCTTTTCAAGTGCTTTATTATCATAGGACATTGGTCTTTGAAAAATATAATTATTTATTTCCCAAAAATCATTAATGAAAACAGCCCTTTCTTTTGTTAATTCAATTATTTTTTTTAACTTATAATCTGAGACTGTTATATTCTTTTCACTTAAAATTTCTTTAAATATTAAAGCTAAAACTTCATTATCTTCTAATTGTAAGTATTGTTGATTATACCATTTTGCTTTTTCAGGATTAAATTTACCACCAGATTTAGTAACATTTTCCAATAAAAATTTACTTTCCAATTCTTTTAATGAATAAATCTCTTTTTCAATTCCACTTCCTTCATTCCATCCTAACATCACCAACATGTTTATCAATGCTTCAGGAAAATATCCTTCCTCTTTAAAACCTTTCAAATCTTTCCATTGTAATGGAAATACTGGAAAACCACCTATTTCTCCATCCCTTTTTGATAATTTACCTTTACCATTAGGTTTTAAAATCAATGGCAAATGAGCAAATTCAGGTGCTTCCCAACCAAAAGCCTTATACAATAAATGGTGCAATGGGAGAGAAGGCAACCATTCTTCACCACGAATCACGTGGGATGTTTCCATCAAATGATCATCAACAATGTTGGCCAAATGATAGGTTGGCATTCCGTCACTTTTAAATAACACTTTGTCATCTAGCAAGTTAGTATCAAATTTAATATCACCACGAATGATGTCTTTCAATTCTAAAACTTCATTCACAGGTGTTTTGAAGCGAATCACAAAATCTTCGCCGGCAGCAATTCTTTTGTTCGTTTCTTCGTCAGAAATGACCAATGAAGTATCTAATTTTTCACGGTTATGCCAATTGTAAATAAAGGTTTTTCCTTGTTCTTCGTGTTGCTTTCTGTGTACATCCAAAGCTTCCGGAGTATCAAACGCATAATACGCCCAACCTGAATGAATCAATTGATCTGCATATTGTTTATATAAATGTTTACGTTCACTCTGACGATAGGGACCAAATTTTTCGTTTTTTCCAACCGTTTCAGAAGGTGAAATTCCTAACCATTCCAACGCTTCAAAAATGTATTGTTCCGCACCGGGAACAAAGCGATTTTGGTCAGTATCTTCAATACGCAAATAAAAAACGCCGTTATTTTTTTTCGCAAATAAATAATTGAACAAAGCGGTTCTCACTCCACCAATATGCAATGGTCCGGTTGGACTGGGTGCAAAACGAACGCGAACAGGTCTTGACATTTGTATAAAAATTTTGGCAAAGATAAGATTTAGTTTGCTTTTTTATGTTGAATCAAGATGGTACAGAATAATTTATTTCATTTCTTCCGGAATTCTCTTGTTCATGATTGAATACCAAAGCGGAGGAATAAAAGACAAAACCATTGAAGTAGGATAGCCGAAAGGCAATTGTGGACTTTCCTCATGACATTCTAAAATTTGATATTCTTTCGTTGATTTGTAATGATGGTCACTATGCCTTGTTAGTTCATATAAAATGATTCTTCCTAAAATATGATTGGAATTCCATGAATGTTTTTCAGAAACGCGTTCATATCGTCCGGAAGGCAAGTTTTTTCTTTTCAAACCATAATGTTCAATATAATTGATGGTTTCCAACAAAAGAAAACCTACTATGCCGGCTGAAATCCCCACAAATAAGACTTTTAAACCAAAAAAAGCATATAAGCTTATCAAATAGGTGATTTGAATAATGGTAAACCAAAACATATCATTTTTTGGGGAGAAAAAAGAAATGGTATCGATTTCATTGATTCTTTTCTGAATTTTCCAGGCTTTTAAATACGTTCCGCTAACGGATTGCCACCAAAAAGAATACAAGCTTTGATTGTATTTTGCCGTTGAAGGATCATCTGGAGTAGAAACATCCAAATGATGACCGTGATTGTGTTCAATAAAAAAGTGAGTATAGTGACTCGGAATAAGCAATAGTTTACCTAGAATTCGTTCATAACGTTTTTTTCGATGTCCCAATTCGTGAGCAACATTTATTCCGTTTGAACCCAGAATAATGCCTAAACTAAGTACTATTCCTATTAGTTCATACAGTTGTAACGACTTTGTCTGAACGATTGTAAACGTAAAAAAGAGACTTCCATATAAAATTAGAACGTTAAGGTACAATAACCAATCAAAAAGTTTATTTTTAAGTCTTTTTCCTTTTTCTTCGTCTGAATAATTGGAATGATCAAGCGGTAGAATGTATTCCAGAATAGGAATTAAAACAAACACAAAAACCAATAAAAAATACGACCACAAACCTTGTTGAAATATACATAAAATTCCAACTACAGGAATGCTGTATGCCCATAAGTATTTCATGATTCAAATTGTTTCTCTAAAATTATAAAATTCTTTTAAAAACTTTTAACTTTTGACTAAAAAATAAAATTGTACTTTTATCGGTTACAAGTAAAAGCCTTATTATTTTGGAAACAAAGTCGTTGATTTATCAAAAGTTAGAAGCATTTATAAAAAAATATTACACCAACGAATTACTCAAAGGAGTCATTTTATTTGTTGGTTTAGGGTTGTTGTATTTCTTCTTCACGCTTTTTATAGAATATTTTCTTTGGTTAAAACCACTAGGAAGAACAATATTATTTTGGTTATTCGTCGTTGTACAAGTTTTACTTTTGTCGAGATTTATATTGTTTCCGCTATTTAAGTTATTTAAACTTCAAAAAGGAATTGATTACAACCAAGCGTCCCAAATCATTGGAAGTCATTTTACGGAAGTGAATGATAAACTAACAAACTTTCTTCAATTAGCCGAAAACAATCAACAGTCAGAATTGCTTTTGGCTTCCATTGAACAAAAAGGGAAAAGTTTGCAACCGATTCCGTTTAGCAATGCCATTAATTTTAAAAAGAATACCAAATACCTTCCGTGGGCGGTTATTCCGTTGTTGTTTTTGAGCTTCTTTATGTTATCGGGAAACAGCGATATTATTGCCGATAGTATGAATCGAGTGGTGCGATATAATGAAAAATTTTCACCACCGGCTCCGTTTTCTTTTGTGGTTTTAAATGAAAATTTACAAACCGAACAAGGGCTAGATTACGTTCTTCAAGTAAAATCGGAAGGAAAAGTCATTCCAGAAAATGCAATGATTTTTATTGGTGACGAAAGTTATTATATGGAAACATCCAAACCCGGCGTTTTTGAATATCGTTTTACAAAACCTTCCAAAAATGTTGCATTTCACATTGAAGCGAATGCAGTTTCTTCAGATGATTATGAGCTTTCAGTCGTTGCAGTTCCAACCGTTTCTAATTTTGAAATGGTTTTACAGTTTCCATCCTATTTAAATCGAAAAGCTGAAATCATCAAAGGTTCCGGTAATGCTACTGTGCCGGAAGGAACGAAAGTGAGTTGGAGAATTAATGCTCTTTCCACATCAAAAATTGAATATGCCGATGGTTCTGGTTTTACCAATTTTATTCAAGACAATGATGAATTCAAATTGTCTAAAAATGTTAAGCAAAATACAGAATATCAAATACTTACTTCCAATAATAAAGTTAAACACTATGAGAAATTAAACTATCAAATTTCAACGATTAAAGATCAATTTCCTACTATTGTTGTTAACAATGCACCTGATAGTTTGCGAATGGAGAAGAATATTTTAATCGGACAAGTTTCGGATGATATAGGACTTTCTAAATTGCAAATCGTCTATTATCCTAAAAATAATGAAAAGGCGGCTTTAAAAGCTTCTATTCCCGTGAAGAGGGATGTCTTTGATCAGTTCATTTATACTTTCCCGGGAAATCTTCCGGTGGTAGAAGGAGTTTCGTATGAATATTATTTTGAAGTGTTTGATAATGATGCGATTCATAATTATAAAAGTTCAAAATCTTCTGTTTTTTCAGATCGAATTAGTACTGAAGAGGAACGTGAAGACGAGCAATTCAAACAACAAAATGACAATATCAATAGCATTCAGAAATCTTTAAAGAATCAAGACAAACAGCTATCTGAGTTAGATAAGCTTCAGAAAATGAGTAAAGAAAAAGAAAGCTTAGAATTTAAAGACAAACAAAAAATAAGTGATTTCATCAAACGCCAAAAGCAACAAGAGGAGATGATGAAAGAATTTACAAAGGATTTGAAGGATAATTTGAAAGAATTCAATAAAGAAGAAAAAGACGAATTTAAAGAGCAACTCGAAAAGAGAGCGGAAAATGCCGAAAAGCAATCGGAAGAAAATCAGAAATTATTAGATGAACTTCAAAAACTTTCAGAGAAGATTCAGGATTTAGATATTGAAGAAAAGTTAGATAAAATCAAACAAAATTCTAAAAATCAATCTAAGAATTTAGAACAATTGGTTGAACTGACTAAGAAATATTATGTTGAAAAGAAAGCGGAGCAACTCATCAAGAAATTAGACAAATTAGCAGAAAAACAAGATAAATTATCGAAAGAGGATAAAGAAAACACATCAGATAAACAGGAAGCAATCAACAAAGAATTTGATAAAATTCAAGAAGAATTACGAGAATTAGAAAAAGAGAACAAAGAGTTAAAGTCTCCAATTGACATTCCTTCGGACGAAAAACAAGAAAAGAGCATCGAAGAAGATATGAAAAGAGCATCCGATGAACTTCAAAAGGAACAAAAAGATAAAGCAAAACCCAAGCAAAAAAGTGCTGCTCAGAAAATGAAGCAAATGAGTATGCAAATGCAACAAGGAATGGCCGGTGCAGAAATGGAGCAGATGGAAGAAGATGTAAAAATGCTTCGCCAAATTCTAGACAATTTGTTAGCATTTTCTTTTTCGCAAGAAGATCTAATGAAGCAATTCAAAGGATTGAATAAAGGTGCTCCATCGTATAACAAATACCTTAAAATTCAACAGGATTTAAAGCAACAATTCAAGCACATTGATGATAGTTTGTTTGCGATGTCTTTGCGTAACGAAATGATTACAGAGAAAGTAACGGAAGAAATCGGAAATGTACATTACAATGTTGATAAATCGCTTGAATCTTTAGCAGAGGCAATCATATCGAAAGGAGTTTCACACCAACAATACACTGTTGCAGCATCCAACCGCTTAGCTGATTTTCTTTCGGATCTAATGAATAGTATGCAAATGTCTATGTCTGGCATGGGCTCTGGAAGTAGCGGAAAGCCAAAACCCGGTCAAGGTAAAGGGGGTCAATTGCCGGATATCATTCAAAAGCAAAAGGGTCTTTCTGAAAAAATGAAACAAGGAATAGAAAAAGGAGAAAAGCCCGGAGAAGGAGAAAAGGGTGAGAAACCAGGCGAAGGTAAAGACGGTGAGAAAGGTGAAAAGACCGGCGGTAAGGAGGGAGACAAAGGCAAAGGAAATCAAAAAGGCAATAAACCGGGTGAAGGAAGCGGTGGCGGTCAAGGCAATAATGATGGTGAAGAAAACGCTCGTGAATTAATGGAAATTTTTCAAGAGCAACGTCGATTACGTCAACAGTTAGAAGATGAATTGAAGAAGCAAGGTTTAACTCCGGGTGGTCAAAAAGTGTTGGATCAAATGAAAGATGCAGAGAAACAAATTCTGAATAAAGGTTTTAAAAATGAAGTGCTTCAACGGATGCTAAACATCAATTACGAGATGTTGAAATTGGAGAAAGCCGTTCAACAACAAGGGGAAGATACCAAGCGTCAATCGGAAACAAACAAGAAGGAATTCAATAATTCGGTTAAACCACTTTCTCCGGAATTACAACAATATTTAAATAGTGTTGAAATTTTAAATCGACAAAGCTTACCTTTGCGGCCAAATTATAACCAAAAGGTTCAGCAATACTTTAAGAAGAATGATTAGTTTTAACTATGAAACCGATTTTGAATTAGGTGATGAAAAGTTGTTTTCCAATTGGATTTCGACCATAATTTCATCAGAAGGCAAAGATGAAGGCGAAATCAATTATATCTTTTGTGATGATAATTATTTACATAAAATCAATCTAGAATACCTTAATCATGATACATTAACCGACATTATTAGCTTTGATTACAGTGAAGGAAATTTTTTACACGGCGATATTTTTATTTCAACTGAAAGAGTGCAAGAAAATGCGTTAGAATTCAATGTTTCCTTCTTAGATGAATTAAAGCGAGTGATGGCTCACGGTGTTTTGCATTATTGCGGCTTTAAAGACAAATCTGAAGCTGATGAAAAACTAATGCGTCAAAAAGAAGAAGAGAAAATGATGATGTTCCACGTGGAACAATAAAATGAACTTAATGAAGTTTCCGTGAAATGTTTCACGTGGAACAATCTAATAAAACTATGTTTCAAGATAAATATGATGTAATTGTGGTTGGTGCTGGCCACGCAGGTTCTGAAGCGGCAGCGGCAGTAGCGAATATGGGTTGTTCAACTTTGTTGGTGACAATGAACTTGCAAACTATCGGGCAAATGTCATGCAATCCTGCTATGGGCGGAATTGCAAAAGGACAAATTGTGCGTGAGATTGATGCATTGGGTGGTTATTCCGGAATTGTTTCGGATAAGACAGCTATTCAGTTTAAAATGCTTAATAAGTCAAAAGGTCCGGCAATGTGGTCACCAAGAGTTCAAAGTGACAGAATGCGTTTTGCAGAAGAATGGCGATTGATGTTAGAAAACACGCCAAATGTAGATTTCTATCAAGAAATGGTTGCTGGTTTAATTATCGAAAACAATGTTATCAAAGGAATTAAAACTTCTTTAGGGATTGAAATCAAAGCCAAAACCGTTGTTTTAACGAATGGAACTTTCCTTAACGGATTAATTCATATTGGCGAAAAACAGTTCGGAGGAGGAAGAGCTGGCGAAAGTGCCGCATACGGAATTACAGAAGATTTAGTAAAACTAGGGTTTGAATCAGGGCGAATGAAAACCGGAACCCCTCCAAGAGTTGATGGTCGTTCGTTGGATTATACCAAAATGAGAGAAGAAAAAGGAGATGACAAACCACATAAATTTTCTTATTTAGATTCCACAAAACCATTGATTCACCAAAAGTCGTGTTGGATGACTTATACGTCAGAAACTGTTCATGATTTATTACGTGAAGGCTTTGATCGTTCGCCAATGTTTAATGGGAGAATTCAAAGTACAGGCCCGCGTTATTGTCCATCCATAGAAGATAAAATTAATCGTTTTGCTGATAAAGACAGACATCAATTGTTTGTTGAACCGGAAGGTTGGAATACGGTTGAAGTATATGTAAATGGTTTTTCTACATCTTTGCCGGAAGAAGTACAATTTAAAGCCTTACGTTCGGTCGAAGGATTTGAAAAAGTGAAATTCTTTCGCCCAGGATATGCCATTGAATATGACTATTTCCCACCAACACAATTAAAACATACGTTAGAAACCAAGTTAGTTGATGGTCTGTTTTTTGCTGGTCAAATCAACGGAACTACCGGCTACGAGGAAGCCGCATCACAGGGGTTAATGGCTGGAATAAATGCCGCATTAAAAGTGCAAGAACGTGATCCTTTCGTTTTAAAAAGAGATGAAGCCTACATAGGTGTTTTAATTGATGATTTAATCACTAAAGGAACAGAAGAACCGTATCGAATGTTTACTTCCAGAGCAGAATACAGAACGTTATTGCGACAAGATAATGCTGATGAACGATTAACACTAAAAGGATTTGATTTAGGATTAGCATCAGAAGAACGTTTAATTCGAATGAATCACAAGTTTAATGAAGCAGAAAAAATGGTCTCTTTTTTCAGAGAAACAAGTATTTCTCCGGAAGAAGTAAATCCGGTTTTGGAAATAAAAGGAAGTTCGCCAATGGTTCAATCAGATAAAATGTATAAAGTTTTTTCCCGACCTCAGATTGATTTGGAGGACATTGTTCTGTTTGATAAAGTAAAAGAATATATCTCCGTTAATGAATTGGATGAAGAAACCGTTGAACAAGCAGAAATTCAAGTCAAATACAACGGCTATATTGAAAAAGAACGTAACAACGCTGATAAATTAAAACGATTAGAAGACGTGAAAATTCCTGACAATTATGATTTCGACAAAATCAAATCATTGTCTTATGAAGCAAGAGAGAAGTTTAAAAAAATTCGTCCGGTCACCGTTTCGCAAGCTTCTAGAATTAGTGGTGTGAATCCAAGTGATATTTCAATTTTATTAATTTATATGGGAAGATAAATAGTATTCAGTAGGCAGTCCCGATAGCTATCGGGAGTGTTCAGTTTAATACTAATCAATTAATTGTTCCACGTGAAACTATTTTAAAAACCCAAACAAAGACAACCTGTTCAAGCAAAAAAAAGCATTTTATAAATAATGAATTTTTCAAATGAGCCTTATATTAAAGTAAAAGATTATTCCGTTTCAGGAGAACATTTTGAATTGTTGATGGATGAAAGCCTTCAATTATTAAAAACCTATCCGCAACCTGCATTATCGGATTTACCGAATTACTATGAAAGCGAAGATTATATCTCTCATACAGACAGCAAGCGTTCTTTGTTTGAAAAAGTGTATCATTTTATTAAAAGAAAAGCAATCCGTGACAAAGTAAGCTTAATAGATTATTGGAGTGGTGAAAAAGGAAGTGTATTAGATATTGGTTCAGGAACCGGAGATTTTTTAGCCGAAGCGAAACAACAAAATTGGAAAGCGGTAGGAATGGAGCCAAGCGATAAAGCAAAAGCTCTCGCAAAACAAAAAGGAATTTGCATAATCGATACGTATCCTGAATTAGAAGATCATTTTTTTGATGTTATAACAATGTGGCACGTTTTAGAACATGTTCCGGATTTAGAATTTCAAATTAAAGAATTGAAACGGTTATTAAAGCCGGATGGCGTAATTTTTATTGCAGTGCCAAATTACAAATCATATGACGCAAAATACTATGGAAAATTTTGGGCGGCTTATGATGTGCCGAGACATCTGTGGCATTTTTCTAAAACGGCCATGGAAAAACTTTTTGCACAAGAGAATTTAAAACTGAAAAAAGTTCAACCCATGTGGTACGATAGTTTTTATGTGAGTTTATTATCTGAAAAGTATAAAACCGGAAAAATGAATCCTTCTAAAGCGTTTTGGATTGGTTTAATATCAAACTTGAAAGGTAAGAAGAGTTTAGAGTATTCCTCACACATTTATATCTTTAAAAACAGCTAAAAGTCATTTTAAAGCTTATTTTCGAGCTATCTAATCAAAAAGCACACCTTTTATTGTTTTAAATCTGTTTGTTGATTTAATTGAATTTATTAAGCCAGAATGAAATAACTTTAAACTATATTTCGTTCAAAAATAATTACATTTCCTTATGCTAATCATTTTTTTGAAAAAGCAAATCAAATTTGCCAATTAATCAGGAATTATTACTTTTACCAAAATTTTATAAATCAGACAATCATAATGAAAAAATCAATTTTAGTTTTCGGCTTACTTTTGGCCATGGCATCGTGTGATAAAGCAGCCGATCAAAAAGATTTCAAAACCGCTTATGTAGATACTTCTAAACTTTTGGAGGAGTATACCGAGGCAAAAGATATAGAAGAGAAATATAAATCAAAAGGGGAAGAAATGGGCAAGCAACTAGAAGCTGAAGTTGTTCGTTTCCGTTCTGAAGCAGCAGCCTTTCAAAAAAATGCTCAAACATACGGTCCACAGTGGGCTCAACAAAAAGGTGCTGAATTGCAACAAAAAGAACAAGAGTTGTCCTATGCTCAACAAGCCATTTTACGTCAGTTACAAGAAGAAAGCGGTAAAGAAATGGACAGTTTGGTGAAAGATGTAAAAAAGTTCATTAAAGAGTACGGAAAAGAAAAAGGATACAATTATATCTATGGAACAGGTGATGCAGCGACCGTTTTGTATGCTAAAGAAGAATATGATATCACCAACGAGGTTGTGAAGTTATTAAATGAGAAATACAAATCGTCTTCATCCGCTGATAAGAAAGAAGAAAAAGCAGAAGCAAAAGCTGATTCTACAAAAAAATAAGTTTTGATTTAAAATTAACTAAACCTCTCTTTTCGGGAGGTTTTTTTGTTATCTAGAAATTCAAATTATAAAAATTCAAAACAAGACTTTCTTCATTAATCAAAAATTTGTAATTTCACATTTTTAAACTCAACGCCACATGGAAATTACAAACGATGCACGCCAAGTCTTGCAGTTTATCAATCAAACGCAACGCTCTATTTTTCTAACCGGAAAAGCAGGAACAGGAAAGACTACATTGTTGCGAAAAATCATTCAAACAACGCACAAAAATACTGTAGTTGTTGCTCCCACGGGAATAGCAGCTTTAAATGCGGGTGGAGTTACCATTCACTCCATGTTTCAACTGCCTTTTGGAGGTTTCATTCCCGAATATATCACCGGTTCAAGCATATCGCAATATCAAAAATTCGAGACTAAAAATACCTTAGTGAAGCATTTTAAAATGAGCGGCCAAAAGAAAGCCGTGATGCTCAATATGGAACTGCTCATTATTGACGAAGTCAGTATGCTTAGAGCCGATTTATTAGACGCTATCGATTTTATGTTGCGAAAAGTTCGCCGGAAAGACATTCCGTTTGGTGGAGTACAAGTGCTTTTTATTGGCGATTTATTGCAGTTGCCACCCGTTGTAAAAAATGATGAATGGCAAGTTTTACGCAACTATTACCGAGGAATTTTCTTTTTTAATGCCAAAGTAATTCTGGAAAAACCACCGTTATACATCGAATTATCTAAGATTTTTCGTCAAACAGATGAACGATTTATATCCGTTTTAAACAACCTTCGCAATAACACCATTACACAGCGAGACATGGTGGTCTTAAATGATTTTGTGAAGCCCAATTTCGACATCAAAGCCAATAAAGGATATATTACATTAACTACTCACAATGCCAAAGCCGATTCGATCAATGCAGAATCTCTTGAGGAATTGGAAGGAAAAAGTTATCGCTTTAAACCTGAAGTAGTGGGAGATTTTCCTGAAAAAATTTATCCTGTAGAAGAAGTTTTACAACTGAAAGTGGGTGCTCAAATTATGTTTATTAAAAACGATTTGTCACCGGAAAAGAATTATTTTAATGGGAAAATGGGTTTCATCAAATCCTTATCAGAAGCTGAAATTATTGTTCATTTTCCCGAAGAAAATAAGACCATTGAAGTGGAGAAATATGAATGGAAAAACATTCGCTATTCCGTTAATGAAAATACCAAAGAAATTGATGAGGAAACACTTGGAACGTTTGTTCATTATCCGATAAAGTTGGCTTGGGCAATCACAGTTCACAAAAGTCAGGGATTAACTTTTGATAAAGCCGTTTTAGATGTTTCTCAAGTGTTTCTGCCCGGACAAGCGTACGTTGCATTGTCGCGATTACGTTCGTTGGAAGGTTTGGTTTTGTTGAAACCAATTCAAATGAACGGCATTTCCAACGACCAAGAAGTAATGCAATATGCTGAAAATAAAGCAGATGAAGAAACCATCGTGAATGCATTACAGAAAGAAACGCAACAGTTTATTCTTCAATACATTAAAAACAGTTTCGATTGGGAAGCTATTGCACAACAATGGCGAAACCATCGATTTAATTATAATACCGATGCAGAAAAGTCTGAGAAATCAAAGCATCAAAATTGGGCTGAAATTCAAGAACAAAAAGTTTCAAATTTAGAGGAACCGGCAAAAAAATTCAGAATTCAATTAGACAAACTTTTTCACGCAGATGATGTCAATATTCCTTTTATTGCAGAAAGAGTGAAAGCCGCCAAAGATTATTTTCTTCCAAAATGGAATGAAATTATGTTTGATTTACTTTTAAAAATGGAAGAAGTCAAACGTAAAAAAAGAGTAAAAGAATTCTACACAGAGTTGAGTGAATTAGAAGAATCCACGCTAAAGACCGTTCTTCAATTGTTTAAAGCAGTTAAAATGGTAGAGGTTTTAGCTGAAGGAAAAGAAATAAACAAAGAAAATTTAACTTCAAATGAAATTCAAAATTACCGAAGTATTTTGGTTGAAAATGTGATTGAACATTTCAAATCCATTCAAAATACCTTAATCGAAGAAGAGGAAGAAGCTGATTTTGACCCTTTTCAGTATCTTCCGAAAAAGAAAAAAGCCAAAGAACCAAAAAAATCTACAGTTCAAGAAACCTATGAACTTTGGCAGCAACATAATTCTATTCAAGAAATTGCAAAAATTAGAGTTTTAACACCACAAACGATTCAAGGTCATTTAGCCAAGCTAATTGAAGCCAAAACCATCTCTGTATTCGACGTGTTACCGGAAGACAAAATAAAGGAATTAGCCGCCGCATTTGAAGGCTACAACGAGGAAACATTAAATGGCTTGAAAGAACAAGTAGGAGAGAAGTTTACTTGGGGTGAATTACGTTTGTTTAAAGCGAGTTTGTAGATTTAATCTTTTTGAAAGAAACAAACTAATTCAACCAATACACAGCCAAAACAGCTGGAATAAAGTAAATTACAATCGTTCTTGCTCCGTCATAATCTTTAGCTAAACGTTGTCCGAAAAGTAAAAAAAGAAGAGTTACACAACTCATTATGGCGGCATAAAAACCGTATTCACGGTTGCCGTTATACAGCAGTTGAACCATGCCGGCAATGGCTAAAATTACAGTTACTAACTCTAAAAGTAATATAAAAGCCAAGGCTTGTGTAACCATATTTTTGATTACGGTTTTGGAAAAATGCTCTTTTAACCAAGCCAAATTGTCTTTCCAGTAAAACAATTTATCATAGCCGGATTGCAAAAAAGTAACAGTTAAGAGCAGTAAAATCAAAAAAGAAGCAGGATTGTTCATGCGTTTATTTTTTATGAATTAAACGAGTC
The DNA here is from genome assembly GCF_044339515.1 of Flavobacterium sp. Classification (GTDB taxonomy): domain Bacteria; phylum Bacteroidota; class Bacteroidia; order Flavobacteriales; family Flavobacteriaceae; genus Flavobacterium. The sequence goes on from NZ_JBIIVK010000022.1 coordinate 16,804, forward strand.
AATTTGATTGATAAATCGGTTAAAATGATCTTTGCATTGCCATTGCGTTCAATGTGATACATGGCATCGTTGAGCTCTTGATAAATAGCCAAGATATTATTTCCATTGACAAACGGAGCAAAATTTTCGAGTTTAAATTTTTCAACTTTTGGTTCCAAATAAACCAACGAAGTGGCTTGATAATTCAGTAACAATGCTTGGCGGAACATTTCAATACAAAAAGATAAAAATTTCTTTTGCGTTTCTCGACCCAATTTTGCAATTTCCTCACTCCATGTAATCAATTCTTGAATGGCGGCAGAATTTCCTTTGGCTTTAAAGGCTGCACGAACCCAAAGTACAAACCATTGTTCAAAGGGCAAATCTTCGTTGTCGTCGCTCAATAATTTGATTGCTTTGTTATAATTTCCTTGTGCTTGATGAGCGATTTTAGTTGCTGTTTTAGGGTCAAGTTGTTGTCTTTCAATCAATGCTTCAGCAATCACACTTTCCGGTAGTCCGTTAAAATCCAACACCTGACAACGTGAACGTATGGTTTGAATCAAATCTTCTTCTTTTTCAGTAATTAAAATGAAAACGGTACGATCGGTGGGTTCTTCTAAAATTTTCAGCAATTTGTTGGATGCGGCAATGTTCATTTTATCGGCCATCCAAATAATCATAACTTTGTAACCACCTTCATAAGATTTCAGTGAAAGTGTTTTCAAAATTTCTTGAGCATCATCCACACGAATTTCACCTTGTTTGTTTTCAACACCCAAAATTTTGAACCAATCAAACAAACCGCCGTAACTATTTTCATTTAAAAAACTTCGCCAATCCTTAATAAAATCTATGCTTTTGGGTTTCGATTTAACATCATCGGTGGTAACTGTTGGATAAATAAAATGTAAATCCGGATGAGCAAAATGTTGAAATTTGAGGTTACAAGCATCGTTTCCACCAGAATTTTCATTTCCCGTATTATTGCAAAGAAGGTATTGTGCATAAGCAATTGCCATCGCCAATGTTCCTGAACCTTCAGGACCCACAAAAAGTTGTGCATGCGGAATACGTCCTAATTGAACGCTTCGGGTAAGATGATTTTTTATATGTTCTTGGCCTAGTATTTGTGTAAATTGCATAAAGCAAATATAAATGATTTTTTGCCTTTGATTAGCTTTGTTTTTAGGTATTTTAAATCAGAATTTTAACAAAATCAAGTTAAATTACTTGGTTTGTATGAAAAAAGAAACCATTTTTAGCACTTTAATCGATAAAATATGCGTTTTGTCGTGAGTCTTTAGTACCTTTGAGCCCAAATTAGTTGTCCCAAATCTAAATTGCTCCATGCAAAATAAGTAAGGTTATGAATCGAAAAAGATGTAAAAATTTATTTTTATTACTTTTTTTTATTTCTGTCAGTTGGTGCCAAGCACAAATGGCTATCCCTTTTAAAGAGCGATACAAAGCGAATATAAAAGGAGATATGACTATTATAGCCAATTCTATTTTAAACCGTATCGATAAAAAAAACTCGCCCAACGATCCGTATAACGACCAAAGTATTAATGCAATTACCAACGACGAAATCGATATGGAATACATTGATATTGATGACGATAAGCAGACTTTTTCATCCAGTAGTGCGGCATTATTTCAAAAAGATGAAGCATCAATAAAAATAGTTTATGCCGGATTATATTGGTCTGCCACTTACAAATATGAAAGTGGATATAAAAAAGGAGAAGATAAGTTTGTTGCTTTCGACAAAACCAGAGAATCGTTTGAAGAGATTTTGGTAAAATTTCCTGACCAAAAAGAGTACACAACAATAAAAGGTGAAATTATCTTTGATGGATTAAAAGACAAAAAATTCAAAGATGCGGCTCCCTATGCGGTTTATGCGGATGTTACCCAGCAGGTTCAAGAACTCGGAAATCCATTCGGATTTTATACTGTTGCGAATGTAAGAGCCACACAAGGAACACTAATAGGTGGTTCTGCTGCGGGTTGGACAATGATTTTTGTGTATGAAGATTTATCAATGAGTGAAAAGTTTATTGTTTCACATGATGGATTTGCCGGAGCTTCAAGCGAAAGTGTAAATGTCGTTTTCAAAGGATTTAAAACCCAGCCCGAAGGTAATGTTAATGTAAAATTGGCTGGAGCTGCCTTAGAAGGCGATTTTAAAGTAGATGGCGATTTGTTTATGTTTGGCTCAACCAAAAACAAAGATTTTACCAACGTTAAAACCATTACTAGGCGTTACAGTAATTTTTTTGATAGCTCAATTACAATCGAAGACGAACAATTTAGGTACCGCATTCCCGATAGTAAAAACACCTTAGGTTATGATTCGTTTTTAACTACTTTATCAAACTATAATAATCGCTTTATTGGAAATAACTTAGACGAAGCTACTGTTCAATTCAAGTCGTCGGGAGATGTGTTTTATCTTTTCTTTAGTGCGATGGCTATCGAAACCAAACCTATTAAAGAAGAACAAGAGGATAATACTGATAATACTAAATTGGTTTATCAAGACGATAAATTTAAGATCGTAGATAAAACGACAAACAAGGAAGTTGTTCAAAAACAACCATTACAAGGTTCAGACGAAACGTTGTTGGCACAAAAATCAAAAGAAGCATTTGCCAAAGACACTTCAGAAAACTCAAAAGTGATTGATGAAAAAACTCAAAATATTGCTTTTGAAAAAGAAATACAACAAGAAACAAAACCAATTGCAGAATTGATACCTGAAACTAAAAAAGAGGTTTCAGCCAAATCGATTGATATAGCACCCAAAAAAGAAACTGTTGTTAAAAAAGAGGAACCTAAAACATCAATAAAAGCTGAGGTTTCTACTGTAACTAAATCCATTGAACCAGAAACTAAACCCGTTATTGCTGTTTCTGAAACACCAAAAGCTGAAACACCAAAAGAAAATGAAGTGTTGGAAGTAGAGGTTTTAAATGACATCGATTCTCCCAAAGGTTACTATTTGGTGGTAAATGTGTTCAACGAAAGGGTGAATGCTGCCCGGTTTATGAAAAGTTTGAGAGACAAAGGACTCGACCCTAATTATTTTACAAATCCGGTCAACAATTACATGTATGTATACCTCGATTATGTTTCTACCAGACAAGATGCCGATAAACTAATCGAAAACAAATTAAATAATTCATACACCGAAGAAATGTGGATTTTGGTAGTAAACATGAATAATTAATCGAAACATGATTATTATCAAACCAATTTAAATTCTAAAATTTTATATTTGTCTTTCCAATTAAAAACAAACCACAAAATCATGAAAACGTTATTCGACTTCAATTTTAAGAATAAAAAAGCTTTAATCCGAGTAGATTTTAATGTTCCCTTGGATGAAAATTTCAATGTAACCGATGTCAACAGAATTGAAGGAGCAAAACCAACCATCGATAAAATTTTAGCTGATGGCGGAAGCGTGATTTTAATGTCACACCTAGGAAGACCAAAAGGCGTGGAAGAAAAATATTCACTTAAACATATCGTTTCCAAAACAGAAGAAGTGCTAGGCGTTCCTGTAAAATTTGCCTCCGATTGCATTGGAAGTATTGCTGAAAATGCTGCTGCTGATTTAAAAGCAGGCGAAGTTTTATTATTAGAAAACCTTCGTTTTTACAAAGAAGAGGAAGCCGGTGACGTAGAATTTTCAAAAAAATTAGCTTCTTTAGGCGATATTTATGTAAACGATGCTTTTGGTACAGCCCACAGAGCACATGCTTCTACAACGATTATCGCACAGTTTTTTCCGAACGACAAATGCTTTGGAACCTTATTGGCCAAAGAAATTGAAAGTCTAAATAAGGTTTTAAAAGACAGTGAAAGACCGGTGACAGCCGTTTTGGGCGGTTCTAAAGTGTCCTCAAAAATCACCGTAATTGAAAATATTTTAGATAAAGTGGATCACATGATTATTGGTGGCGGAATGACTTTTACATTCGTGAAAGCCTTAGGCGGAAACGTTGGCGATTCGATTTGTGAAGATGATAAAATGCAATTAGCATTGGATATTTTGCATTTAGCAAAAGAAAAAAATGTACATATTCATATTCCGGTTGATGTGGTGGCTGCTGATGCCTTTTCAAACGATGCCAATACTCAGATTGTCGATGTTCGTGAAATTCCAAATGGATGGCAAGGACTTGATGCAGGACCAAAATCATTGGAAAACTTCAAAGAAGTTATCATGAATTCAAAAACGATTTTATGGAATGGACCTTTGGGTGTTTTTGAAATGGAAACTTTTGCGAAAGGAACAATTGCGTTAGGAAATTATATCGCAGAAGCCACGGCAAATGGAGCGTTCTCTTTAGTTGGCGGTGGAGATTCCGTTGCGGCTGTAAAACAATTCGGATTAGAACCAAAAATGAGCTATGTTTCAACCGGAGGAGGAGCCATGTTAGAAATGCTTGAAGGGCGTACGTTGCCGGGTATAGCCGCAATTTTAAGTTAAAATAAACTTTTTAACAATAAATAAACGATTTGTATCGTTTATCTTAATTATGTTTGTAAAACATAACCATTTGACAAATAAAACATTAACTAAGAAAGAATGAATTTACGAAATACCACACTTCTCGCTGTTCTGTTTTCTGCATCCGTTTTTTATGCTCAAGACTCAACGCTTGTAGACGTAAATACAATTGCAGAACCCAAATTATCCTATCTAGACTCCATTAAATCAACCTTTCAAAAACATGACGTTGCGGCTTGCGTTGATGAACGCTGGATGAATGAATTGAGCAATCAGGATTTGTACAGCGAAATGATTGCGGACATCGAAAACACCAATATAGACGAAAAAGTTGACTATGATCTTTCAACCGAATTACTAAAAGAACGTTTAAAAGCGTTAGATGCAAAATCGGCTTTTCACATTGAGTACAATCCAGGTTTAGAGAATATCATCAAACATTATCTCAAAAACAGAAAAAGATCCTATGAGCGTTTGATGGCTTTGTCACAATATTATTTTCCCATTTTTGAAGAAGCATTAGCTAAATACAATGTCCCGTTAGAAATTAAATACTTGGCAGTCGTAGAATCTGCTTTAAATCCAAGAGCGGTCTCTAAAGCCGGAGCAACCGGATTGTGGCAGTTTATGTATGGAACCGGAAAACAATATAATCTTGATATCACGACTTTTACCGACGAGCGAAGTGATTTGCTAAAAGCTACCGATGCCGCTTGCCAATATATGGTGAACATGTATAAAATATTTGGCGATTGGGATTTGGTTTTAGCTTCTTATAATGCAGGTCCGGGTAACGTGAGTAAAGCAATCCGACGCTCGGGAGGAAAGCAAAATTATTGGAACATCAGACCTTATTTGCCTAAAGAAACCCAAGGTTATGTTCCTGCTTTTTTGGCTACGATGTATGTGTTTGAATACCATAAAGAACATGGTATTAAGCCCGAAAAACCAATTGTCAATCATTTTGCGACCGATACCATTATGGTAAAAAACAAAATGTCGTTCAAACAATTGTCTGATTTATTGGACATGCCGGTGGAACAGCTACAGTTTTTGAATCCTTCCTACAAAAGAGATTTTATTCCTTTCCAGGAAGACAAAAAACATTTTGTCCGTTTGCCATTGGATAAAGTAGCCATTTTCACCTCAAACGAAAATCAAATTTATGCGTATTGTGATTATGATTTTAACAAACGTGAAAAACCATTTTCTTCACAAGAAATGGTAGCAGATGCTTCTTCAGATGCTTCTGTTGTATCTAAAACCAAATATCACAAAGTAAGAAGAGGTGAGTCATTGGGCTTGATTGCTAAGAAAAACGGAGTCACAGTTTCAGAATTGAAAAGATGGAACGGATTAAGGTCTAATACCATTAGTGCTGGAAGAAATCTTAAAATAATTAAGGAGGAAAGAATTGCCTTCACACCTAAAAAGGTGGTTGAGAGTCCGGTTTCCAAAGCGGTGGTTTCAACCGATACTATTAAAGTTAAAAATGTTAAGCCTATTGAAGCAGGTAACTATCACGTAGTTGAAAAAGGGGAAAGTTTATTCAGTATTGCACAAAAATATGATGTAACCAACGAAGAATTAAAAACGTGGAATGAGTTAGAACAAGATAATATTCTTGTAGGGTCAAAATTAATTGTGCGTTTTCTTGAAAAACAAAAAACAGAAAATCACATTGTATTAGCTGGAGAAAACCTGAGTGCAATTGCCAAAAAGTACGGAGTTACGATTGAGCAAGTGAAAGAATGGAATGATTTAGAAGACAATAACATCAAATTAGGCTCAACGTTAAAAATTATGCTTCCTGCCAATAAGGAAGTTGTGGTGGCAGAAGCAAAGACAAAGAAACCTGAAAAACAGTCACCTTATAAATCAGAAAAAATTTACATTGTTCAAAAAGGAGACTCTCTTTTCAGCATTTCTCAAAAAATTAAAGGTGTAACTGTGTCCGATTTAAAAAAATGGAACGGTATTAGCGGTAAAAACATTAAACCGGGAATGAAACTTAAAATCAGTGGATAAAAGTTCTTTCTACTACAAAACACCAGCATGAAAAGAGTTGTTATTTTACTGTTTGTTGCATCTTTGTTTATTTCTTGCAAAGAGGAGAAAAAAGAAGATCTTTTAAAAGATTCTTCGGGAAAGATTAATCATTTGTCGGTTATTATTGAAAACCAACTTTGGAATGGTGAAGTAGGAGACAGCATCAGAAACATCTACGCCGCTCCGGTAGATGGTCTACCGCAAGAAGAACCCTTATTTACTATCAAACAATATGCTCCCAATTTGTTTGAAGGCTTCATGACTAACAGTCGGAACATTTTGGTGGTCTTGAAGAAAGAGGAGAACAATTTTGAATTAGTTGAAAACGAGTTTGCCAAACCACAAAATGTTGCCCATATTACCGGAAATTCTGTTGCGGAGATAGTCAGTTTGTTAGCAAAACACTCACCGGAAATCATCACTAAATTCAAGCAAACGGATATTGCTGAAAATCAGCGAAGAATCTCCAAATCCCTCTTAAATGACAGTAAAATCAGGAAGAAATTCAAAGCCAGTTTGAACCTCCCGACTGCTTATCGTTTCATCATTGAAGAGGATAAATTCTTTTGGATACGAAAAGAACTTCCTTCCGGAAATGCCAGTATTTTGATTTATGAAGTGCCTTTAAACACAATTCAAAAAGATACCAACACGGTTGCTAATATCATTCAAATGCGTGATTCCATTGGTCAAAAGCATATTGAAGGTACTCTTCCCAATACCTACATGATTACGCAAGCAGCCTATTCGCCTTATTTCTTTAATATTATGTTGAATGGCAAAAAGACCTTTGAAACCAAAGGCACTTGGGAATTGAAAAACGATTTCATGGCCGGCCCTTTCATTAATTATGCCATTCGAGACGAAAAAAATAACCGTTATTTGGTGATTGAAGGTTTTTGCTATAATCCATCGATGGCGAAACGGGACATTATGCATGAGTTGGAATCCATCATCAAATCCGTGAAGCTTTTATAAGTTTCGTTTTCTAAAAAAACATCTTTGAATTTCATTAAATTCGCAGGAAGTAAACTTGTGAAACTATTTCAATGAAACTACAATTCAAAATAAAGCGATTTAACGAACTTTTTTTATTAGAACTATATCAAATCCTGCAACTGCGTAGCGAAGTGTTTGTAGTAGAGCAAAATTGCGTTTACCAAGACATTGACGGCAAAGATGAAAAAGCACTTCATCTTATTGGAACATTTCAAAATGAAATAGTAGCTTATGTCCGCATTTTTAAACCCGGCGATTATTTTGAAGAGGCTTCCATTGGTAGAGTAGTAGTCAAACAAAAATACCGCGACAGAAAATGGGGTTATGATTTGATGCAAAAAGCAATCGCGGTAACCAAATCGGAATTAAATGAAACCAACATCACCATTTCCGCTCAGTTATACCTTCAAAAATTCTATGAAAATTTTGGGTTTGTGAAAACCAGTGAAGTGTATTTGGAGGATGATATTGAGCATGTTCAGATGAAGAGGGAATAGTTTGTATAGTATTCCATAACACCATCATACATTTTATTTCTTATATTTGTAATAACTAAATTAAATTAGAAATGACACCACTTAATATAACCATTCACCCACAGGATGATGCACAAATAGAAGCTGTAAAAGCATTTATGAAAGCCTTGAAAATTAAGTTTGAGATTTCTAAAGACAAACCATTTTCCCTAACTGGTGAGCAACAAAAGCAATTGGATGACCAAGTTGGTTTAGATAAAAAAAACTATACCGATGCAGAAACAGTTTATGGTGATTTAAAAAACAAGTATGGCTTATAAGATCATTGTTTCTCCCATTGCGTTGAAAAATATTGATAATGCTGTAGAATATTATATCGAACAAGCCAGCAAAAAAGTAGCTCTTGCTTTTTTAGATGATTATCAAAAAGTATATAAAGCCCTTCAGAAAAATCCATTCTATCAATTCCACGACAGTAATTACAGGTATTTACCGTTTAAAAAGTTTCCTTACATCGCTTTTTTTATTGTGGATGAGCCTACAAAAACAGTTTTTTTGAATGCAGTTTTTAATACGCATCAAAACCCTGATAAAATTCAAAAATTATAAATTGATTTACGACTTTAATTCAAATATTGTTACACCTTCGTAATCACCAACTCCACCCGTCTATCTAATTCGGGACTTTTGCCCAGCGGTTTGGTGTTTCCATACCCTTTGAACGTTAATCGTGTTTTAGGCACTTTTTTTAAGATGAGGTATTTGTAAACCGCTTCGGCACGGTTGTGCGACAGTTTTCGTTTTTTCGTTCCTTTGTCAATGGCTTCTTTGTGGTTGGGCGGCGTGCAACACACATGACCTTGCACTTCCAGGTGGATGTTTTTATTTTTCAATAACATCCGGGCAATTTTATCGAGTTGGTTTTTGCTCTTAATCGACAATTTACTGCTCCCTCTTTCAAACAACATATCCGAAAGCATAATGCGATCACCTATAATATTATCTTTGTTAAAGGTGGTATAAACACCGGGAAGTTTAATTTCTTCCTCCTGTTGTGGCTTCATATTTAACACCACATCAACACGGCGATTTTTGGAACGAACCTCCGGTAGATTTTCTTCAATATCATCATCAATTAGAATGCGTCCTTTTCCTTCGATAGTCACAATAATTTTGCTTTTGATACCGCTTTTGGTGATTTCTGCTTTTACTTTATTCGCTCGATCAGTTGATAATTTCCGGTTATAATCGTCTTTTCCCACATCGTCGCAATAGCCAAAAATTTCGATGCTTTCTACACGTGTACTATCTACTTTTTTCAAAAAATTGGACAATTCTCCCGCATATTTTGATTCAACATCGGATTTGTTGGTTTCAAAATAAATGGATTGAACGATTTCTTCTTGAGCAAAAACGCTACAATTAATCAGAAAAAATAAAGTGAAAGCCCAAGTTTTTATCATTTTAAAAGAATTTTATTGTATTCGGAAGCATTAGCCAAAATAGAAGTTCCTTTTTTTACTTCAGAATTATTTTGGATGTAATATTGATAAAGTCCTTCTTTATACTGATACCGTTTAATCAATTCATCCAAAAGCAACTCCTTGATTTCGTTTTTGTTTTTGTCTAACTGAATATCTTCGCTTTTTCGCAAAGCAGTCATCAAGTTTTGGTATTCGGCTTTGATGTTTTCGTCAATTTTTTCGTTTTGGGCGGCTTCTAGCGTCTTTTTTAATTGTTTTTCGGTCTCTGTGTCGAACGAGAAATTTTCTTTCTTTAAAAACGCTTTAAAATCATTAAAATCCGCATCTGTAATAGTTGGAATCGTATTGCCGGGATTTGGATTTTTATAAAAATAAGCGGTGGCATAATTAAAAACAGCATCATTTTTTTGAAGAGCTTCGGCAATCGCACTCAATTTTGTTTCTGCTAATTCTACATCGGGTTGAATACCTCCACCGTCATAAACGGTTCTTCCTTTTCGGGTTTTAAAGGCATTGAAGTTTTTTGCGTCGGTTTTAATCGCTTTTCCTTCCGCATCTTTTTTCGAATAATCCAATGCTTGAATACATCTGCCGGAAGGCGTATAATAGCGAGAAATCGTCACTTTTACTTGTGTTCCATACGTTAAATCCAACGGACGTTGCACCAATCCTTTCCCGAAACTGCGGCTTCCCACCACAACGGCACGATCCAAATCTTGCAATGCACCGGCCACAATTTCGCTGGCAGAAGCACTTTTTCCATCTACCAAAACAACCACAGGAATGTCTAAATCAACCGGTTCGCGAGTCGTTTTATAGGATTGATTGTGTTTTTCAATTTTCGATTTGGTGGTCACAATCACTTCGCCTTTTGGCACAAAAAGATTGCAAATATTCACCGCTTCGTTCAACAAACCTCCAGGATTTCCGCGTAAATCTAAAATAATTCGCTCAGCACCTTTTGATTTTAAATCTAACAATGCGGCTTGCGTTTCAAATGAAGCTTTTTTGTTGAATTGAGTCAATACAATATACCCGGTTTTGTCATCTACTTTGCCATAAAAAGGAACAGCTTTTACTTCCACTTCGTCTAACACGATGGTAGCCGTTTGTGTTTTTCCTTGACGGATGAATTTTATTTCAACTTTGGCATTTTTAGCACCTCGCATCAAGGCAGAAGCATCTTCTTTGTAATCTTTTAAATTTACATCGCCAATTTGAAAAATTTCGTCGCCTGCTTTTAATCCTGCTTTGTCGGCCGGATAATCTTTGTAGGGTTCTTTGATGATAATTTTCCCGTCTTTTCGGGTAATCATGGCTCCAATTCCGGTATATTCGCCTGTGTTGTTGATTTTGAATTTCACCACATCTGCTTCATTGAAATAGTTGGTATACGGATCCAAATCGGCCAACATACTTTTGATGGCTTTGTCCATCAGCTCTCCCGGATTGGTTTCATCCACATAGTTCATGTTCACGGTTTTAAACAAATTAGTGAAAATTTCAATTTGCTTGGCAATTTCAAAAAAATCTTCCTTGAAACTACTTCCCACCACAATAAATCCGCTGAGAACAATTGGAAGTATGTATCTTTTTTTAATTTTTAAAAGGGTATTAAACATTTTTCTTTTTCAATTTTTTTCGAATAATAAAAATAACGGCAACTAAAATAAGAATAAAAGGCCAAATATGAAGTAAACCTATGAAGAAACTCGAAATTCCGTTCCAGCCGGATTTTACCGCGTTCCACATTTTAGTACCATAGGAAACAGTGGCATTGTCTGCATCGGCTACTTTTTTATAAAATTCGATGGTCACGGTACTCAATGAAACGCGGTTTTGTAAATATTTTAACTGACCTTCCTTCGCTTCAATTTCTTCCCGAATAACCGATAATTCTTTTTCAATTTCCAAAATTTCGGAAACTTTAGTCGCCTTCGAAAGCAACTCAAGATAACGAGCTTCCAACGTTTTTTTGGCTTTTAATCGGGCTTCAATATCAATAAATTCGGCCGTAACATCTTGGGCAGAAATTTCTTTTCGGTCAAAATAGGCCACGCCTTTTCCTACATCCGCCAAAAAAGCATCAAAATTAGCGTTTGGAATGCGAACCGTAATCGTTCGGTAAAGGGAATTGTAGTCTTTTCCTTCCGCATCACTTTGCACATAGGCTTTATTTTTCTTGACGGATGCAATAATTTGCTTATAGGTAGCGTCTAAATCTTGCGTTTCATAGCGAAGATTGCTCTCTTTGATGATTTTTTGTTCGGTTTGGGCTTCAAAATTGCCTGAAGCGGCTTTGTCGTCTATCATTGCCGGAGAAGCGGCTTCTTCTGTAACTGCGGTTTCATAAACAGTATTATCTGGATTTCCTCCACACATCAACGGAAAGACCAAGAGGGAAAGGTAGGCTATGGCTAATTTCATAATGGTTTGATTTTTTGTTTCACGCAATATTTTTTAGTTTCACGCAATTTTTTTCACGCAAAGTCGCAAAGTCGCAGAGAAGGGTTTTAAACATTGCATTTAAAACAAAATCTTCAATGAATAACTCAACGAAACACAAGCTTTGCGTCTTTGCGTCTTTGCGTGAAACCTAAAAAAGCGTGATAAAATATAACGTGTAAACGATTATTTATCAACGGATTAATTTTTAGTTTCACACAAAATTTATTTTTTTTCTCGCAAAGCCGCAAAGTCGCAAAAAAACTTCAAAATTTCATACTAAATGTAATTCTTTGCTTCTCTGCTCCTGAAGCTTCGGGATTGCGAGAAATATAAAACGAAAATTTCTCAAAAAACGTACAACAACAATCGAACCAATTTTTACGACTGAATTTCCTTGATTAATTTCTCAAACAATTGAACCGTTTTTTCGTTCATTTCGGTAAAAGTCATCGCTTCTTTGCTTTGGTAAAAAAACATCATGGCATACGGTTTATCGAGGTTTTCGAATAAAATACTTTTATTCAACCGATAACATTCGCGAAGCAACCGTTTGTAGTAATTGCGATCGACAGCTTTTTTAAAATATTTCTTAGAAACCGAAACCCCAAACTTAATTTTCTCCTCGTTCTCCAATTCCACCGGAGCAAAAACCAACCGCAACGGATATTTGGAAACCGATTTCCCCTCCGAAAACAGCAAATCAATCTGCTTTTGGCTTTTGAGTTTTTCGTGTTTGGGATAAGTGAAAGACATGCGGCAAAAGTACGAAAAGGTTTTGAGTGTGGAGAATTGAAAAGTGAAGTTTGAGCTATTTTGAATTATTTGTTACTAGCAATTTCACACTTTATTTATTAAATTTTTCATGTTTTACATTCCTCAAAAGAATAAAATATAACTTTGTGCAAGTGAACCCGAACTGTTTAAAATCAAATTAATATGAAAGCAAAAGTCATTCTTTTTACACTACTTATAATCGTTTTAAATTCGTGTAAAACTTATATTGTTCCGCCGGAAAACTTTAAAAACCAGCTTTCTAAAGTTGAAAATCAACAACAAAAAACAATCTATAAAGCCTATGATCTTGATAATTTGGTGGTGTATGATAGTAAGGGAAATGCAACCATCCTACCCAATTCTCCTGCTATAGAAATGCGAGTGACGCAAAAGAACGGTAAAAAAAACGCCTTCTTTTTTGATACAGTTTTCATAGAAAACGATACGTTGAAAGGAGAAAAATCGAGAATTTTAGGATTGATGAACCACGTTCCGTTTGATCAAATTGCTAAAATAGAAGTAAAAGAGGGCTTAAAAACTCATTACCAACGAAGTGATAAATTTAAAGTACTGAAAATTGATGAAAAAGTGGAAAGAATTAAAGAAGATTTAGGAGAGTTTACAGAAATACTCAATTTTCCTATTGATTCTATTGCTATTAGTTCTTCACACTCTCAAAACAAGCACTATGCGGTAGCCAATTTTAAACAAAGCAAAACAGAAGTTGCTTTTATTTTCTATAAAAACAACAACAACTTAATTCGAATTCTAACTAGAGAAAAAAGTCCGATTAATGAAGAGGTCTCGTATATAAATTCATTTTATGTGGAGAACAATACAATTTTTTATGAAAAGAATTTTGTCACTACAAATGAAACAAAAGGTAGCATAAAAAAGGATTACGCATTTTATCAATTCAACAAAGCTTTAGAAGCTCGTGTTTTGAAAGGAGTTTCGTTGGAAATTTATAAGGAATTGGAGAAAATGATAAATTAAGATACCTATTAACAACTCTCCAAAGTATTTTTCATTTATAGTTGCCCGATTTCCCCACCGAAAACAGCAAATCTAGCTGCTTTTGGCTTTTGAGTTTTTCGTGTTTGGGATAAGTGAAAGACATGCGGCAAAAGTACGAAAAGGTTTTGAGTGATGTGTATTTGTTTTGGAATGGCAGAAGTGTTTGTTTTTTTTTGTATTTTGGTGGGGTTAAACTCATTTATAATTGAGCATATTTTCACCAATATGGTTAGAAATACTCAACAAATTTTCTAAAAGTTGAGTTTATAAATAATTTAGCAGAAAGCTCAAAAAAACTTATTAATGAAAGACAAAATCAACATTTTTCAATCTGTAAAATCAAAAGCAGTAAAAGATCTTTCACCAGAATTGCTTGAAATAGGGTTAGATTCATTAACTAATTCTGAAGTTCTAAAGGATATTCCAGTTTTCGGAATTGCTTTTAAAGGTTATAGTTTGTATCAAAATGTCACTGAAGCCTTTTTCACAAAAAAATTGCTTAATTTTCTTTATGAATTGAATGATATTCCATTAACAGAAAGAGAAAAATTCATAGACAAACTCGAAGCAGATGGTGAAACTAATAAAGCAGGAGAAAAACTTTTAATAACTTTAAATCGTCTAAACGACATTGATAAAGCAAAAATTATTGGCAAATTATTCAAAAAAACAATTTTAGGAGTGATTGATTTTAATATTTTTAATAGATTAACTCACATTATTGATAATGCCTATATAGATGACATAAAGTTACTTAAAAACAATTTGAATTTAGGATATATAAGTGAAGATATCAAATCCAATCTACACCAAGTAGGACTTTTAAATCAAAGAATATCAGATACTGAAAGACAGAAAAAATTTTTAGCTAGGGTTGGAAGCTCAAAAGATGTAAAACCAAAGTTAGAATACAAAGCAAATGAATATTGTAAAATATTAGTTGAACATGGTTTGTAAATTATTCTCTTCCGGATTTATTGGTCGGCACAAAACTATGCGAGTGTCATCCGACCTTTCAGCATCATAAAACAAAAAAATCCGAACTCTCGTCCGGATTCTCTCTTTATTTCGTTTTAGGATAACTATTATTCTCTTGATTCACATCGGCCATTAAACCACTCGGGTCAATCACCACCGATTTAATTTTTGCTTTTGCTTGTGAGAGGGGCAATTCATACGTTGGATACGCCCAATCCCAGCCTTTCAAAACGGTTCGTTTTACTTGCGGATACGGGTTTTCTTTTTCCCATCGCATCAACGGGTTCGGGATATAAAAACTTTCTACCGTGCCGTCTTCGTAGGAAACTAAAATATCCAACGGCATCGGCATTCTTCCGATGCGTTCTAAGGTAACTTTTCCGTTATCGTCGATGTTTTTTATGCCGTAATCAATCGTGTTAGTGGTTTGCGTCCAATCCACCAAATACCAATCTAAAACCGCTCCTGAAACGCGTTCTGCCGAGCGTTTAAAATCATTGGGCGTTGGATGCGTAAATTGATAATCGTGGTAATAACGTTTTAAGGTTTTAAACATATTCTCCATGCCAATTACATACGCCAATTGGGTCAGGAAAACGGTTCCTTTGCTGTACGAAGAAATACCATACACCATATTTTCATCATAGCGATCAGCATGTGTAGATTGCGGTTGCTCACGACCGGTGCTCACCATATAAAAATAGTTGTTGTATGCACTTTGAAACGGGTTTTCGTCCTCCTTTTTGTTTTTAGGTGGCATCACTTGCGTCATCGCCATGTCGGAAATAAAAGAGGTAAATCCTTCGTCCATCCATTCGTGTTTGCTTTCATTAGTCGCCAACACGTGCTGAAACCAAATGTGAGCCAATTCGTGAGCGGTTACGCCCACCAAACTGCCTAACGAACGTTTTCCGGTAATGAGCGTACACATCGCATATTCCATTCCGCCATCACCACCTTGAATCACGGAATATTGTTTGTATGGATATTGCCCGATTGTTTTATTGAAAAAACTCAACAATTCCGCTGTTTTGGGTTGTAACGCTTTCCAGTTTTCGAGGATTTCTTTATCGTTTTTGTAAAAGAAATGTAACTCGACACCGTTTTCACCCATGATTTTATCGTGAATATAATTGTTATCGGCACCCCAAGCAAAATCGTGTACTTTTGGAGCTACGAAATGCCAAGTTAAGGTTTTGGTTTTTTTCGGATGATTCACCACCACGCCTTCATCTTGATAGCCGTGACCGATTTCGTTTTTGTTTTGCAAATAACCGGAAGCACCAATCGTATAGGTTTTGTCAATTGTAATTTTTACATCAAAATTGCCCCAAACACCGTGAAATTCTCTACCAATGTAAGGGTCGGCATGCCAGCCTTCAAAGTCAAATTCACAGATTTTCGGATACCATTGCGTCATCGAAAGGGCCACACCTTCGGCACTATTTCTGCCAGAACGACGCACCTGCTCCGGCACTTGTCCGTCAAAATCTAACGTAAAAGTCGATTTTGATTTGGGAAGAATCGGATTTACTAACGTAACTTCCAAAATGGTGCCCACTACTTTTGTCGCAGCAACTTGTCCATCTTGTTTGAAATTAGCGATTTTTAAATAGCCAATTTGATCCGGTTTTAGGGTCGAAATTCTACTTTCGGTTACATCTTTACCCGCAACTTTAAAACTTTTCACCATTCGTTTGTCAGGATCGGTAATGGTTTGTAAACGAATATCCATTTCGCTTCCCGGCTGAAACGCATTAAAATACAAATGATAAAACACCTTGCGAAGTGTGTCATTTGAATTGTTGGAATATTCCAAAGTTTGCGTTCCTCTGTATTGAAAGGTTTTCACATCCATTGACAACTCCATTTTGTAATCGGCTTGTTGTTGCCAATAACCGGGATTGGGGTTATTTTGGGCAATAATAAAATTATAAAAAGCAATAAAAAGAAGCACGATAGCTTTTCTCATACGAATGGGTTTTTGAGTTTTATTTTGAAACGTTTCCGGTTGAGTTAGCGATTTTATCTGCCATCAATAACGCATTATACGCATTCACAATTTTTCCGGTAGTGGATAATTCGGAAAACGGTAATTTGTTTGTTGTATCTCCACCTACAACCACAGTTTTATTGATAGCAATACCGCTTTCTTTCAAAATCATTTTCACTTGCGGAGCGGTTAACGTTGGATAATACGAACGAATCAATGCGGCAACTCCGGCTGCGTTGGGTGAAGCCATCGAAGTGCCTTGTTCATATTTGAATTCTTGGTTGGGTACAGTGGCATAAATTTTTACACCGGGAGCAAAAACATCGACATCTGTTTTGCCATAGTTTGAAAAATCAGCAACCGTTTTAGAACCGTAATCAAAGTTTAAAGCACCAATTTTGATGAAGTTATCGGCAATTTCTTTATCGCCTATTCGATCATTTGGGAAACTTTCAACTACATTTAAATTTTCGCCGTCATTTCCGGCTGCGTGAACGAATAAGACATCTTTGCTTGCAGCATATTGAATGGCTTCGTGAACCCATTCTCTTTGAGGAGAAAAGCCTTTTCCGAAACTTCCGTTGATCACTTTAGCACCGTTGTCAGCTGCATAACGAATGGCAAGAGCGATATCTTTATCATACTCATCTCCGTTAGGAACGGCACGAATGGCCATGATTTCGACGTTTGTTGCCACACCGTCACCACCTAAATTATTTCCACGCACTTGAGCAATAATTCCGGCAACGTGTGTTCCATGTAAGGCATGTTTTTTATCCGGACCCCAAACTTGGTTGTTCCCATAGGATTTTGTTGAAAAATCCTCGTGGTTATCGCCCAGGGCTTTTCTTCCATTGTATTCGGTATTCAAATTATAATTCAATTGGTCATAAATGTGTTCGCCATATTCGTTCACTTCTTTCATGAATTCTTCACGAGAAGATTTTGCTAAAAATTGCATCATTGCCATTTTGTAATTCCCTAACGTTGGGTTGGTGGTCAGAATGGATTTTACTTCTTGTAAAGTATAATCTTCTTTTTTCAAATGTTCTGAGATTCCTTTATCGGCAGCAATAATAAAATCGATTTGTTGTTTATTAGTTAAAGCTTCCTTCTTTTCTTCATCCAGTTTTTTTAGTGCTTTTTGGTACGTTTCGGAACCATCATCTCCTTTTCGTACAATACGAGTTAACTCTAAGGTTTCATGAACCACATCGCCTAAAAAGTTCCAACCGTGGATGTCGTCAATATAGCCGTTGTTATCATCGTCAATTCCGTTTCCTGGAATTTCTTTAGCGTTTGTCCAAACTCGACCTTTTAAATCATCGTGTTCAATGTCGGTACCGCTATCGATAACCGCTACAATTACCTTTTGACCTTTTCTGTTTTTAAGAAGTTCTGCATATGCTCGGTCAACACTCATGCCCGGAATTGTATCTTTAATGAGGTCTAAATGACTCCAACGCAATAATTCTGCCTCAGAAATTTTGCCGTTCTTTAACGGAACGGTTTCAGAAGTAAGCGGTTTTAAATTGGTAAAGGATGATTTTGAAGCACCACAACCAATTAAAAATAAAGACGATAATCCTAAAAAAACGATTGATTTTATTGAGTTCATAAATGTAAATTTGGCTGTAAAAATAAGTGATTTTTAATTTCTTTTCTGATGATTAACACTAACTTAAGACATCTTCACAACGGAAAACTTCTTTCAAACGCACACCTTTTTCGGTTTTTTCAACGGTGATGATTTCATTGTGAACATCGTGTTCTAAAAATAAATGGTAATTGTTTTCGGCGGCCGCATTCATAAATTTGGCTTTTTCATCTAACGTCAAAAGCGGTCGAGTATCATAACCCATCACATATGGAATCGGAATATGTCCGGCTGTAGCCAATAAATCGGCACAAAAAACAATGGTTTTATCTTGGTATTTAATGTGAGGTAGCATTTGTTTTTCGGTATGACCATCTGCATAAAAAATGCCGAAATTCAATTCTTCAGAAAAGCCAAAATCTGCATTTGGTCTTTTGATAAAATTTAGCTGACCACTTTCTTGCATTGGAATGATATTTTCTTGCAAAAAAGAAGCTTTTTCTCTTGAATTGGGTTTAGTTGCCCATTCCCAATGGTTTTCGTTCGTCCAAAATTTAGCGTTTTTAAAAGCGACTTCATAACCTGTGCGGTCTTTGTTCCAATTAACACTTCCGCCACAATGATCAAAATGAAGATGCGTCATAAAAACATCGGTCACATCGTCCCGATGAAAACCATATTTGGCCAACGATTTATCTAAAGAATGATCACCCCAAAGCGAATAATAACCAAAAAATTTATCCGATTGTTTGTTGCCCATTCCGGTGTCGATTAAAGTCAATCGGTTTCCGTTTTCAATCAATAAACAACGAGCAGCAATGTCGATGAGGTTGTTTTCGTCTGCCGGATTAGTTCGGTTCCAAATGGTTTTTGGCACCACGCCAAACATGGCTCCTCCGTCGAGTTTAAAATTTCCGGCTTCAATGGGGTATAGTTTCATAAATCGTTTGAATTGATATAAATGTTTCGCAAATTACTAAAAACTTAGCTTTTTGAATAATTATTATAACTATTTTCTATCAATCCATTCGTTATAAAAATGTTAGAATTTATTTTAATTTTCTAGTTTTGCCGTATATTTGCTCTTTATTTAGACAAAATCAAAATAACTTATGATAAAAGTTTCAGATACAGCCAGAAGAAAAATCATCGATTTGATGCAAGATGATGGTTTTGATGCTGCTCGTGACTACGTTCGCGTAGGTGTGAAAAGTGGCGGTTGCTCCGGTTTGTCTTATGATTTAAAATTTGACAAAGAAATAGGAGAAAACGATAAAGTATTCGAAGACAACGATATAAAAGTAGCGGTAGAAAAGAAAAGTTTTCTCTACTTAGCCGGAACGATTTTAGAATTTTCAGGGGGATTAAACGGAAAAGGATTTGTGTTTAACAACCCGAATGCGAATAGAACATGTGGGTGTGGAGAATCATTCTCACTTTAATTAGACTACAATGGCAAAATATACAGAAGACGATTTAAAAGTTGAACTGGAAACTAAAGAATACGAATATGGTTTTTACACCGAATTAGATTCAGAAACGTTTCCGATTGGCTTAAATGAAGACATCGTTCGGGCAATTTCACACAAAAAAGGAGAGCCCGAATGGATGACCAATTGGCGTTTGGACGCTTTTCGCTCTTGGTTGGAAATGAAAGAACCGGAATGGGCCAATGTTCATTATGAAAAACCTGACTTCCAAGCGATTTCGTATTATTCAGCACCTAAAAAAGCGGATCCGAACAAAACATTGGACGATGTGGACCCGGAATTATTAGCCATGTATAAAAAGCTGGGCATCTCGATAGATGAACAGAAAAAAATGAACAACGTGGCCATTGATATTGTGGTTGATTCCGTTTCTGTTGCCACTACTTTCAAAAAAACATTGGCGGAGAAAGGCATCATTTTTATGAGTATTTCTGAAGCCATCAAAGAACATCCGGAGTTGGTTCAGAAATACATTGGCAGTGTAGTTCCGCCTAAAGATAATTTTTATGCGGCATTGAACTCCGCTGTTTTTTCAGATGGAAGTTTTTGTTACATTCCAAAAGGCGTTCATTGTCCTATGGAATTATCCACTTATTTTCGTATCAATCAAGCCGGCACAGGTCAGTTTGAACGCACCTTAGTCATTGCCGACGAAGGCAGTTATGTTTCCTATTTAGAAGGCTGTACCGCTCCAAGTCGTGACGAAAATCAATTGCATGCTGCTGTAGTGGAATTGATTGCTTTAGATAATGCAGAAATTAAATATTCCACTGTTCAAAATTGGTTCCCGGGAAACAAAGAAGGTAAAGGCGGCGTTTATAACTTTGTGACCAAACGAGGTTTGTGCGAGAAAAACGCAAAAATTTCATGGACACAAGTAGAAACCGGTTCTGCTATCACTTGGAAGTATCCTTCTTGTGTGTTGAAAGGCGATAACTCAATTGGCGAATTTTACTCTATTGCCGTGACCAATAATTATCAACAAGCCGATACCGGTACCAAGATGATTCATTTAGGAAAAAACACTAAGTCCACCATTATTTCTAAAGGAATTTCAGCAGGAAAATCGCAAAACAGTTACCGAGGTTTGGTTCAAATTTCGTCAAGAGCCGATAACGCTAGAAATTTTTCACAATGTGATTCGCTTTTGATGGGAAATAATTGTGGAGCACACACCTTTCCGTACATCGAAAGTAAAAATACATCCGCCAAAATCGAACACGAAGCAACGACTTCCAAAATTGGAGAAGACCAAGTGTTTTATTGCAACCAACGAGGAATTCCAACTGAAAAAGCAATTGCATTAATCGTAAACGGATTCAGTAAAGAAGTACTGAATAAATTACCAATGGAATTTGCGGTGGAAGCACAAAAATTGTTGGAGATTTCACTAGAAGGCTCTGTTGGATAATAAACTTAATGAATCTTAATCCCTTAATGGTTTAAAAAAAATAAAAATGTTAAGCATAAAAAATTTACACGCTTCCATAGAAGACAAAGAAATATTAAAAGGCATCAACCTTGAAATCAAAGCCGGCGAAGTACATGCCATCATGGGGCCAAACGGTTCCGGAAAAAGTACACTTTCAGCCGTTATTGCCGGAAATGAAAATTACGAAGTTACGGAAGGAACAGTTGAATTAGATGGAGAAGATTTAGCAGAATTAGCTCCCGAGGAAAGAGCACATAAAGGTATTTTCTTATCGTTTCAATATCCTGTTGAGATACCAGGTGTTTCGGTAACAAACTTTATGAAAACAGCCATCAATGAACACAGAAAAGCCAACGGAAAAGAGGAAATGCCTGCTAATGAAATGCTGAAACTAATTCGTGAAAAATCAGAATTATTAGAAATCGATCGCAAGTTTTTATCTCGTTCGTTAAACGAAGGTTTTTCAGGTGGTGAGAAAAAACGTAATGAAATCTTTCAAATGGCGATGTTGGAACCCAAAATTGCTATTCTAGACGAAACAGATTCCGGTTTGGATATTGACGCGTTGCGAATTGTAGCAAATGGCGTAAACAAATTAAAAAGCGACGACAATGCCGTTTTAGTAATCACGCATTACCAACGTTTATTAGATTATATCGTTCCTGATTTTGTGCATGTGTTGATGGACGGAAAAATCGTTAAATCCGGAGGGAAAGAACTAGCTCTTGAGCTAGAAGAAAGAGGTTATGACTGGATAAAACAAGAACAAGAAGTTTAAAAATAAATTTAAACCATTAAGAGATTAGGGAAATTAAGTCGCAAACCTTAATGAACCTTAATACCTTAATGGTTTAAGATAAAATATTTGTAGATTTTTAAAATCTCAACATTTAAAATGGATTTAAAAGAAAAATTAATTTCATCCTTTATGGCTTTCGAAGAAAAAGTCGATGTAACGGCACAGCTACATGACATCCGAACTTCTGCCATCAAAAACTTTGAAAACAAAGGTTTCCCAACCAAAAAAGAGGAGGCTTGGAAATATACCTCACTGAATTCTGTATTAAAAAATGATTACTCTGTTTTTCCAAAAAGGGAAAATGCGATTGAATTCAAAGATGTAAAGAAATTTTTTCTACACGAAATTGATACGTATAAATTGGTTTTTGTGGATGGTAAATTCAGTTCGTTTTTATCGTCAACTACGCACGAAGGAATTGACGTTTGCTTGCTTTCTTCTGTGCTGACAAAGCCAAAATATAAAATGGTTTTGGATACCTATTTCAACCAAATTGCTAGCAAAGACGAAAGTTTAACCACGTTAAATACTGCTTTTGCTCAAGAAGGGGCTTACATCAACATTCCAAAAAGTAAAGTGGCCGATAAACCGATTGAAATCATTCATTTTTCTACAGGGGAAGAAAGTGCCTTGATGGTGCAACCTCGAAATTTGATTATTGTAGGCGAAAATGCTCATGTACAAATCATCGAACGTCATCAAAGTTTGAACAGTAATCCGGTGTTGACCAATTCAGTGACCGAAATTTTTGCTCAAAAACGAGCGATTGTTGATTACTATAAAATTCAAAACGATGAACAAACGGCTAACTTGATTGACAACACGTATATTTCTCAAAAACAAGAGAGTAGAGTAGCGGTACACACGTTTTCGTTTGGTGGAAATATCACCCGAAACAACTTGAATTTCTATCATTTTGGTGAACGAATTGATTCCACCTTAAAAGGAATTACGATTATTGGCGACAAGCAACACGTGGATCATTACACCTTAGTAAATCACGCTACACCTAATTGCGAAAGCCATCAAAACTATAAAACTATTTTAGGAGGAAGTTCCACCGGCGTTTTCAACGGAAAGATTTTCGTAGAAAAAGAAGCCCAAAAAACCGATGCTTTTCAGCAAAACAACAATATTTTATTGAGCGACAAAGCCACTATCAACGCGAAACCACAATTGGAAATTTTTGCAGATGATGTGAAGTGTTCACACGGCTGCACTATTGGTCAATTAGACGAAAGTGCGATGTTCTATATGCAACAACGCGGTATTCCGCAAAAAGAAGCCAAAGCGTTATTGTTGTATGCGTTTTCCAACGAAGTCATCGAAAGCATCAAAATCCCTGAACTCAAACAACGCATCACGAAGATTATTGCGATGAAATTGGGAGTGAATTTGGGGTTTGATTTGTAGGGCAATTTATTTAGAATTATTATAAATAACTTTTATTAACAAATATTTGTTGATAAACGAATTCTAATTTTTGTAATTTTAATATTTTTACATCGTATTTCAAGGAATTTTTAATTAAGTTTCAGAATATTACTACTTTATTATGAATAGTCCAACTTTTTCAAAATCTACCGGCATTAATCAATTTAATAACTACTTAGAATTTCATTCAGGTAATGCTAAAACTTCTAAGATTAGTGATTTATATTATCATGTAAACGTGGTCGCCGATGCTTATTCACGTGGCTACAGTGATGGTGAAAAATCTGCAAAAAAGGAAGTAATGGATATGATTATGCAAAAAGCCAAAGAACGATTTGTTGAAAAAGCAAATCAGGTTTATTTGTCATCAAAAGCTCTAGTAAGCCATCTGTCTGCTAATGAATACAGTGTAAATAAGATTTATATTAATATTTTTCATAAAAGCCCAAAAGTAATTGTATCGCTTAATGAATCATTGTTATTAAATGATGAGTTTGTTGAATTTGCATATACTAAAATTCATGAAATGCAATGTTCTTTTCATTCTCTCTTTCAAAACACATTAGATTTAAGTCTAATTAGTACTACTGATTTAGATGAGGAGCTATTGGCTAAAGATGGTTTTGATTATTCAGAAGAAATCTAAAGTTATGGCTAAAAAGAAAGATTTTGGAGAACGTAACAGAGAATTATGTTACGAGCTACTTAGTGGGAAAAAATATTATGATTGGGTTGTTACAACTGCTTTTTACTCATGCATTCATTTTGTTGAAGATTTTATTTTGCCTATAGAAATATCAGGGAGGATGTGTAATGATATCTCTGATGTAAAATCCGCATATCATATGGACGGAAGACATGCGGCGAGAGAGAGATTAGTATTTGATAAGATAAACTATGCAGTTGGTGCAAAATATAAATGGTTAGATGACCAGTCTAGAAATGCAAGATATAAGACATATAAATTACAACCAGCAGAAGCTCTGAAAGCTCAAGAATATTTGGATTTTATTTACAATCATTGTTATCCATCTAAATAAAAATTTTATTTCTTTTTTATATTCGTTTTTTGAATCTGATTAATGTAATTCTGTATAGGATTGCTTTTCATATCTTTATATTTCTCATCATTTACCTTTTCCTTGATTTTCGTTGGAGCATCAATTTTGTTTAAAAACACATCTACTCCGGTTACATTTTGATTTCCAGCATAAAGAGTTTTTCTGAAGCTAACTTTAAATCCACTTTTAATTACAATACTCATTAATTCAGGAATCAAATTTCTAAAATCACTTTGAGACGAAAATGTTAAATCATCGATGTATCTTGTGTAGGTAATTTGATTTCTATTACAAAAATCAATTAATTCTATATCGGTTTTTAAGAATACTAAATTAGAAACAGCAGTACTGGTAGGAGCTCCTTGTGGAACTTCACCTTTCCAGGTTGAAAGTTTTGTTATATATGAAGAAAAATGATTGCTAAAACCTAGTTTTAGAAAACAATCATAAACTTGTTTGCTTTTTATTGATGGATAAAAGTTTTGTAAATCAGTTGTAAACTGAAATTTTTTTCCCTGATGAGGTTTTGCATTGGATATATTACTTCTTCTTCTTACACCACCATGAACATTATCAGGTAGGGAAATCTCAGATAGAATATTAGACTTGATTTTCTTTTGTATTACTTTCAATTTTCCCTTTGATGGCCGAATAATTCGCGTTTTCAAAGTTCCATCTTTATATTTTTTAAAACCTCCGTTTATTTTATCAGGTTTTAGTTCTGGAGGTTTTTCATAACAAAAACTATCAATATTTTCAAGTATAAATTCAACAGTTTTAGTATCAAAACCTACTTTTGAGCAAAAGTATTTAAATTGAGATTTTTTAAACTGCGAAGAATTCACTTACCAAAGATTTAACAGATGGATTTATAATTTCAAAAGCCTTTCTTTTTTCTGGATCAATATCATTTTCATCTAAAGAAAGAAAAAATAAAATTGGTAAAGGAACATCTAAATTGGTACTAATCTCTTTTAATGTAGAAAGATTGGGTTCTTTTAGATTGCCTTCTATTTGAGAAAGATAAGTTTGAGTAATACCACAAGAAGAGGCAAACTCTGATTGAGTTTGACCTTTTTGTTTGCGGATATTTTTAATAACTGTACCTAAATTCATGACTTAATGATTTTGGAATAATTTAAGGAGTGTCGGAGTTTTTTAATAGAATAATTTCTTGATTTCATAATTTCTGATTTTAAATGAAAAACTTATTAATCAATTCAACTATTTCAACAACATGTTGCTGAAGATGTTTATTTGTTAATCCTTTTTTCTTTTTCAGAAATTGAAGTTTAGAAATTGCTTCATTTAAGACATTTAAGTCTTCTACCGAAAGAGAACACTGGCTCTTTTTGATGGTTTTAATACTTTCGATTAAACCATCGATGTTTTGATTTCTTTTTAATCTCGACATTTTGCTTTATATTTAAATTAGGACAATATCGTCCTGCTTCTTGCCAATAAGCCCAATACTAAATACGTAAACAATGTTCTCCATTACACTCGCTTAAAATCCCCTGCTTCAAAAAATAAAACAGATTATAACAACTTCAATTATCTCTTGAATATCGGCTTGATGACATCATCATCATTTTGTCTTTTCAGAGGGTTACTGCTGCTGTTAATATACCCGTTTGGGTTGTCATAATTATGACTATTAAGTGAACTCTATTTAGTATTGTGCTATCAAAACACTTTCAAAGAACTTACAGATGCAAATATACATAAATATTCCTGATAGTTAATAAAAATAAGTAAAATATTTTATAATAGCCTATAAATCAAAATTTTCTGAAGTATAAAGTCCCAACAAGTAATGATGTTTTATAAAAAATGTTTCCCTCATAAATAAGGGAAACATTTCTTAATTCTTTAGTTTATAGGGATTTATGAGGATTAAAAGTCTATTTCCTCAAACTCCCCAAAACCCTCCTCATCATCCCATTAAAATCAAAATCCTCATCTTCCGTCAATCCAAAACGAACAATCACCATTTCTTTACTCGGAATAATGATGACTTTTTGCCCTTGATAACCACTCGCGTAATACATGTCTTTTGGAACATCAGGATACGTTCCGCCGGCATTTAACCAAAAATGACCACCATAAGCACCGTTGGAAGTAGGAGTAGGTGTTGCCACATACTTCGCCCAACTTTTATCGAAAATCTGCACACCATTCCAATTGCCTTCGTGCAAATAAAGCAAGCCAAATTTCGCCCAATCGCGAGCGGTTGCCCATCCATACGATGAACCCACGAAATTCCCGGCCATATCCGGTTCAATCAACATCGAATGCATACCAATTTTATCAATTAATGACGAATACCAAAAATCTAAATATTCCTGATGCGTTGCAAATTGTCTTCGCAAGATTCCCGAAAGCAGATTTGTTGTTCCCGAAGAATAATTCCAATGCTTATTTGGAGCAAAAGCGGCCGGTTTTTCCAATTGAATTTTCGCCATATCATCTTCTAAAAACAACATTTTCGTTACATCCGATATTGAACCGTAATCTTCTTCCCATTCCAAACCGGAATTCATTTGAATCAAATGGTGTAATGTAATCTTAGAACGTTCATCTTTCGCCCATTCCGGTAAACCAACAGGTTTGTTAATGTCGATTTTTCCTTGCTTTTGCAAAATTCCAAAATAAGTTGCCGTGATACTTTTTATCACTGACCAACCTAAGAATTTGGTGTTTTTAGAAAAACCATCTTCGTATTTTTCGGCGATAATTTTGTCTTTGTAAATGACCAAAAGAGCTCTGGTTCGCTTTATTTTTTTACCTTTTTTATCAAAAGCATTATCAACTGCTAAATTCAGTTTTTCGTAATTCACTTCCGGAAAAAGAGTGTCTTTTTGTTCAAGATTTCCATATGGAAAAGGTAAATTAATTACTGTTTTATTTCGTTTCGGAACCAAATACGGTTTTGTTTCATCAAAATCATCATTTATTAAAGTAGCTCCCAAACCTTCTCGGTAAATGGCTTTGCGTTTTTTTAACCCGAAAGCTGAAGAAATAACAAACTTTCCTTCTTCATGGATTTCATTGGTTGCTAAACGAACATTGTCAATGTCATTATCGCCACTTTCAATAACTTCCAGAGAACGACTATCAATAAAATGACCAGATGCCACACTTTTGGCAGAAAATCCGGACACAATATCTAATTTAGGATAAGTTGTTACGCCCACATAAACGACAACCAATAAAAGCAAAACACTTAAAAATTTGAAAATCTTTTTCATTTGAAATGTTATTTCGTGCAATGTATAAAATAATAAGAAAAAAAAACAGCATTTGAGGTATTTCAGCTGTCACAATTCATAAAAATTCTTGAATTTGTGGCGGTTACGACTTCCTTTTTTACTACTTTTGTATTTAGAATTTTTCTAAATAAAAATGATAGATAGTCAAAAAATAAGAGCCGATTTTCCGATACTTTCTCAAACCGTAAACGGAAAACCGCTTGTCTATTTCGATAACGCCGCCACTTCGCAAAAGCCTCAAGTGGTGATTGATGCAGAAGCCAATTATTATAAAGAAATTAATGCCAATATTCATCGTGGTGTACACACGTTGAGTCAGTTGGCCACAGATGCGTATGAAGCTTCACGATTGAAAATTCAACAGCACATCAACGCAAAATTTAGTCACGAAGTGCTTTTTACTTCCGGAACTACGCACGGAATTAATTTAGTTGCGAATGGATTTGCATCATTCCTAAAACAAGGCGATGAGGTGATGGTTTCTGCCTTAGAACACCACAGCAATATAGTTCCATGGCAAATGTTATGCGAAAAAACCGGAGCCAAATTAGTTGTGATTCCGATGAATGAATCGGGTGAATTAATTCTTTCAGAATACCAACGATTACTTTCAGATAAAACCAAAATTGTAACCGTAAATCATATTTCCAATGCTTTGGGAACCATCAATCCAATCAAATGGATGATTAAAAAAGCCCACGAAGTTGGAGCAGCTGTTTTAATCGATGGAGCACAAGCAACGCCGCATCTAAAACCGGATGTTCAAGACTTAGATTGTGATTTTTATGTGTTTTCCGGACACAAAATCTGCGGACCAACCGGAACCGGAATTTTATATGGAAAAGAAGAATGGTTAAACAAATTGCCACCCTACCAAGGCGGAGGCGAAATGATTGCTACGGTTTCTTTTGAAAAAACCACGTATGCGGAATTGCCACACAAATTTGAAGCAGGAACACCCAATATTGCGGGAGGAATTGTCCTCGGAACCGCCATCGATTATCTCAATGAAATTGGTTTTGACAACATTGCCGCCTACGAACACGAATTACTCGAATACGGAACTAAAAAATTACTGGAAATAGAAGGATTAAAAATTTATGGTACATCAAACCAAAAAACTTCCGTAATTTCGTTTAATATTGACGGCATTCATCCGTATGATGTTGGTACGATAATTGACAAGTTAGGAATAGCGGTTCGCACCGGACACCATTGTGCTCAACCGATTATGGATTTTTATCAAATCCCCGGAACATTGAGAGCTTCGTTTGCGTTTTATAACACCAAAGAAGAAATTGATGCCTTGGTAGAAGCCGTTAAAAAAGCAAAACGAATGTTGTCTTAAAAAAACAGATTATGAAAACGATTACAATAATTTTTCTTTCACTTTTTTTAACGAAAGATTGCAGTCAAAAGGAAAAAGAAGAAATGAAAAAAGCGACCATCGAATACCAAGCCATTTCGAGAGGAAGTTATGTGAATATACAAATCCAGAACGAAACCCTTTCCATTGTTAGAAAACGAGAAGAAAAGGCAAAAAGCTATCATTTGGCAAAAGAGGATTTTAAAGAATTAACAGATTTGTTTGTAAAAATTGATCTAAATCAACTTGAAAATTATAAAGGACCGGAAGAAAAACGTTTTTATGACGGTGCAGCAATGGCTAATGTCAGAATTGTATATGAAGGAAAAGTTTACCAATCACAAACCTTCGATCATGATAGTCCGCCAGTTGAAATCGAAGCTTTTGTAAATAAAATAGTTTCGTTTGTAAAAACAGAAAGCAATGACAATTAAAGAAATACAAGACGAAATCGTTGACGAGTTTTCAATGTTTGATGATTGGATGCAGCGTTATGAATACATCATCGAACTCGGAAAAACTTTGCCGTTGATTGATGAAAAATATAAAACCGAGGAGAACATCATCAAAGGTTGTCAATCAAAAGTATGGTTGCAAGGTGAAGAAAATGATGGAAAAATTGCATTTACAGCCGATAGTGATGCTATTTTAACCAAAGGAATCATCGCTATTTTAATCCGAACATTTTCTAACCAAAAACCGTCTGCCATTTTAGAAGCCAACACCGATTTTATTGATGAAATAGGATTGAAAGAACATTTGTCTCCCACACGAGCAAACGGTTTAGTATCAATGATAAAACAGATAAAAATGTATGCGTTAGCTTTTGAAGCGAAGCAATAATTTTTTTACCATATAAGCCATATAAGATATTATAAGATTTATGAATTATACGAAACAAGATGTAAAAGATTTAGTTTATCAAGTGAATGGAGCGGCCATTGAAGTTCATAAAAGTCTTGGTCCCGGATTACTTGAGAGTGTTTATCACAAATGTCTTAAACACGAACTTGAATTAAGAAAAATTAAATTTCAATCGGAATTATTGATACCTATTCAATATAAAGGTATTGAGGTTGATGCTGAATTAAGGTGTGATTTTTTAATTGAAGAAAAATTAGTGGTTGAATTAAAATCAGTTACAGAAATGAAGCCGATTTTTGAAGCTCAAATTTTATCTTACATGAATTTATTAAAAATACCAATCGGCTTATTAATCAATTTTAATGTAACAAACATTTACAAAGAAGGCCAGAAAACGTATATTAATAACTTATATAATCAAATTTGGGATTAACTTATATTCCCTTATACTACTTATATGGTTAAGAAAATAGTCAATTTTTTAAGTAAACAAAATGGAAGAATATAAAGACGAAATAAACTTAGGGGAATCAGTGGTTAAAGTCCTAAAAGGCATTTACGACCCCGAAATACCAGTTGATATTTATGAACTCGGATTAATCTACGACGTAATGATCAACGAAGACAACGACGTGAAAGTTTTAATGACTTTAACATCACCCAATTGTCCTGTTGCTGAAACATTGCCGAGAGAAGTAGAAGAAAAAATCAAATCTCTTGATGCCGTTAAATCTTGCGAAGTAGAAATTACTTTCGACCCACCGTGGAGCAAAGATTTAATGAGCGAAGAAGCAAAATTAGAATTGGGAATGTTGTAAAAAAGTTTCAAGTTTCAGGTTTCAGGTTCAGCAACTTGAAACTTGAAACTTGAAACCTGAAACAAAAGACATGAACGAAATCATCAACAAAGTAGCCAATTCATCCCTCGAAGTATTCGATTTAGAGGATTATTATCCCACAGGAATCCGAACACAAATCGATATTGCCCAATGGCTGGAAGAAGGTTTTTTGTTAAAAGAAAAAGACTTTCGAGAAGCCTTAAAAAACTATGATTGGTCGCAATATCAAAACCAATTTGTGGCGATTCATTGTTCTACCGATGCGATTTTACCGGCTTGGGCAACTATTTTGGTTACGGTTCATCTTCAGCCGTTTGCAAAAAAAATCATTTTAGGCAAAAAAGAAGAAATCGACACCTTATTATATAGTGAAATCCTCAATCAAATCGATTATTCTATCTACACTAATAAACCGGTTATTTTAAAAGGATGTTCTAAAAAGCCTGTTCCGGAAACAGCCTATGTTTTTGCGATTCAGCAGTTACAAAAAGTAGCCAAAAGCATCATGTTTGGCGAAGCTTGTTCAGCAGTTCCGCTCTATAAAGCACCTAAATAAAAGTCATTAACGCAAAAAAAATTGTTAAATTTAGAACAATTACTAACTTTGTCCCGCAAAATCTTAAAATTTAAAGGATGAAAAAACTAGTAATCGTACTAAGTTTGTTGTTTGGATTTAATGTTTCCGCTCAACAAGAAGTGGTTAAAAGTGTTGACGAGGTAGTAAAAGCTGTAAACGACACTACACGAACCAATGGTTGGACTAAAAAAGGAAATATTTCTTTCTTGTTTAATCAATCTACATTTGACAATTGGGTTGCAGGAGGTGAAAACAATATTTCAGGAAACCTCGGACTTAATTATGACTTCAACTATAAAAGTGATGAGTGGTCTTGGGATAACAAAGTGATTGCTTCTTACGGTATCGTAAAAACCAAAAATTCAGAATTTGAAAAGAAAACGGATGACCGTTTTGAATTCAATTCCCTAGCCGGAAAAAAAGCAGGCGGGTATTGGTATTATTCAGCATTTCTAAACTTTAGAACGCAATTTACCAAAGGATTTGTTTATACAAATGTGGACGGTGTTGAGGTTAGAGACGAAAACACTAATATTTTTTCTCCAGCATATTTAACTTTTGGACCTGGTATGATGTGGAAAAAACGCGATAATCTAAAGTTCAATTTAGCACCATTATCATCAAAATTCACATTTGTTAGCAAAGACTTAAGAGACAAATTTACAGGAGTGAATTATTTCGGTGTAGATGAAGGGAAAACAATGCGTTACGAACTCGGTTTCTATGCAGCAGGTTACTATAAATTCAACTTATTCGAAAACGTATCCGCAGAAAACATCCTGAATTTGTACACCAACTATTTAGAAGACCCACAAAATGTGGATGTTGATTATCAACTAAATATTGTGATGACTATCAACAAGTTTTTGTCAACAAATCTGTCTTTTCAAACCATTTATGATGACAATGCTTTTCGTGGTTTCCAAACTCGTCAAGTATTGGGTGTAGGTGTGAACTACGGATTTTAAACTCATACAAGCTTACAAAAAAAGGCTTTTCCATCATAGGAAAAGCCTTTTTGTTTTTTGGGGCGAACGGTCGGGCTTTTCGTTCCAAGTTTCTTGATTTTTTTCAACAACTGCTCCGGCTGCGGGAGCTTCCGTTGGTCGCTTCCTCGATCGGGCATTTGTATGAAAAAAATCAAAAAAGCTTTCCTCTTCAATCCCTGTCGCAGTCTGTGCTAAATTCTATTCCTCATCCACAGCATCCTTATAATCCGGATACAAAAATTTATTATAAGGAAAACGAGTCACATGAATTTCCCGAACAGCTTCGTATACTTTTTCTCTAAATTCTTCAAAATTCTCTTTGTTTGTTGCCGAAATAAACAAAGCATTATTTTCACCCACAGTACTCATCCAGGTGGCTTTCCATTCTTCCAACGAATAATGCTTGGATGTTCGTTCAATCATCAAATCATCTTCATCAAATTGAGCAGGTTTATAAGCATCAATTTTATTAAAAACCATAATTGTATGTTTATCGGCACTCTTAATGTCTTGCAAAATCTGATTTACAGATGCAATATGATCTTCAAAATCCGGATGCGAAATATCTACCACATGCAATAACAAATCCGCTTCTCTAACTTCATCCAGCGTACTTTTAAAGGATTCTACTAATTGTGTCGGCAATTTTCGAATAAAACCAACTGTATCCGAAAGCAAAAAAGGTAAATTCTTAATAACTACTTTTCGAACGGTGGTATCTAAGGTAGCAAACAATTTATTCTCTACAAAAACATCGCTTTTTCCAACCGCATTCATCAACGTAGATTTTCCCACATTGGTATATCCTACCAAAGCTACCCTAACCATCGCACCACGATTTCCGCGTTGCACCGACATTTGTTTGTCAATCGTTTTGATTTTGTCTTTCAATAAAGCAATTCGATCTCGCACTATTCGTCTATCGGTTTCAATCTCCGTTTCACCGGGACCACGCATTCCTATCCCACCCCGTTGACGTTCCAAGTGTGTCCACATTCCTGATAATCGTGGTAATAGATACTGACATTGAGCCAATTCAACTTGTGTTCTCGCATAGGAAGTTTCGGCACGTTGAGCAAAAATATCTAAAATTAGGTTGGTTCGGTCTAATACCTTACAATCTAAAATTTTAGTAATATTTTTTTGTTGAGCAGGCGAAAGTTCATCATCAAAAATAACGGTAGAAACTTTATTTTCTTTAATATAAAGATTGATTTCTTCCATTTTACCCGTCCCCACAAACGTTTTTGGGTTGGGTTTTTCAAGCTTTTGCCAAAAACGTTTAATTACTTCACCACCGGCGGTATAGGTCAAAAACTCTAATTCGTCTAAATATTCGTTCAATTTAGATTCATCTTGTTCTTTTGTAACAATTCCTACGACGACAGTTTTCTCAAAATTTATTTTTTCTTTTTCTAACATATACAATTAAATGTCTTGCAAAATTAAGTAATTCACGAGCTTATCTAACCAAACTGTTTAAACAATTTTGATTGTCCGTTATTAGTCATAACCCTGTAATCCTTGCTATCACTAGCCTGTCGAATAATTTTTCTTCAAAATACCGTCTATTAAGCTTGTAAACGAACTCATTTAGGTATAATTGTAAATATT
>NZ_JBIIVK010000023.1:0-50798 GCF_044339515.1 Flavobacterium sp.
TAAAATAATTTTTAACTATATTTGTCATAGATATTGTTTTGTTTGGCGACACCAAGATACTGAATTTCAGTATCTTGGACAATATCTAATCCTTTTATTTTCTTAAAATAATTACACCCAACGGGTATTTTTAAAAGTTATTTTGTTATATTTTTTGTTCAAATGTTTGATTTTAAAAAAAAAATATTAATTTTATAACTTAATTTAAAAACATATTTATGAAAAAACTATTACTTTTTGTTTTTGCTTTTGTTCAAGTCGTGAGTTTTGCTCAAGGTTCTTGTGCAACTGCACTTCCGGTAACGGCCGGAAGTTATACTTACGGAACAATCAATGGTACTTACCAAGCTGGTTGTTTTACCACGGCGAATGTTACATCAGGTTTATGGTACTCTTTTAATTCTCCTTCTGAAACTATTGTAAGGATTAATACTAATATTGCAGCAAATCCAACAGCCGGAGATTCCAGAATATCTATTTTTGACGGTTCGTGTGCTTCTTTAGTTTGTGTAATTGCATCAGATGATGTTAGTGATACTAACTACCTTACCGATTTATCTTTTCTAGCTGAAGCCAATGTAACTTACTACATTCAATTTGATAATCGTTGGGGTGCTGATGCACAAAATCTTACATTTGAGGTTTCAACTGTTGTTTCACCATGTGATTCTGAAGTTCCATTCAATGAAGCTTGGGCCAATCAATTTACATGTTGGAGACCATTTGATTCAAATGCAAATGGTTTGTCATGGTCCTTTAATAATGGGAATGATGTAAATGGGGATGCTGTCAATGATCCTATAGCACTTATATTTCCTACAGCAGCAACCAATGTAGCAAAAAATGATTGGTTAATTTCTAATGGAATCGCTTTAACAGGAGGAACAACATATGATGTTGAACTTGTTTATAACGGTTTTAATAATCCAGCAAATGCGAACGAGAGTTTTAGAGTGGTAATGCTTGATAGCAAGTCACCAACAGCTACTTTTAATCAGGAAATTGGTGCAGCATCTGGAATTGTTCAGGTTGGTGCTGGAGTGGCTAATCTCTTGCCAGAAGCGTATGCTTCAACATACACTTTTACACCAGCTTCTTCAGGAAATTACCATATTGGAGTTCATTGTAACACGCCTGGTCCTGGTGGAATTTTTATGTTGTTCAATGTTAATATGACAGTGAATTTAAGTACTCAAGATTTCTTTGCTAGTAACCTAAAAATCTATCCTAATCCAACAAAAGATATCCTTAATCTTTCTTCATCTACAACTTTAATCAATTCTGTAGAGGTAACTGATTTAAATGGAAGAGTTGTGAAGTCATTTAATTTAAATGGTATTTCACAAACTGAATTGAATGTTTCAAGTTTACAATCAGGTATGTATTTTGTTTCCGTTCAAACTGAACTTGGAAAAGGAACTACCAAAATTGTTAAAAACTAATTGATTTTACATAATAAATTAATCCGGACTTAGTTCCGGATTTTTTTATTATATATTTTCAGTATAATTTTAAATATGTAGAATAAAAATCTACTAAAGTATTTTTTAACAATAAAAATTAGAAAAATAATCTAAAATATTTTTTTATGTAGAAAATATTTCTACATTTGCTAAATCAAAATCTAAAAGTGAAATTTACAATTTGCAATATGTGTTGTCGTATGATGTGGAAATCTCCGCAGAGGAAAACTATTGCATAATTTTAAATTATTTAAAATAAATACAATTGAACCTCTGCCCAAAAGCAGAGGTTTTTTTATGCTAAACTTGTTTAAGCATCCAAACAAAACCTCAGCAACTCAGAATCTCAGCAACTCAGCAACTTTTAAAAAATGAATACTACAAAAAAAATAACAATGAACCGTATGATGATGCACATCTGTTGTTGCATGATGATTCCTCATTGCCAAAAGCGAAAGACATAATCTAGTTATACACTTGTTTTAAAGTCCTTTTGGTAAGCTATCCAAAAGGACTTTTTTTTATCCTAAAATCTAAAAATCCAAAAATCTTAATACTTTAATCTTAATACTAAAAATCATGAGTACACAAAAATTCTCCACCAATGCATTACACGCAGGACACGATGTAACCAAAAACGCAGGAACAAGAGCCGTCCCAATTTATCAAACCTCTTCGTATGTATTTAATAATTCGCAACACGCAGCCAATCTTTTTGGTTTAGCTGAAGCCGGTTTTATCTACACCCGATTAAACAACCCAACCAACGACATTCTAGAACAACGCTTAGCAACTCTCGAAGGAGGAATTGGTGCCGTAGTCACCGCATCAGGAACTGCCGCTATCGCAACAACATTCTTAACTTTATTAAAAGCCGGTGATCACATTGTTGCTTCCAACAGTTTGTATGGCGGAACCTATAATTTGTTGAGTGTAACATTGCCAAGATTAGGTATCACAACTACATTCGTAGATTCATCCAATCCTGAAAATTTCACCAAAGCTTCACAAGAGAATACTAGAGCTTATTTTGTTGAAAGCCTTGGAAATCCAAAATTAGACGTTCTCGATTTAAAAGCTATTTCTAAAGAAGCAAAAGCGTTCAAAGTGCCTTTTATTGTTGATAACACTGTGGCAACTCCTTATTTATTAAACCCAATTCAACACGGAGCAGATATTGTTATTCATTCCCTAACCAAATACATCACCGGAAACGGAACATCGTTGGGCGGAGTTATCATCGATGCAGGAAATTTCGATTGGAGCAACGGAAAATTTCCTGAATTCACTGAACCTTCAGCTGGTTACCACGGATTAAAATACTATGAAGTTCTAGGAGCAGCCTCGTTTATCGCTAAAGTTAGAATTGAAGGGTTACGCGATTTTGGTGCTGCTTTAAGTCCGTTCAACGCCTTTCAAACAATTCAAGGACTGGAAACTCTGGAAATACGAATTAAAAAGCATAGCGAAAATGCGTTGACTTTAGCCCAATGGTTGCAAAGTCAAGAACAAGTAGCGTGGGTAAATTATCCTGGTTTGGAAACTTCAAAATATAAAACTTTAGCCGATGAATATTTACCGGAAGGAAAAAGCGGTATCGTTACATTCGGACTTAAAGGTGGATTTGAAGCAGCCAAAAAAGTAGCCGATGAAACCAAGTTGTTCTCGCTTTTAGCGAATATAGGAGACACAAAATCTTTAATCATTCATCCGGCAAGTACAACGCATCAGCAATTATCTGATGCCCAGCAAGAAGCAACCGGTGTAACCAAAGATTTAATTCGTCTTTCTATCGGATTAGAAGACATCGAAGATTTAAAAGCCGATTTAAAAGCAGTATTTCAAACCATAAAAACCCCTCAATTAACTTAATCATGAGTCAGAAAATAGTAAATGTTTTAGGCTATGCCAAAGCCAATAATCAATTTGTTGTAAAAGCACAAAATTTTGATGTTCGAATCAGTAAAAATGAAAATTTTCCCGAATTGGAAGGGCCAAGTCCACTCGAGTATTTGCTCGCTGGTTATGCCGGATGCATCAATGCCGTTGGAAAATTAGTAGCAAAAGAACAAGGAATTACCCTAAAATCACTTCAAGTTGAAGTATCCGGAACCTTAAGTTTAGAAAAATACCAGGGAAAAATTAGCTATGAAAGAGCCGGATTTCAATCGATAAATGTGGTCGTAAAACCAACGTCTGATGCTACTTTAGAAGAATTAAAATTGTGGATTGAAGCTGTCGAAAATCGTTGTCCCATTCAAGACAACCTTATCAATCCCACTCCGGTTGAGCTCACTTTACTAAAAGAATTCTCAACCACAGAAGCAGCATAATACAACTGAAATAGTTTGTATAGGTTTTGTTTGTTTGTTTAAAGCTGTCTTTTTTCAACGTTTGAAAAAAGACAGTTTTTAAAAAAAGTTAGAAAAGAAAACTATGAAAAACTTAAAAAAAATAGATTTATTTAATTTCAATTTAGAAATTGGAAAAGTCAGACCCTATATTCCGCTGTATTTTGAAACGTTTGGTCAGCCCATTGGTTCAGCTCCAGTAGTTGTTGTGAATCACGCCTTAACCGGAAATTCAACCATCACGGGCGAAAACGGTTGGTGGAATGATTTAATTGGCGAAGAAAAAACCATCAACACCAATCAATTTACCATCATCGCTTTCAATATTCCCGGAAACGGTTACGACAATGTCTTTGGAAATCTAATTTCAGATTACAAAGATTTCACCATTCGTGATATTGCAAGAATTTTTTGGGAAGGATTATTTTATCTCAATATCTACGAACTTTTCACTGTTATTGGCGGAAGTTTAGGTGGTACCATTGCATGGGAAATGGCAGCTCAACATCCAACAAAAATTCAAAACCTGATTCCCATTACAACCGATTGGAAAGCGACTGATTGGGTTGTTGCTAACGTGCTCATTCAAGACAAAATTCTCAATAATTCCGATGATCCAATTGCCGATGCTCGTTTGCATGCCATGTTGTTGTATAGAACGCCGCAATCCATTAATCATCGTTTTCAACGCAAACAAAAGAACGTTTTTGAAGTTGAAAATTGGTTAACCAATCACGGTTCCAAACTCAAAAACCGCTTTCGATTATCATCCTATAAATTAATGAATCATCTGCTAAAAACGAATGATATTACCAAAAACAGAAAGGATTTTGTAACCGTTGCAAGTCAAATTCAAGCCAATATCCACATCGTTTCTGTCGATACCGATTACTTTTTCATTGCTGAAGAAAATCGTGAAACCTATCAAAATCTTAGAAAAGTAAAAGAAAATGTTTTCTACCACGAAATTAAATCCATTCACGGTCACGATGCTTTTTTAATCGAATTCAACCAATTATCCACTTTTTTATCACCCATTTTCAACACTCAAAACACGCAAAAATATGTCAACGCTTAGAATAAATGTCATCCTCTTCGGAATCGGAAACGTAGGAAGTACACTCATCAATCAAGTATTGGAAAGTCAGCAATTTTTTCTCGAAAAAAGAAACATAGATTTGCGATTTCCTATCATAACCAATTCAACTGTCGCTTTTTTCGAAAAAGACGGCATCAAAAACCAATGGGAAAGCAATTTTCAATCAACTGCTTTTCCCTATTCCATCGAAGATATTGTCGAATATGTGCAAACCAACAACCTCGAAAATCTAATCGCCATCGATGCCACTGCCAGCGAGGAGTTAATTAAATTCTACATTCCGCTCATTCAAAACGGATTCAGCATCGTAGCAGCCAACAAAAAAGCGAATACATTGCACAATGATTTCTACAAAGAATTACGTAGAAATCTTCAAAAATTCGACCAGTCTTTTTTATACGAAACCAATGTCGGTGCCGGTTTACCCGTCGTTCAAACCATCAATGAATTATATCTTTCCGGTGAAAAAATCACTAAAATCAGAGGTGTTTTTTCCGGTTCGTTAAGCTACATTTTCAACCGATTTGGAAACGAAAACACACCTTTTTCATCCATTTTAAAAGAAGCCGAAAAATCCGGTTACACAGAACCCGAC
This sequence comes from Flavobacterium sp., assembly GCF_044339515.1. Taxonomy (GTDB): domain Bacteria; phylum Bacteroidota; class Bacteroidia; order Flavobacteriales; family Flavobacteriaceae; genus Flavobacterium. Next base: position 5,509 of record NZ_JBIIVK010000023.1, read on the forward strand.
TCCAGAGAAGATCTTTCAGGAAACGATGTTGCTCGAAAATTACTCATCTTAGCCAGAGAAATCGGCATTCATAAGGAGTTTTCAGACGTGCAAATTTCATCACTTTTATTGCCCGATTTGAACGAAGAAAACACCAAAGCCGAGTACGCTTCCAACAAACAATTGCTCGATAAACCTTATGAAATCGCCAAAATCACCCAAGCTGAAAATCACGTACTTCGTTACGTTGGCGAACTCAATGTAATCAACCAAAAACTTGAAGTCAAACTCATTTCAACCTCAAAAAATTCAGCACTCGGACAACTCAAAGGAGCGGATAATCTCATCGAGATTTATACCCAATCTTATGGTGAAATACCGATCGTAATCCAAGGTGCCGGTGCCGGAAAACAAGTCACCGCCAGAGGAGTTTTAAACGATATTCTCAAAATTGCAGAGAAAATCAAGTTAAAAGAATCTGTTTTTAATTAATTTTATCCAATTAATTAATTGTTAAATTCATTATTTATAGAATATTTTTCTGTAAAATAACAAAATGTAATAAATAACAGAAAAATATTCTATATTCCCAAATTACTCATTATATTTGTCCCGTTCATACACATATTGATCGTTATCACGAAAGCCGGAGGGATTAGACCCTGTGAAAGCTTAGCAACCCTGCAACTGTAGAAGGTGCTACATTCTATCTCGTTCAAAAAACGAGAACAGATAACCCGTTTATTTCCTCTATTTTCCTGATAATTTTTTTAGTTAGAAGCTAATCCCGCTTTTCGTTACAAGCTTTTTTGTCTTGTTGCTTTTTTCTAAGTCAAAAAAGGAGCTTCCTTTGGTCGCTCTTTTTTGCCAAGAAAAAATGCAACAATCCTGCAAAAGGCTTTCCACTTCTATCGGGGCTATGGCTTCAGTGCAACAAAGAAGTTTAGTGAACTTTGCGAATAACATAGTGTACTTTGTGCTTTAGATTAAGAAAGAAGAACTTAGTGAACCTTGTGATATTTCTTAGTGAACTTCGTGGTTAAATAAAAAATTAAAATGTCAAAAATAGAAAAAGCCATTCAAGAAAGAATCCTCGTCCTTGACGGAGCCATGGGAACGATGCTACAACGAAACAATTTCTCAGAAGAAGATTTCCGAGGCGAACGTTTCAAAGATTTCCCACATCCGCTCAAAGGAAACAACGATTTGCTTTCCATCACTCAACCAGAAGCCGTAAAAGCCGTTCATCGAGCTTATTTTCAGGCTGGTGCCGACATCGTAGAAACCAATACTTTCTCCGGAACCACCATCGGAATGGCCGATTATTATCTGGAAGATTTAGTGTACGAACTCAATTACCAATCCGCCAAAATCGCCCGCGAAGTTGCCGATGAATTCACCGATAAACCACGTTTTGTCGCCGGTTCCATCGGACCAACCAACCGAACCGCATCCATGAGTCCGGACGTAAACGATCCCGGATTTCGTGCCGTAACGTTCGACGATCTTCGCATCGCTTATAAACAACAAGTCGAAGCGTTGATTGACGGTGGTAGCGATGTATTATTAGTAGAAACCATTTTCGACACATTGAACGCCAAAGCAGCCCTTTTCGCCATCGAAGAAGTCAAAGAAGAAAGAAATATCGATATTCCGTTGATGGTTTCCGGAACAATTACCGATGCTTCCGGGCGAACACTTTCGGGTCAAACGGTTGAAGCTTTTTTAATTTCCATTTCGCATATACCATTGTTAAGCATTGGGTTCAATTGTGCGTTAGGAGCCGACCAGTTAAAGCCTTATTTAAAGCGTTTGGCAATGAACACACAACTCAATATTTCCGCACATCCTAATGCCGGACTACCCAATGCATTTGGACATTACGACCAAACACCGGAAGAAATGCAAGTATTAATACGTGAATATTTACAAGATAATTTGGTCAATATCATCGGTGGTTGTTGCGGTACAACACCGGAACACATCAAATTAATCGCCGAAGTGGCAAAAGAATTTAAACCCAGACAAATTTTAGAAAAGATATAATGCCAGAATCAGATTGTAAAAAAAATTTAAGATTATCCGGTCTTGAACCCCTCATCATAACACCTGAAACGAATTTCGTAAACGTCGGCGAACGAACAAATGTTACCGGTTCACGGAAATTTCTTCGTTTAATCAAAGAAGAAAAGTACGAAGAAGCTCTTGATATTGCCAGAAATCAAGTGGAAGGAGGAGCTCAAATCATCGACGTGAACATGGATGAAGGAATGTTAGATGGCGTTTATGCGATGACCAAATTCTTAAATTTAATCGCTGCTGAACCTGATATTGCAAGAGTTCCCGTGATGATTGACAGTTCCAAATGGGAAATCATCGAAGCCGGATTAAAAGTCATTCAAGGAAAAGGAGTCGTCAATTCCATTTCGTTAAAAGAAGGAGAAGAAACGTTCATCCACCACGCCAAATTAATCAAACGATATGGTGCGGCCGTCATCGTGATGGCTTTTGATGAAAAAGGTCAAGCTGATAATTACGAAAGGCGTATTGAAATTTGCAAAAGAAGCTACGATATTTTAGTCGACAAAGTAGGTTTTCCAGCGGAAGACATCATTTTCGACCCAAATATTTTTCCCGTTGCTACCGGAATGGAGGAACATAAAATAAATGCACTAGATTTTTTCAGAGCCACCAAATGGATTCGTGAAAACCTTCCTTACGCAAATGTTTCAGGTGGTGTGAGTAATGTTTCTTTTTCTTTTCGTGGAAACGACAAAGTACGTGAAGCGATGCATTCTGCTTTCCTATATCATGCGATTCAAAACGGTATGACAATGGGAATTGTGAATCCCGAAATATTGGAAATTTATGATGAAATCGACGCAACATTATTAGAACATGTTGAAGATGTTTTATTAAATAGGAGAGAAGATGCTACTGAACGACTTTTGGAATTAGCCGAGAGTTACAAAGGAGATTTTAAAATCAATGAAAAAGCCATTCAAGAGTGGCGAAATAGCTCTGTTCAAGAACGATTAACACATTCATTAGTCAAAGGAATCGATGAATTCATCGAAATAGATGTAGAAGAAGCCAGACTAAACGCTTCAAAAGCCATCGAAGTCATTGAAATCAATTTAATGGCAGGAATGAATGTCGTTGGCGATTTATTTGGAAGCGGGAAAATGTTTTTACCTCAAGTCGTAAAATCTGCCCGAGTGATGAAAAAAGCGGTAGCTTATCTTCTTCCTTTTATTGAATCTGAAAAAGATTCAACCGCTTCATCTTCAGCCGGAAAAGTATTGATGGCAACCGTAAAAGGAGACGTACACGACATTGGTAAAAATATTGTCGCGGTCGTTTTGGCTTGCAATAATTTTGAAATCATCGATTTAGGTGTCATGGTTCCTCCGGAAAAAATCATCGAAGCAGCTATTCGTGAAAATGTTGATATTATAGGATTAAGCGGATTAATTACACCATCGTTAGATGAAATGGTTTATTTGGCGAAAGAAATGGATAAGTTGAATATTAAAATCCCTATTATGATTGGTGGTGCAACAACTTCTCGTGCTCATACCGCTGTAAAAATTGCACCCGAATACAAAGAAACGGTTGTGCATGTGAATGATGCTTCGCGAGCTGTAACAGTTGCAACGAATTTATTACAACCTGAAACTAAAACAGTTTATGCAAAAACAGTTCGAGAAGAGTATGATCAACTAAGGGAAGGCTATTTGAATAGGAGTAGAGAGAAGAATTTCTTATCGATAACCGAAGCCAGAAAAAATAAATTACAACTCGATTGGAAAAATTATGAACCATCTAAACCTAATTTTATTGGGACAAAAACGGTAGAAGTAGAATTATCCGAGTTAGTTGATTTTATCGATTGGACTCCCTTTTTTCAATCATGGGAATTATTTGGAAAATACCCAGCCATTTTAACTGATGAAATTGTGGGACAACAAGCTTCTGATTTATTTGAAGATGCTCAAAAAATGTTGGAACAAATCGTCAATGAAAAATGGTTAACTGCCAAAGGAATTCTTGGAATTTTTCCGGCGAATCAAATCAATGAAGATGACATTGAAGTAACTCGCAACCCGCAACCTGTAACTTTTCTAACTCTAAGGCAACAATCCCAAAAAACTGCCGGAGCTCCAAACATCGCTCTTGCCGATTTCATCGCTCCAAAAGAGTCTGGAATTCAAGATTACATCGGCTGTTTTTGTGTCACAACCGGATTTGGTGTAGATGAAAAAGCATCCGAATTTGAAAAACAATTAGACGATTATAATTCCATTTTAGTAAAAGCTTTAGGCGATCGATTGGCGGAAGCTTTTGCAGAATATTTACACTTAAAAGTAAGAAAAGAAATTTGGGGTTATGCTTCCGATGAAAAGTTATCGAATGATGATTTAATCAAAGAAAATTACACAGGAATTCGCCCGGCTCCCGGTTATCCCGCTTGTCCGGATCATTTGGAAAAACCTACGATTTGGAAATTATTAGAGGTAGAAGAAAAAATAGGCGTAAAGTTAACCGAAAGTATGGCTATGTGGCCTGCAGCATCGGTTTCAGGTTATTATTTTGCTCATCCGAAAAGTAAATATTTCGGATTAGGAAAAATTAAAAAAGACCAAGTAGAAAATTACTCAAAACGAAGAAACATTAGTTTAGAAATGGCGATGAAATGGCTTTCGCCCAATATAGCAGATTAAAAACCGTTGTCTGTTGTCCGTTATCAGTTAACCGACAACCGACAACAGATAACCAAAAATGAAAGTAACCCAACATATCGAAAACGCCAACGGCAAACCCTTATTCTCATTTGAAATTTTACCTCCATTAAAAGGGCAAAATATTCAATCTATTTTTGATTCAATTGATCCGTTGATGGAATTTAATCCACCATTTATTGATGTAACGTATCATCGGGAAGAATATGAATTCAAAGAATTACCAAGTGGATTATTACAAAAGAAAATTGTAAAAAAACGCCCGGGAACGGTTGGCATTTGTGCCGGAATTCAAAATAAATACGAGGTGGATGCCATTCCGCATATTTTGTGTGGCGGATTTACAAAAGAAGATACTGAGAACTTATTAATCGATTTAGATTTTTTGGGAATTGATAATGTCGTGGCTTTGCGTGGTGATGCCTTGAAAAATGAAATTTACTTCAGACCCGAAAAAGAAGGAAATGAATATGCTTCTGAATTGGTAACTCAAATCGATAATTTGAACAAAGGAATTTATTTGGATGAAGATTTGCAAAATTCATCGTGTACCAATTTTTGCATTGGTGTGGCCGGTTATCCGGAAAAACACATGGAAGCACCTAGTATGGACAGTGATATTCATTTTTTAAAACAAAAAATCAAAAATGGAGCGGATTATATTATAACCCAAATGTTTTTTGATAATCAACGGTTCTTTGAATTTCAAAAAAAATGTAGAGCAGCAGGAATTACAGTACCTATTATTCCGGGATTAAAGCCAATTGCTACAAAAAAACAACTGAATTTGATTCCGCATCGATTCAAAGTGGATTTGCCTGATGATTTGATTATGGCTGTGGTAAAAGCAAAAGATAACGATGCCGTAAAAGAAATAGGAATTGAATGGTGTATTGCTCAAAGTAAAGAATTGGTTGCAGCCGGAATACCCGTTTTGCATTATTATTCAATGGGAAAAGCAGAAAATATTAAAGCAATTGCGAAGGAGATATTTTAATGCATTTGTTTTTAGAAAGTTTTCTTCCTAATTATATTCTTTTATATTTGCCGGAATAACTTTTAGAATGAGGAAACTTTACTTTTTTTTACTGCTTTTTACATCATTTCTCTCTGCTCAGGAAAAAACGGAAACTACCGCTTTGGATGTTCAATACTTTCGAGGAAATGTTTTACCTCATACGGATGATTTACAGCACTTTTTGCAAGGTCACCCCGATGGCGTTTTGATTAGTTTGTATAAAAAGACATACGGTCATCAAGAATGGGAAAGAGCATTTAACTATCCTGATTATGGAGGATATTTTATTTTTCAAGATTTTAAAAATGATATTTTAGGAGAAGTTTATGGAGTGGGAGCACACTATAATTTTTATTTTTTAAATCGAAAAGTTCAGTTTAAAATTGCACAAGGAGTTGCTTATACGACCGACCCACACGATAAAGAAACCAATAGTAAAAATTTTGCTTTTGGTTCTAAAATTGTAGCAAATACTAATTTTGCACTGAATTATACTACTCCTCTTTTTGATCGATTTGAATTAAAAGCCGGATTATTATTTACACACTTTTCTAACGGAAGAATAAAAGCTCCCAATAGTGGTGTGAATTCATATGGAATAAATCTTGGTGTTACCTATAATTTTGAAGAACTTCTTGATAGACAAATTGATACATTACCAAAAGTAAAATTTACAGAACCACTAAAATATAATTTAGTTTTAAGAACGGGAATTAGCGAAAACCCGATTATTGGCAGTGGTCAAAAACCCTTTTTTCATCCTGCTTTTTATGTTGATAAAAGGATTAGCAGAAAAAGTGCTTTTCAATTGGGAGCGGAGGTGTTTTTTACCAATTCATATAGAGAATTTATTAAATACCAAGCAATTGCTTATCCTGAGGAAAATGTTACAGTTGACACAGATTATAAAAGAGCAGGAGTTTTTATTGGTTATGAGCTATTTATAAATAGAATTTCGCTGGAAGCACAAGTAGGATATTATGTCTACCAACCTTATAAATCAGATATTCCTGTTTATGATAGGGTAGGTATGAAATACTATATAACTAAAAAAGTATTCACTGGATTATCCATTAAAACCCATATATTCTTGGCAGAGGCCATGGAATTTGTCATGGGAGTAAGATTTTAAATTTATGAAAAAGTTAATTTTAATAATCGTAATTACTACTTTTTTTCTGAATTGTGAAAAGCCCGGAGATTGTGTAAAATCTACTGGCGAAATGGTTACAAGAGAAATAGAAGTAACACCTTTTGAAACTGTTTTTGTTTACACCGGTATCGGATTAGTAATCAAACAAGGACCGGAATATAAAGTGGAAGTTAAATCCGGAGAAAATTTAATTGATGATATTGAAGTAAAAGTTGAAAATAATACACTTACTTTAAAAGATAAGACCACTTGCAATTGGGTTCGGGATTATGGGCAAACAATAGTATATGTTACTGCACCGAGTTTATCTGATATTCATTCAAAAACAGAGCAAGAAATTAGGTCAGATGGCATTTTAACTTTTCCAATAATTAGATTAAATTCGATGGATTTGACTGATGGAGCCGGAACAGGAGATTTTATTTTTGAGATAGATAACGGACAATTAGTAATAGCAAATAATAATGTTTCTAGGTTTTATATCTCCGGAAATACGCAAGAAGCTTTATTAAATTTTTATGACGGAAATGGTCGGCTAGAAGCACAAAATTTGAATATTAATGTGGCAAAAGTTTATCACAGAGGTTCAAATGACATGATTATTAAGCCTATTCAAAGTGTCGAAGGTGATTTGTTTAGTACTGGTAATTTAATTTTATTAAATACACCACCTTCAATAAATTTAACTGAACATTATCAAGGAAGAGTAATCTACAACTAATTATTTCTTTGTTTTTTCTCTAAAAATTGCTTCTAGATTTTTACTTTTTAAATGAATTTGAAGTGTTTTCAATTCATTTTCATTCGCAAAATCAAATAGTTTTGAACGCATATCTTCCGAAGAAACGAATGTAATTTCCCAAACAGAATCAGTAATTTTTTTAGCAAATTTGAAGTTGGGTAAAGTATTCAATAACTCTTCTGAAACGGCTTTATCAAATTCCACTTCAATCACTTGTTCTTGCTCATCAGACATTAATTTGTCTAATTTTTTATCGGTTACAATTTTTCCGTTGTTGATAATGATGACACGGTCACAAATTGCTTCCACCTCTTGCATGATGTGTGTGGAAAGAAAAACAGTTTTATCTTTACCGATGTTTTTTATCAAATCTCTAATTTCAACTAATTGATTCGGATCTAGTCCGGTGGTTGGTTCATCCAAAATTAAAACTTCAGGATTGTGCAATAAAGCTGTAGCCAATCCAACGCGTTGACGATAGCCTTTTGATAATTGTCCGATTTTTTTGTGACTTTCAGGTGTCAAACCGGTTAATTCGATTACTTCCTGAATTCTGTTTTTTGAAACTTTATACACATCCGCATTAAAAGCCAAATATTCCCTAACATATAAATCCAAATACAACGGATTGTGTTCCGGTAAATAACCAACAATCTTCTGAACCTCTTGATTAGCGTCAGAAACATCAAAATTATTCACCAAAGCACTTCCTTCATCTGCCGTAATATAAGTAGTCAAAATTTTCATCAATGTAGATTTTCCGGCACCATTTGGACCTAAAAAACCAACAATTTCTCCTTTCTTTACAGAGAATGAAATGTTATCTAATGCCTTTTGAGCACCATACATTTTTGAAATATTTTTAACTTCGATTGACATACATAAAGATTTAAAGCAAAAGTAAAGTTTTTTATTTAACTCATTTTTTTTAGTAAAAGTATTTTGCTTTAAATATTTTACTATATTAGCAATTCAAAATCACAACAAAAAGATGATTTCACATAACACTTATTATTTTACTAATTTCTTTTATCTTTTCTTTTGGAAAAAATCGGGATTGGTATTTTGTTATGTAAGGTAAATTTTTTAATTCAAAAACAATATAAATCCCGATTCAATTTGAGTCGGGATTTTTTTATTTTATATGAGAACAAAAATTGCAATTCAAGGTATCAAAGGCTCATTTCATCATCAGGTGGCAGAAAATTATTTTTCGGAACTGATTGAATTGGAAGAATGTCATTCATTTGAAAGTTTGGTTAAAAATGTGATCAAGGATGCTTCAAGCAAAGGAATTATGGCGTTAGAAAATTCTATCGCCGGTTCGATTATTCCAAATTATGCTTTAATCGACCATTATAATTTGCAAATTACAGGCGAATATTATTTAGATATTCATCATAACCTTTTGGCATTAAAAGGTCAGACAATTGAAGATATAAAAGAAGTGCAATCGCACCCGATGGCGTTGTTGCAATGTGCTGTTTTCTTTTCCAATTATCCGCATATCAAATTAATTGAAAGCAGTGATACAGCCGAAACAGCCAAACGCATTCAAGAACAAAAGTTGCTTGGAGTGGCCGCTATTGCAAGCAAAAAGGCAGCAGAATTATATGATTTGAATGTTTTGGTAAAAGACATTCACACCGTAAAAAACAACACTACGCGTTTTGTTATCGTAAAATCGGTGAATAAAGAATTTCCGAAAAGCGAAATCAACAAAGCGTCATTAAAATTTGAATTGGAAGATAAACCCGGAAATTTAGCTATTGTTTTGAAAATGATTAGCGATTGCCAATTGAATATGACTAAAATTCAATCATTACCTATCATTGAAACACCTTTTCAATATTCATTTTTTATTGATGTTGTTTTTGATAAATATGAATTTTATGAAGAAGCAAAACGAAATTTAGAACGAATGACAAGACATTTTAAAGTATTAGGCGAATATAAAAATGCACGATTATGATAACAACCGCAGAACGATTGAATTCGGTTCAAGAATATTATTTTTCCAAAAAATTGCGGGAAGTGAATCAACTACTTTCCGAAGGAAAACCAATCATTAATATGGGAATTGGAAGTCCGGATTTATTGCCTCATTTTTCCGTTATCAATGCCATTCAACATTCTATGAACGATAAAAAAGCTCACGAATATCAAAGTTATCAAGGCTTACCTGAACTGCGAAAAGCGATTGCGACATTCTATCAAAATCAGTTTAATGTTTCGATGGATTTTGCTTCCGAAATTTTGCCTTTAATAGGTTCCAAAGAGGGAATCATGCACGTTTCAATGGCATTTTTGAATAAATCGGATGAGGTTTTAATTCCAAATCCTGGTTATCCAACATATGCTTCCGTAACCGAATTGGTTCAAGCAAAGCCTATTTTTTATGATTTAGTGGAATCAACTAATTGGCTTCCCGATTTTGAAGCTCTGGAAAAATTGGACTTATCCAAAGTCAAAATAATGTGGGTTTGCTACCCGCATATGCCAACCGGAGCCAATGCTACAATTGAAGTTTTTGAAAAATTAATTGCTTTCGGAAAAAAACATCATATTTTAATTGTTAATGATAATCCGTATAGTTTTGTGTTGAATGATCATCCGATGTCTATTTTTCAGGTGGAAGGAGCAAAAGATGTCGCGATGGAGCTTAATTCCTTGAGCAAGTCATTCAATATGTCAGGTTGGCGAGTGGGGATGATTTTGGGCAAAAACGAATTTATTTCCGCCGTTTTAAAAGTAAAAAGCAACATGGATAGCGGAATGTTTTACGGCATTCAAAAAGGTGCAATAGAAGCATTAAACTTAGATAAAAATTGGTTTGAAAGTCAAAATGAAATCTATACCAAAAGAAGAAATTTGCTTTTTAAATTGGTTGAAAAATTAGGTTGTTCGTATGATAAAAATAGTGTTGGATTATTCATTTGGGCGAAGCTTCCAAAGAATATAATTTCATCCGAAGAATTTATTGATGCAATTTTAATCGATAAAAATATTTTCATCACACCCGGCACAATTTTCGGCAGTAATGGCGAAGGATATATTCGGTTTTCGTTGTGTATCGAAGAAGATAAAATTAAAGAAGCTTTAGAACGATTTTAGTATGAAAGTAACAATTATTGGTGTAGGATTAATTGGCGGTTCGATGGCTTTGGATATTCAAAGATTATATGAAAACGCCGTAATTATCGGAATTGATTCAAATGAAAATCATCTTAACGAAGCATTGACATTAGGATTAATACAGCAAAAAGGAAATTTAAACGATGATTTTGATGGCGATTTTGTCATTTTGGCTGTTCCGGTTGATGTTGCTTTACTAATTTTGCCTAAAATTTTGGATAGTATTTCAGAAAACACTATTGTAATTGATGTAGGTTCAACTAAAAAACCAATTTGTGAATCGGTTGAAAATCATCCTAAAAGAAGTAATTTTTTAGCCTCACATCCCATAGCAGGGACAGAGTTTTCCGGACCAAAAGCTGCTATCGAAAATTTATTTGAAGACAAAGTGAACATCATTTGTGAAATTGAAAAAACAGCATATAAAAAACAGGAAAAAGCATTAGAATTATTCCGAAATTTGAAGATGCGAATTCGTTATATGGAACCAAAATCACACGACAAACACATTGCGTATGTTTCACATTTGTCGCATATTAGTTCATTTATGTTAGGGAAAACTGTCATCGAAAAAGAAAAAGATGAAAAAGACATTTTCGATATGGCCGGTAGCGGATTTGAAAGTACCGTTCGATTAGCCAAAAGTTCACCCTCTATGTGGACACCCATTTTTAAACAAAATAAAAAACAAATTATCAAATCGTTAGAAGAATATATCGCCAATTTATCCTCCTTTAAATCATTTTTAGAATCGGATGACTACGAAGCCATTTTTAATGAAATGAAAAACACCAACAGAATTAAAGAAATTTTAAAATGAAAAGTTGTCTGTTGTCCGTTATCAGTTATCTGACAACCGACAACCGACAACCGACAACCGCTATGAAAAACGATAAAAATTTAAAAAACTGGCTAACCGATTTTCAATTAGATCATCCGTTAGTAATTGCAGGACCTTGCAGTGCAGAAACCGAAGAACAAGTGTTAAAAATTGCACGAGAATTAAAAGATTCCGATGTCAGCATTTTTCGTGCCGGAATTTGGAAACCACGAACTCGACCTGGCGGATTTGAGGGAGTAGGAGCCATTGGATTAAAATGGTTGCAAAAAGCCAAAGCAGAGACAGGTTTGCTTATGGCAACAGAAGTTGCCAATGCGGCTCACGTAAAATTAGCATTAGAACATGATATTGATGTGTTGTGGATTGGTGCCAGAACCACCGTAAATCCTTTTGCCGTTCAAGAAATTGCCGATGCTTTGGAAGGAACCGATAAAATTGTGTTACTAAAAAATCCAGTCAACCCCGATTTATCGTTGTGGATTGGTGGATTGGAACGATTGTACAATGCCAATATCAAAAAATTAGGTGTGATTCATCGTGGGTTTTCAACGTATGAAAAAACGAAATACCGTAATAATCCGGAGTGGCAAATTGCGATTGATTTGCAAAACAGATTTCCTGATTTGCCATTGATTTGTGATCCTTCGCACATTACCGGGAGGCGTGATATGATTCAAGAAGTGTCGCAGCAAGCGTTGGATTTGAATTATGACGGCTTAATCATCGAAACCCATATTGATCCGGATAATGCTTGGAGTGATGCAGCTCAACAAGTGACACCAACGGTTTTGAAACAAATTTTTCATGATTTACGCGTTCGAAAAGAAACTGATGAAGCCGATGATTATACGATGCGAATGAATAAATTACGTACTCAAATTGATGAATTTGACAGTAAAATTCTTGAAATTTTAGGAGGAAGAATGAAAATTGCCGACCAAATAGGAGCATTAAAAAAAGAAAAAAACGTAGCTATTTTACAAAATAAGCGTTGGCAGGAAATTTTAGATAAAATGATTGCTGAAGGAAGTCAGAAAGGATTGAGCGAAGATTTTATAGTGCAATTTTTTAAAGCCATTCACCAAGAAAGTATTGAACACCAAGAGAAAATCATAAATGGTTAATTAAAATAACACTTTTATTTCTGGATTTTTTTTGTATCATTGCGTTTTTAACAACTTCTTGTTTTTTATGAGAATATTTTTTCTTTTTCTTTTTTTTAATGTATCTTCATGTTTTACCCAAAACATTGAATTCGATTATTTGCCTCAAAACAAAGATTCTCTAGAAAAATATGTTAACGAAGTTAATGACAAAAAAATAAAAAAATTTGGAGATAATTACCAAAAGAAAATAAGGGAGAACATTCAAGAAAGAAAAGCTGCGTTTTTAAATAAAATTAGTGATAGTTCCTTTGTTTTCAATAAGAGAATAACGGCTTATCTAAATACAATTTTAAAGGAAATATATACTTCAAATCCTGAAATTAACAACAATGACTTTTACTTTCTAATAGATAAATCTCAATTACCCAATGCAGCATGTTATGGTAACGGTATTTTTACAGTAAATTTAGGACTGTTCAAATTTGTAAATTCAGATGATGAACTAGCTTACATACTTTGTCATGAAATCGCTCATTACGTTTTGGAGCACAACGACAAAAGTTTGTTAAACTACTTTGAAACATTAAACTCCAAAGAAAATAAAAAGAAAATAAAAGTTCTTAAGAATCAAAAATATGGAAAGAGAAAAGCTTATTCAGAATTGATAGAAGACTTGAGTTATAATTTTTTAATGCGAAGTCAAGAAGTAGAAATTGAAGCAGATTCTTTAGGTTTTTTAATTTATAGAAATACAAAGTTTAATAATAATGCAAGTATTACTAGTTTAAAAAATTTAGAATTATCCGACAAGTTACTATTCAATGAAGATCCTAAACTCAAGGAAAATTTCAATTTTGAAAATTATCCATTTAAAGACGCTTGGATAAAGAAAGATGAAACTTTATTTGATATCACTAAAAGTTCAGATGATTTTATTCTTGATAAAGATTCTTTGAGTTCGCATCCTTCGATACCATTAAGGATAAAAAAACTAAATTTTTTAATCAATAAAAAAACGAATTCGATAGTAGAAAATACAAATGAATTAAATGAGATAAAGAAGTTAGTATCATTTATCAGTATAAGTAATTTTATTGATACAAATAAATTAGATATGGCTTTTTATCAATCTTTAGTTATGTACAATCAAAAATTAATTGATTCAAAAATGTATGCAGAAATCATGAGTAAATTATTAAAAAAAACATATGAACTAAAAGAAAATCACACTTTTGGCAGATATGTTAGTCCAATCTATCCATTTTCTGATGAATTATATTTAAATGATGTAAAACAGTTTTTGAACAACTTAGAATTAAAGAATATTAGAAAAATTGGTTTATCTTTTTGCCTCTCTAATGAAGAAATAATGAAAAATAATAAAGAATTCAATGAAATATTGAATTATTTTAAATCACTTAATCACTAAAACAAATATAAATGAAAACAAAACTATTATTAGTTGTAACTTGTGTATTATCAATTAATTCATACTCGCAATTATCTAAAATTGATGGAGTAAACACATTTTTATTAAGAAATTCAGGAGCAATTTTAGATAAAAATAAAGACGTAGACGGCTATTATTTTTATTATGTTATTGATAAGTTGAAAAAAGGGGATAATGAGTTTGCAATTCAAATTTTAGATAAAAATTTAAATGAGGTTGCCAAAAAAACTTATATTGATAATAAGAACACTTTTTTAATGAAATCAAGTTTTAATAATCAAGCTTTAATGTTTGCCATGGCAAATTACAAAGAAAAAAAGATTGATTTATTGCTATTTGATAAACAAGCAAATCAAAATAAAACAATTTCAATTCCATTAAATCAAAAGGAAGTTGACTATTTAGGTCATATAAACAATAGAAACGGTGGAGATTATAATTTTCTTTTTCCTGTTGAAGATAAAGGTTTTATTTTTAGTAAAGTTCAAGACAATAAAAAAATAGGTTATTCATTAAAATACATTCCAACAGATGGTGGTAAAGCGTGGGAATATAATTCACCGGCAGATTCTAAGGAAATCTTGTTAATCAATCCTATAGAAGTAAATAATAAATTTATTGTAGCAGTTGAATCTGCAATACCTAGTGCCATATCAAGAAAAGTAACGTTAAGAACAAAGATTATTGATGCTTCAACTGGAAAATTAATTTTTGAATTAGAAAATAATAAAAATGATAAGCCAAGGCTAATTAGTAACGCTTTTGTTGGGGATAATGACAATATCATTTTAATGGGAGAATATTTTAAAGAGGGGGATAATATTTTTGATGATAAAAGTTTAGGATTGTTTGCTCAAGTAATGGATATGAGCGGAAAAATTGTAAAAGAAAGCTATACAACTTGGGTCGGTGATGTCTCCAAAATAGCAAAAACATCAAAAAGTTTTATAGAAGAGAAAGGCTATGTGTTTTTTCACAATATAGTAAAAACAAATTCAGGAGACTTTTACGCCATAGGTGAATACTATAAAAAATCCATGAGTGCTGGCGGTACAGCATTAAAAATTGTTTCTGGCGGTGGTGGTTCTGCGACTAAAATTTCAATTTCAGATGCAGTTATTTTTAAATTTGATTCCAACTTTAAATTAATTAGCATTAAAGATTTTAAAAAGACTGTTTCCTCTGTCCCGAGTATATCTGATTTTGCTAGTCCTCAATTAAATGCCCATGCTTTAAAATCATTTGGTTATTTTGATTATGAATATACTCAAATTGATAATCTAAATGATCGATTTTACACATGTTTTGTTGATTATGAAAAAATTAAAGGATCAAAAAATAAAAGAGCATTCAAAGCCATAATCTATGATGAAGGTGAATTAAGTGAAGATAAAATTTATTTAACCGAAAATGAAAAAGAATTCAAATTGATGCCTGCTAAAATTGGCAATGTAATGTTGTTGGAATATGATAAAAAAGCAAAATCAATACATATTCATCTTGAAAAAATAAATATCAAATAAAATAATCAACTTATTTAAAGGCTGTTTTTATAATTATAAAAGCAGCCTTTTTTATTTTAGCTATTTTTGTTAGTCATATCAATGAACACAAGTTGATATATTTTTTTCTGAAATTTTCTTTAAACAAAATAGTATCTTTGCCTAATGACAGGAATCGTTTATAAATCTACCGGGAGTTGGTATACCGTTAAAACTGAAGACAATCAATTTTATGATTGCAGGATTAAAGGGAAATTCCGCATAAAAGGAATTAAAAGTACTAACCCAATTGCCGTGGGCGATGTGGTTGATTTTGAAATTGATGAAACATCCGATGCGATTACAGGAAGTATTCACAATATTCAAGACAGAAAGAATTATATCGTGCGAAAATCGGTCAATCTTTCCAAACAAACGCACATTATTGCATCCAACATCGACATCGTTTTTCTGTTGGTAACTATCAATAATCCAATCACGACAACCAGTTTTATCGATCGGTTTTTGGTCACTGCCGAAGCCTATCACATTAAAGCAGTTTTGATTTTTAATAAAGTAGATACCTATGACGAAGCTACTTTAGACGAGCAATTATTCCTTCAACACATATACAACCAAATTGGTTACGAATGTCTTCGCGTTTCGGCCACCGCAAAAAAAGGTTTGGACGAATTGAAAGAAATGATGGAAGGAAAAGTGTGTATGTTTTCTGGCCATTCCGGTGTTGGAAAATCCACATTAGTCAATGCCTTGGAGCCTAGTTTGAATTTAAAAACAAAACAAATTTCCGATTTGCATCAACAAGGACAGCACACAACCACATTTGCAGAAATGTTTGATTTGTCATTCAACTCTAAAATAATCGATACACCCGGCATTCGCGGATTTGGTATTGTTGA
Source organism: Flavobacterium sp. (assembly GCF_044339515.1). GTDB lineage: Bacteria > Bacteroidota > Bacteroidia > Flavobacteriales > Flavobacteriaceae > Flavobacterium. Next base: position 22,076 of record NZ_JBIIVK010000023.1, read on the forward strand.
CATGGAAAAATCAGAAATAAAAGGCTATTTTCCGGAGTTTTTTGAGTTGGAAGATCAATGCAAATTCAATAATTGTTTGCACAAAGACGAACCAAATTGTGCTATTAAAAATGCATTAGAAGAAGATAAAATTGCTTGGTCTCGCTACAAAAGTTACCTCCAAATTTTAGAAGGTGATGAAGAACAATATCGAAATGATATTTATGCTGATGGAAGAAATCAGGATTTAGATTAATAAAGCATTATATTTGATATTAAATTCTCTTTACTATGATAACATATCTCAAAATTAACGGATTTAAGTCCTTTCACAATTTTGAAATGGAATTCACTCCTTTTACAGTCATTGCGGGAGCAAATGCTTCAGGTAAAAGCAATTTGTTTGATGCATTGACTCTGCTGTCACGTCTTGCAGATACTGATAATTTAAAGAGAGCATTTAGTGAGCAAAGAGGAGAATTTATTGAATTGTTCACTCAATACGGAGATGATAATTATGCCACTGAAATGCAATTTGTAATTGAGATGTTAGTTAATAAAAATGTTAAAGATGCCTGGGGAAATGAAGCTACGTTAAAATATACAAGATTGAGATATGAACTTTCAATTAAGAGAATAACAAATCAATCTGGAATTCAAGATTTAGCAGTTTCAAAGGAAAATCTTTTCAAGTTAAATCATCAAGAAGATAAATGGGTTACGACAATTCTTCCAAAAAAATCCTTAGAGTTTTGGAGACCAAAAGTAGGGACTGGTAAAAGAGGGATTCCGTATATTGAAAGCGTTAATGAAAGTGGATTAGATATTATTCAAGTGCCACAGGATGGGACGACTGGTAATAAAAGAAGATTTCCATTAAGCAATGCAACTAGGACGGTTTTAAGTAGTTTTGATACTGTAGATTTTCCACACGTTTTAGCTGCCAAAGAAGAAATGAAGAGTTGGAAATTTTTGCAATTAAATCCCGAAGATTTAAGGCAAGCGACAAGTAAAAATAATGGAGAAGATACAATTTCTGTAAGTGGGAAAAATCTAGCTGCCGCATTATTTAGAATCAAGCAAACAGATAAATATTCTTTAAAAGAAATATCAAGAAAACTAAATAGTTTCCTTCCAAATTTTGTTGATGTAGATGTAATTGATGATAATGAAAATAAACAATATTTAATCAAACTTAAAGACGTTGATAAAAAAGAATTCTCTTCAAGGGTTTTGTCAGAAGGAACTTTAAGAGTTTTGGCATTGTGCATATTAGAATATGATGAAAAACATACAGGATTACTTTGCTTTGAAGAACCTGAAAATGGTATTCATCCTTTTAGAATAAAAGCCATGGCTGAACTATTAAAAGATTTAACAGTCGATTTTAATGAAATTGATATTCCTTTACGACAAGTTATAGTTAATACTCACTCTCCGGTTTTAGTAGGGAATATGGATACTTGGAAGAATGATACCAATGTTAGTATTTGGTATGCTCAAATGAGAAATTCGATTATTGATTTACATAGTAATCGTATTAAGCTTAATTCAACAAAAATAAGTCCCGTTATCAAGGATAATTCTATTCAACAATTAAGTTTAATTTTTTCTGAGCAGGATAGAAAATTAACATTGTCTTTAGTGAATGATTATTTAAAAACCGCTCAATTTGAAGAACAATTTTTTATAAGCCATGAGTAATTTTATTTTATCAGGATTATATACAGAAGGAAATACAGATGTTAGGTTTTTGTCAAGTGTGGTTGAAAGAACACTTTTTGAAATAGCTTATTATTGTACCGGAGATATAGAAACAAAACTTGAAATTTTGGAGTTTAGTAAAACAGGATTAAGTTTTAATGACCAAGTTTTAGAAGCTTCAAAATTAGGTCACGAAAAATACGGTATTTTACTTTTATTTATTCACACAGATTCTGATGATGAAAATGATATTCAAGTATTTCAATCAAAGATATCTCCCGCTTTAGATTTGTTGTCTCAACAAAACAAAGATAAGTATTGCAAAAATTTAGTTGCTATTGTTCCAATACAAATGACCGAATCTTGGATGATAGCTGATAGAGAATTATTAAAAGATGAAATTGGTATAAACAAAACAGATGCAGAACTTGGAATTCATCTTAATCCTGAATCAATTAAGAATCCTAAATTTCTAATTGAAGATATAATTAGATTATCTAAAGAAGATTTAACTAAGAGAAGAAGAAATAAAGGCTTAGAGATTTCAGATTTATATCAAATCATAGGTCAGAAAATTGAATTATCACAATTAGATAATATTCCATCATATGTTAAGTTTAAAAATTCTTTAATTTCAAAACTGATGGAGTTGAACTTCTACCATAAAAAATGAAAGCCGTCATCCAAAGAGTTTCGCAATCATCTGTAACCATTGAAGGAGAAATTGTCGCCTCCATCCAAAAGGGATTATTGATTTTGGTTGGAATTGAAGAAGCAGATACAAAAGAAGATATCGAATGGCTTTCCTCAAAAATTGTAAACCTTCGCATCTTTAGTGATGAAAATGAGGTCATGAATTTATCTGTAAAAGATGTTAATGGTGATGCAATAATTGTTAGTCAATTTACTCTTCATGCTTCGACCAAAAAAGGCAATCGCCCTTCTTATATCAAAGCGGCAAAACCCGAAATTGCGATTCCACTTTACAATCAATTTATTCAGCAAATTGAAAAAGACTTAGCAAAAAAAGTACAAACCGGGCAGTTTGGTGCAGACATGAAAGTCTCACTTTTAAACGACGGACCGGTTACTATTCTAATCGACACAAAAAATAAAGAGTAAATACTTATATTTGTGCTAATTCCTTTATAAAGGCAAAATGAAGTACAACAAAATTCGAGAAGAAGAACTAAAAAATAAAGTAGGAGCCGATTGGTTTAGACAATTTGACACTACTGAAATTATTGGAAATATTGATTTTACTGTTTTTCCATATCAAGATAATTTATTCGGACGCACTCCTTTACTTTGGGCAGAAGCCAAAACAGGTAATTTTGATGTAGCAACCATGTTTGTTCAACTCATTTTAACGATTGGAAAAGCAAGAACCTTTGACAAAACTATACCGCCCGCTTTTTTAGGAGCTTTTGATTTTAAAAAAATAGCGTTTGTGCCTTATATTAATGTGCAAGATATTTTTTATATTAATGATTTCAATTGGAATGTTACACCGAGTAATCATGAAACCAAAGAATTTCAATTGATTAAACAGCGTATTGAGGCTACACTCAAAAAAAACACGTATGTTTATGATTTTGAAAAAGACGAAAAAGAACTGCTTGCTTTTATAAAAAATAATGTTGCAAAAGCTACAACAGCGAACAAACTAAAAATCGATAAAAATAATTTTATTCCTATTTATTTACGTTGGTTGGAAACAATAAAACCGATTATCGACGTGAATTGGGACGAACTCAAAAAAGCAAATATTTTAGACAGCGATTTCTATTTGGCCGATTTGTTTGTTGACGATAAAGACACACAAAACATTGAAGACGATCTATCTATTCGGGATAGTTTATTTGTCGTTTTTCAAAATGAAGGGTATAAAATTGCCAAGGAAAACCTAAAGCAAATGTTTGATGCGGTCATTCAATTAAAAAACAAAGATACGTATCTTCATTTTTGGAAACGCTACAAACGACCGCCACTTAAAGAATTTCAAGATTACATCATAGAACGCCGTGATTTATTGGTACCACAAGATATTCGTGAGCGTAAAGGAGCATTTTTTACACCACGTATTTGGGTTGAACTTTCTCAAAAATACCTTACCGATTATTTAGGTGAAAACTGGCAAGACGATTATTATATTTGGGATTGTGCCGCCGGAACAGGAAACTTATTAGCCGGATTAACCAACAAATACAACATTTATGCCAGCACACTCGACCAAGCAGATGTTAACGTAATGCACGAACGCATTGACCATGGTGCCAATTTGCTTAAAAATAATGTGTTTCAGTTTGATTTTTTGAATGATGATTTTGCCAAGCTACCACAACCTTTGCAAGATATTATTAATGATGAAGAAAAGCGAAAAAAGTTAGTGGTGTATATCAATCCGCCTTATGCGGAGGCAACTTCAACAAAAACAATAAGTAACAATACTTCTTCGCACAAAGAAAATGTAGGCTCTTCGAAAACCAAACTTAAATACGAAAAAGTATTAAACCAAGCATCGAAGGAATTATATGTACAATTTCTTTATAGAATTTACATTGAAATACCATGTTGTATTATAGCAAATTTTTCAAAGGTTAAAACCTTACAAGGTAACCATTATAAAGAATTTAGAAATTTATTTTTAGCCAATTTAGAAAAACTATTTATTGTGCCTGCAGATACATTTGATAATGTTAAAGGTAAATTTCCGATAGGTTTCTTTATATGGAATAGTAATGAAAAGAAATTATTTGAAGATATATATGCAGACGTTTATAACAAAGATGGTTATTATGTAGATTCTAAATATTTATTTGTACCTGAAGTTAGAAATATTAAAGATTGGTTGAGAAAATATAGTGATAAAAATAATACTGTTGGATGGTTAGTGAGAGGAAGTGCTGATATGCAAAACAATAATGTTGTATTTATCACCTTAAAACCTTCTGAAAGTGTAATCAAAGCATCTAATGCTAGTCAGATATCTGCAAATAATTTAATTGTTAATTGCATATTTTATACAGTAAGAAAAGTTATTGAACAAACGTGGATTAATGATAGGGACCAATATTTATATCCTAATGAAAATTGGCAAACCGATACTGAGTTTCAAAATGATTGTTTAGCATTTACATTATTTAGCAATAATATACAAAGTGAATACGGCACCAACCATTGGATTCCGTTTACCGAACAAGAAGTTAATGCACAAGCCAAGTTTGCCAGCAATTTCATGACTGATTTTATAAAAGGTAAAATCAAAAAAGAAAGCGGGTCAAATACACTTTTTGAACAATCCACAACAACAGAAAATAAACCACTTGTTTTTTCAGAAGAAGCCATCTCCGTTTTTGATGCCGGTCGAGAGCTTTGGAAATATTATCATTCCCAACCCAATGTAAATGTGGATGCCAGTTTATATGACATCCGCGAATATTTTCAAGGCAGAAATGACAAAGGTAGAATGAACAGTAAAAGTGATGATGCTATTTACACTAAATTAATTGCTGAACTAAGAAACAAATTAGCTGTTTTAGCTGATAAAATAAAACCTAAAGTGTACGAATACGAATTTTTGAAAGAGTAAAAACGTTTACAAAAAACAGTGTTTTCTTATTCATGAAACAGTAACATACACAAAAAACATCACTTTCTTGTACATAAAAAAATAACGTGCATAAAAAACACGACTTTCTTGTGCATGAAAAAACAATGTGTATAATTTTCTTTATTTTTTATACATGACATAAATAACGTGCACAAAAAACATCATTTTCTTGTGCATGAAATAAGAATGAACACAAAAAAACACCTAAATTTGTGTATAACTAATAGAACATTATGGATAACTTTGAAGTTACAGCATTGCCGCCAAGTATCAATTTAGAAAGTATAGCTATATTAAAGGCATTGGTAACAGCAACTAGAGCATTAGGCGAACTGCGTGGTGAAATAAAAAAAATACCTAATTCTCAAATTCTAATAGATACTATTGCTTTGCAAGAAGCGAAAGATAGTAACGAGGTAGAAAATATTGTAACTACAGATGATGAGTTGTATCAAGCAGCAATTGAAGATGAAAACATTTCACAAGCAGCAAAAGAAGCTCAGAGTTATGCAAAAGCTTTAAAAACAGGTTTTTCAATAATAAAAGAAAAAGGTATTTTAACCATTAATGATATAAAGAAAATACAAGAAATAGTTTCTCCAAATCATCCTGTTCGAAAAGTTCCCGGAACGGTTTTAAAAAATCCAAAAACAAAAGAAATTGTTTATACACCTCCACAAAATCATTTAGAAATCATAAAACTTTTAGAAAATTTAGAAGTTTACATCAATGATGCATCATTTCATGAAATAGATGGATTAATTAAAATGCCAATCATTCATTATCAATTTGAAAGTATTCATCCGTTTTATGATGGAAATGGTCGGACAGGTAGAATTTTAAATATGTTGTATTTAGTACAGCAGCAATTGTTAGATATTCCTGTTTTGTATTTGAGTAGTTATATCATTAAAAACAAATCAGATTATTACAGATTATTGCAAGAAGTAAGAACAGAAAATAAATGGGAAGAATGGATTATTTGGATGTTAAAAGGGGTTGAGGGAACATCAAAAGACACAATTAAAGTGGTTAATAACATAAAATTATTAATGGATGATTACAAACAAAAAATACGAGCTAATCATAAATTTTATAGTCATGATTTAATAAATACTATTTTTAAATACCCTTATACAAAAATTGATTTTATTGAAAAAGAGCTCGGTGTACACAGAAATACAGCCGCAAGTTATCTTAATGCATTAGTTGATGATGAAAATCAGTTTTTAAAGAAAATAAAGATTGGTAAGAGCAATTATTTTATTAATGATAGATTGCTTCAAATATTAAAAAACAGATAAATGAACCTAAAAAACGCCCAACTTGAAGTAGACAACTGGATCAAAAACCACGGTGTTCGCTATTTTAACGAATTAACCAATATGGCTCAACTTACCGAAGAAGTAGGTGAAGTAGCCCGAATTATTGCCCGTCGTTACGGCGAACAATCCGAAAAAGAAAGCGATAAAAACAAAGACCTTGGCGAAGAATTAGCCGATGTGGTTTTTGTAGTACTTTGTCTCGCCAACCAAACCGGTGTTAATTTACAAGCCGCTTTTGATAAAAAAATGGACTTGAAAACCAAACGCGACCACGACCGTCATCACAATAACGAGAAATTGAAATAGATTGAAAAAGAAAGTCATTCATTTCATAACCGCTTTGATTATCTACGGACTCATTGGTTGGTTAATGACCTATTTTTTGGAAGATGAAAATCATAATCCTTGGTTTTTTATTCTTTTTTGGGCAGTTTCCATGGCTTTAGCCGAATTGTTTATCTTTGAAAAAATAAGAAACAGAAAAAAGAAGTGAACTGGATTCTCCTTATCATCGCCGGATTATTTGAAGTAGCCTTTGCAACTTGTCTCGGCAAAGCCAAAGAAACTACCGGAATAACCATGTGGTCATGGTATGTCGGATTTTTATTTTGCTTATCCATAAGCATGCTTTTATTGGTCAAAGTAACCAAAGAATTACCCATCGGAACCGCGTATGCCGTTTGGACCGGAATTGGAGCAGTAGGTAGCGTACTTTTTGGTATCTTTGTATTCAAAGAACCTGCCACTTTTTGGCGAGTATTTTTTATCAGCACCCTAATCATTTCCATCATTGGACTAAAAGTTGTCACTAAATAATGAATGTAAACTTAAAATATAACTCCCAACTCCCAACTCCCAACTTCCAACTTTCCATCACCGGTTCCAAATCCGAAACCAACCGATTGTTGTTGTTACAAGCATTATATCCCAATTTAGTTCTAGAAAATTCCTCTAATTCCGATGATAGCGAAGTGATGCTAAAAGTTTTAAAAGACTTCCATCTTCCATCTTCCATCTTCCATCTTTTCGACATCCACCACGCCGGCACCGCCATGCGTTTCCTCACCGCTTATTTCGCCATTCAAGAAGGAAAAGAAGTCGTTTTAACCGGTTCAACTAGAATGAAAGAAAGACCCATCAAAATTCTGGTTAAAGCTCTTCAACAACTAGGTGCCGAAATCAGTTACGAAGAAAATGAAGGTTTTCCACCCATTCGTATCAAAGGCAAAAAAATTACCCAAAACAAAGTTGCTCTTTCGGCAAATGTGAGTAGCCAATATATTTCAGCTTTATTATTAATTGCTCCCAAACTCGAAAACGGATTAGAATTAACTTTAGAAGGAGAAATTACATCAATTCCATATATCAAAATGACATTGGCTTTGCTGAATGAAATTGGAGTAGAAACCTCATTTATCGAAAATATAATCAAAGTTAACCCACTCCCCACTCCCCACTCCCTACTCCTAACGATCGAGTCGGATTGGAGTTCCGCTTCCTACTGGTACTCCATCATCGCATTATCTCAAATAGGAACTCAAGTTACTCTTTCAAGCTATAAAAAAAACAGTTTGCAAGGTGATGCCGCTCTTATTGAAATCTACAAAATTTTTTGCGTAGAAACAGTTTTCAATGATGATAATTCCATGACAATATCAAAAATCAATTGCAATATCAAAAATCAAAAATCGTTACTATTCAATCTTCAATCTTCGCCCGACATCGCCCAAACCATCGCCATAACATGTTTCGGTCTAGGAATAAGTTGCCACTTAACCGGCTTACATACCTTGAAAATCAAAGAGACGGATAGATTAGAAGCCTTGAAAAATGAACTTTCGAAATTTGGAGCCAATATATCAGTCACAAAGGATTCATTAACTCTCGACACTCGCTCCCCTCTCCTTTGGAGAGGGGTTGGGGGTGAGGTTTCCATTAGCACCTACCAAGATCACCGTATGGCCATGGCTTTTGCACCACTTGCCATAAAAATTCCTATCATTATTCAAGAAGCAGAAGTAGTCTCCAAATCATATCCCTCTTTCTGGGAAGATCTTGAAAAATTCGGATTTGATATTTCAGAATAAAACCATTTTGTATGTTAGATTTAACTCAGGACCTTAGTGCCTGAGCACCTTAGCACCCTTCAAAAAAAATAAATCCCAAAACACTTGACAACGCCTATCTCACAATCGTATATTTGCAACCTGAAAATTAGAAGTAGTGAAAACTATTCACTAATTACTAATCACTAATTACTTTATATGAAATTATCTCATTTTCAATTCAATCTTCCAACCGAATTATTGGCTGAATACCCTGCAGAAAACCGTGACGAATCGCGTTTAATGGTTATTGACAGAGCAAAAAAAACGATAGAACATAAATTATTCAAAGACATTATCAACTATTTTGATGATGGCGATGTGATGATTATGAACAATACTAAAGTTTTTCCTGCCCGTTTGTATGGGAATAAAGAAAAAACCGGAGCCAGAATCGAAGTGTTTTTATTGCGTGAACTCAATGCAGAACAACGTCTTTGGGATGTTTTAGTCGACCCTGCCAGAAAAATCCGTATCGGAAACAAATTGTATTTTGGAGATGATGATTCATTAGTGGCTGAGGTAATTGATAATACAACTTCACGTGGTAGAACTCTACGCTTTTTATATGATGGTTCATATGACGAATTCAGAAATAAATTAACAGAGTTGGGGGAAACACCAATCCCAAAATACATTAATAGAGAAGTAACTCCGGAAGATGAGGAGCGTTACCAAACCATTTATGCCAAAGTAGAAGGAGCCGTAGCGGCACCAACAGCTGGTTTACACTTTTCAAAGCACCTAATGAAACGCCTTGAAATTAAAGGAGTTGACTTTGCAGAAGTAACCTTGCATGTAGGTCTTGGTACCTTCAACCCCGTGGAAGTAGAAGATTTATCCAAACACAAAATGGATTCCGAAGAGTTGATTATCACACAAAAAGCATGCGATATCGTAAATAACGCTATTGTCAATAAAAAACGCGTTTGCTGTATCGGAACAACCTCTATGCGAGCCATCGAATCTTCCGTTTCATCCGCCAGAACGTTGAATCCGTTTGAAGGATGGACCAATAAATTCATCTATCCGCCTTACGATTTCAGCATTGCCAATTGTATGGTAACCAATTTTCACACGCCAAAATCGACCCTTTTAATGATGATTTCAGCATTCTGCGGTCATGATTTAATGAAAAAAGCTTATGAAGAAGCAATCAAAGAAAAATACAGATTCTATTCGTATGGCGATGCCATGCTAATTCTATAAAAAATAAATCCCAATCATTACGGTTGGGATTTTTTTTGGCGTGACCACAAGGGTCGGGCTTTCGCCACTCGCTTTTTTGTTCCATCCCGCTGGGCTGAAACAAAAAGAGCTCAAACAATGGCTCTATCCCTCACGCAATCTGTGCAACTCAAAGTTTCCATTTCAAACGATCAAACGAATTGGCAGCTATCCCAACAATCCAAAAAAATACTATCTTTACCACACAAACAAACAAAGGCATGAATTTTCAAAATACACGCGAATTTGCTCAACAATTAGACGCACAAGACGAACTTTTTAAGTACCGTGACGAATTTCTTTTTCCAAGCATAAATGGAAAAAACGTTATTTATTTCACCGGAAATTCACTCGGATTACAACCCAAACGCACTCAAGCTTATGTAGATGAAGTAATGAATGATTGGGCAAAATTAGCGGTAGAAGGTCATTTTTATGCTGACAAACCTTGGTGGGATTATCACGAACGTTTTGCTGTTCCCTTAGGTGGAATTATGGGAGCAAAACCCTCCGAAATCACAGTGATGAATACCTTAACTGTAAACCTTCACTTGATGATGGTTTCTTTTTATCGACCTACACCCAAAAAATATAAAATCATTTGCGAAGAAAAAGCGTTTCCTTCTGACCAATACATGTTTCAAAGTCAGGTAAAATTTCACGGATTCAATCCAAGCGATGCTATCGTTGAAATCAAACGTAGAGAAGGAGAACACAACATTCGTCATGAAGATATCATTGCCAAAATCGAAGAAGTAGGCGAGGAGTTGGCTTTAGTTTTAATTGGTGGTGTAAACTATTATACCGGACAAGTTTTTGACATCAAAGCCATCACCGAAGCCGGTCATAAAACCGGAGCATACGTGGGTTGGGATTTAGCTCATGCTGCCGGAAATATAGCACTCGAACTCCACGATTGGAACGTAGATTTTGCCTGTTGGTGTAGTTACAAATACATGAATTCCGGTCCCGGAAATGCATCAGGTTGTTTTGTTCATGAAAAACATCATAATGATAAGGAATTACCTCGTTTTGCCGGTTGGTGGGGACATAACAAAGAGCGTCGTTTCAAAATGGAACCCGATTTTGATCCCGTTCACGGAGCCGATGGTTGGCAAATCAGTAATTTACCAATCTTATCTTTAGCTCCTTACTTAGCATCCGTTGAAATGTTTGCCGAAGTGGGAATGAAAAAACTAATTCAAAAAAGAAATTTGCTTACGGCTTATTTAGAATTCATCCTCCACGAAATTGGTAAAGAAATCGACGGAAGCGAATTTGAAATCATCACACCTCAAAATCAAGATGAACGAGCTTGTCAATTATCCGTCTATCTTCACGGACAAGGTAGAAGTTTATTTGACTATTTAATGAAAAACGGTGTCATCACTGATTGGCGAGAACCCAACGTAATCCGCCTAGCTCCCGCACCATTCTACTGCTCTTTTGAAGACATGTATGAATTTGGACAAATATTAAAAGCAGGAATTAGTAAGTAAACTTAGCATCTCAGTTACTCAGTAACTCAGCACCTCAAAAAATGACAAAACAAGAAATCCTCAAAACCTTCGACCCTAGCCAACTCGGCTTAGCCGATGCAACCATTTTTGGCTTACCGTTTTCTATTGAAGACAGCGAAATTATTGTTATTCCCGTACCGTGGGAAGTAACCGTCAGCTACGGTTCAGGGGCTTCAAAAGGGCCTGAAGCCATTTTGGACGCTTCTTTTCAAGTAGATTTAAACCACCAAGAATTTCCCGAATTGTGGAAATTAGGTATCTTTTTAGATGAATCTCCTAAAAACGTAAAAAAGAATTCTAAAAAATATAAAAAGAAAGCCGCACCTATCATTGAAGCTCTTGAAAGTGGTACTGTTTTAGACCATCATCCGGGCCTACAAAAGGACCTTGATAAAATTAATTACGTTTGTTCCGATATGGTAGAAGCTGTTCGTGAAAAAACATTACATTGGTTAAATCATGGTAAAAAAGTGGTTTTATTAGGAGGCGATCACAGTACACCACTAGGCTATTACCAAGCCTTAGCTGAAAAATACGATAACTTCGGAATTCTTCATTTAGATGCTCATATGGATTTGCGAATTGCCTATGAAGGTTTCACGTATTCGCATGCTTCCATTATGTATAACGCCTTGCAAATTCCGCATATTTCAAAAATTGTGCAAGTAGGCATTCGTGATTTTTGCGAACAAGAAGTTGAGGTAGCGAAAAAAGAAAACGGTAGAGTGGTTATTCACACCGATTCCGATTTGAAAAAAGAAACGTTTGAAGGGAAAACATGGCAACAACAATGCGATGCCATTATCGCGGCATTACCGCAAAAAGTCTGCATCAGTTTTGATATTGACGGGATGTATCCTTGGTATTGTCCCAACACAGGAACTCCGGTTCCGGGCGGATTTTCATTTGAACAAGCCGCCTATTTGTTAAGTCGTTTAGCAGAAACAGACAAAGAAATCATCGGATTTGATTTAGTGGAAGTCGCTCCCGGTGAAAATGACGATTGGGACGGAAATGTGGGAGCTCGTATGTTATTTCACATGTGCGGCGTTTTGGCCAAAAACAATAAAATGAATGTAGGAGAGAAAATAAACTTTCCAAGAAAATAATATCTTCTAATTTTAACCATTAAGCAGTTAAGAATTTAAGTTTCAAAACTTAATAAGTCTTAATTTCTTAATGGTTTTTTATATCTTTAAGTCAAATTCCATTTTCATGAAAAAACTCAAAAAAATTGTTGGTGTTATTCTTCTGCTTTTTGTCATTTTAGCCCTTGCAGTAGTGGGTTATGGCTATTTTTTAAAACCAAAGTATGAGGGTGAAATTGCCTTAAATTCCATCCAAAAAGAAACCACCGTTTATTTTGACGAATACGGAATTCCACACATTTATGCTCAATCTCAAAAAGATGCAATGACCACTTTAGGTTATGTGCATGCTCAAGACCGTTTGTGGCAAATGGAACTCATGCGACGTATTGCTCCAGGAAGATTATCAGAAATTTTCGGTTCGGTGATGCTCAAAAACGATAAATTTTTCTCCGGTTTAGGGCTAAATGAAGATTCCGAAAAAGCGATTGCTCAACTAGACAAAAACAGTGAGAGTTATCAATTAACGTTGGCATATCTCAACGGAATTAATCAATTTTTAGAAGAAGGGCCAACGCCCATCGAGTTTCAATTGGTTGGTGTTCAAAAAGAAAAATTTACCATCAAAGATGTCTATAATATTTTTGGTTACATGGCTTTCAGTTTTGCAATGGCTCAAAAAACAGATCCATTATTGACCGATATTCGGGATGAATTAGGAATGGATTACCTCAAAGATTTCGGTATCGATGGTTCTTTAGCTCATACGCAACTCAAAAGCTTCAAAGGAAAATCAGAAGCCTATTCCGAAATTTCAAAATCAGTTGCATCTTTATTAGAAAATTCGCCAATTTCCCCCTTTATTGGCAGTAACAGTTGGGTCGTTGGTCCTCTAAAAACAAAAAGCGGTAAAGTGTTGTTTGCCAATGATCCTCACATAGGTTTTTCACAACCGGCCACTTGGTATGAAGCTCATATCGTAACACCCGATTATGAAATGTATGGTTACTATTTAGCTGGAACACCATTCCCGCTTTTGGGTCATAATCGTGACTATGCGTATGGTTTAACGATGTTTGAAAACGATGACATGGACTTGTTTTTGGAAACCAACAATCCTGAAAATGAAAACCAATACCAAACTCCGGAAGGGTATAAAAATTATCAGATTGCTGAAAAAACCATCAAAGTGAAAGACAGTTCTGAGGTGGTTTTGAAAGTTAAAAAATCGCATCACGGACCTTTAATGAATGGTTTGGTCGACGGATTGAAAGAAGACAAACCTATTTCGATGTGGTGGACGTATTTGCAGCATAAAAACCAAATTTTAGATGCGGTATATGCTCTTTCTCATGCCAAAGATTTGGCTCATTTTCATCAAAGTATCGAATTGATTGCCGCTCCGGGATTGAATATCATGTATGGCGATGCCAAAGGGAACATCGCTTGGATAACTTCCGGAAAATTGTATAAAATGCCGGATAATGTGAATGCTAATTTTATTCTTGATGGATCAAATGGGAAAGACGAGCAAAAAGAGTACTATGATTTTTCTGAAAATCCGTATGCCATTAATCCGGATTGGAACTATGTGTATTCCTCCAATAATCAAGTAGAACCGATGGGTGATTATTTGTACCCCGGTTATTATTTGCCGGAAGATCGTGCGAAACGAATTGTTCAACTACTCGAACCCAAAAACGATTGGACGAAAGAAGATTTTATGAAGATGATTAACGATGATCAATCGTCGGTTTCGCCCTCAATTGTGCAAAGTATTTTAAAGGGCATTGCTCAAGAAAGTCTTTCCGATACCGAAAAAGCGGCTATTACTGAACTTCAAAAATGGAGTGGAAGCAACGGTTTGAATGAAATTGCTCCCACCATTTACAACCAATTTCTATATCATTATCTCCAAAATACCTTTGAAGACGAATTAGGAAAAGACCGTTTTACGATTTTATTGAATACGCACATTATGAAACAAATGATTGTGTTTCAAATCGCTAATGAAACTTCGCCCTGGTGGGATAATAAGACAACGTCAGATAAAAAAGAAACCCGAAGTGAAATTTTAACTCGTTCTTTCCAACAAACCATTTCACATTTAAAAAAAAAATTGGGCAATCAAGTTTCAGGATGGACGTGGAATAAAGTGCATACTTTGGAACACAAACATCCACTTGGTGAAGTCGCTGCTTTTCGAAGTTATTTCAATGTCGGGCCGTTTGAAATTAATGGGTCGAACGAAGTCATCAATAATTTAATGTTTACGTTTACCGAAGCCGGAAATCATCAAGTGAAAGCCGGTCCTTCCACCCGCAGAATCATCGATTTTTCAGATATTGAAAACAGTGTGAGCATTCTTCCAACCGGACAATCGGGAAATCCGTTGAGTGAACATTATGACGATCAAGCGGTGATGTATAACGAAGGGAAATTTAGAAAGATGAAAATGAATAAAAAGGAGATTGAGGCGAGTGTAAGAAAGTTGGTGTTTAAGCCGAGAGAGAGGTAAATTATTTTTAAAATGATAATTACGGGACAAATTAAATTTGGGACATTACGTGATTATTTTAAAAACCTATTTAAATAAAAATAGAAAATGTTAACTGAAAAAGAATTAATTGAAATTGAAATGCGAGTCAACCAATCCCAAAATGGACCTTGGAAAGCCTACATTGAAGGTAGGGACCAAACATCTGGCTCACATTTTATTATGACTGGAACTGGAGAAAATCGTGGTGAAGACATTGAATTGTTAGGAGCTACATTTGCAGATTATGATTTTATTGCAAATGCAAAACAAGATATACCTAAATTGATTGCAGAAATTCGAGAATTGAAAAAAAAGTTAGAAAAGTAAAAGAATTCTTGGTTTTAAATTAGGTGAACATTTAATTTTTATCGAGAATTAGCTCAAAATGAAATTGAAATCACAAGAATTTTGCATTCACAAAAGGATTTGAAAACTAGAATAAAGGATTAGATTATATCCAAATCCTCCATAATCTCCTTCGCCTTCAATTTAATCTGATACAATTCCTCCGCCGGAATCTTATTCAACAAATTCAACATCATCGCCATACGTTGATTGTTTTTGAAATGCTCTTTTTTATCATCTAAAAAATTCCAATACAAGCTGTTGAACGGGCACGCTTTTTCGCCTAATTTGTCTTTTACATTATAATGACAACTTCCGCAATAATTACTCATTTTGTTGATGTAACTTCCAGAGGAAACATAAGGTTTGGTGGCCAAAATTCCACCATCGGCATATTGACTCATGCCGCGTGTATTGGGCATTTCCACCCATTCAATCGCATCGATATATACACCTAAATACCAGGCATCGACTTCATCGGGATGCATTTGTGTAAGCAATGAAAAGTTGCCAATAATCATCAACCGCTGAATGTGATGAGCATACGCTTCTTCCAAACTTTGCGAAATTGCTTTTTGCATGCAATTCATTTTGGTTTTTCCGGTCCAATAAAAATCGGGTAATGTATTGTGATTTTCTAACGAATTCATATTCGCATAATTGGGCATTTCTTTCCAATAAATGCCACGAACATATTCTCGCCAACCTAAAATTTGACGCACAAAACCTTCTACTTGGGAAAGAGTGATTTCAGTTTTGTTATGATGATAATAATGTACAACTTGCTCAATCACTTCCTTCGGCGAAAGCATTTTCGAATTCATCGCAAACGACAAACGGGAATGAAAGAGAAATTTTTCATCTGTGTGCATCGCATCTTCATAATCGCCAAAATGTTTTAATAAATGATGACAGAAATACTCCAATTGCTCCAAACATTCCTCACGCGAAGTTGGCCAATTGAATTTTTCCACATCAATCGAACCAAAGGTTTGGACCTCAATTTTATCTAACTGACGAATGATATCAGTTACATTTTTAGGAAATACTTTGGCATTTGGAATCGGAACTTCACCTTTATATTTTTTCCGATTGTCGTGATCAAAATTCCATTGATTCCCAACCGGATTATTCCCAACCATCAAAATGTCGTGCTTTTTTCGCATCATTCGATAGAAATTTTCCATCAACAACAATTTCTTTCCCTGAAAGAATTCGGCTAATTCGGTTCGGGTTGTATAAAAATGTTCCGTGTCAAAAACTTCTGTTGGTACAGAAAGATTTTGGCAAATTTGCTTTAATTGTTTATCCAACCGATATTCATCCGGTAATTGGTATTCAAATTTTTCAATGGAATGATTTTCAATATGCTGCTGAATCAATTTCTCCAAACTTTGCGGATTATTTACATCATCTATCTCATAATAAACCACTTGATGATTGTTTTTTTTCAAATACAAAGCAAAATTCCGCATACTTAAAAAGAATGCCACTACTTTTTGAATGTGATGTTTCACATAGTCGGTTTCCTGACGCATTTCTGCCATCAGATAAATGACATTTTCATCGGTTTGTTGAAACCAAGAATGGTTGTGATTCAATTGATCACCGAGAATGAGTCGAAGTGTTTTCATTTTAGCCAAAGTTTTTGATATTCTCCTTTCTCATCATACATTTCCGCTTGGCGTTTGATATTAAATTTTCGATCTCTCGGGTCATTTCCCACACCGGCATTATACATCCAATTGCCGTAATTGGAATGGACATCATAATCAATCAACATGCTTTCAAAATAAGCTGCCGCCACACGCCAATCTTGTTCCCATTCCTTTGCCCAATAACTCGCTACATTTTGCCGACCGCGATTGCTCATGAAGCCGGTTTGTTGCAATTCAATCATGTTGGCGTTTACAAAAGGCTCACGTGTATTGCCGTTTATCCATTGACGAAGGGCTTTTTCGTTGAATTTCCAATCGTATTTTTTTCCTAAAATGCCATCCAATTGAAAGATTTTATTGCCGTGTTTCAGTGAAATGTATTTGAAATAATCCCGCCAAATCAATTCAAAAATCAACCAATACGTGTCTTCATTTTTACAAATTTCTCGTTCGTAATTTTGCACTTCCCAATAAATGGTTCTAGCAGAGATACTTCCATTAGCCAACCAAGCCGAAAATTTTGAACTGTAATCAGTTCCAATCAATCCGTTGCGGGTTTGTTTGTATTGGGATAAATTTTCAGTATCAAAAAAATAGTGATTCAAGCGTTTCAAAGCTGAAGTTTCTCCTCCCCGAAAAGGAAAAGCAGAATGTTTATGTACCTTGAACGATTCCAAACCCAAATCTTCCAAACTCGGAATTATATTGGATGTTTCCACCAAATTTACTTCGGGTTGAATCGAAATTTCAACTAAAGGTCGAATCTTAGATTCTTTTTCACACTTCTTTCTAAATTCAGTAAAAACTTCCGGTATTTTATGAAAATCAGCATACGGAATATCCTCAGGATGAAATAAAAATTGGTCGTAGGTTTCTACAAATTCAACCCCTGAAATTTGATTTTTGAAATTGCGATTGATATTGTTTTTGACATTGTTATTGACAGTGACCTCTTCCTGCGTCCATTCTTTTTGAAGAAAAACAGTTGAAATGTGGTAGTCACTTACCAAATTAGGAAGAACCTTTTCAGGCAAATCATGAAAAATGAGCAAAGAAATATTTTTTGCCGCTAAATTATTTTTCAAATACCGAAGCGTTTCCAACAGAAATTTAGCTCTGAATTTTTCTGTTTTTTTGAATCCGTAACGCGTCATTTCAAATTGTCTAGGATCCAGAAAATAAACCCCGATCACTTTTCCTTTCTTTTGGCAAGCCTGAAAAAGTGAATGGTTATCATTTACGCGTAAATCATTACGAAACCAAACTAGATTATTCATTTTTTATGGTAATGGGTTATAGGTAATTGGTAAAAGGTTAATTGGACACTGAAAACTCAGACTGCGACTGAGACTGAAAACTCCTTACTCCTTACTCCCAACTTTATTCCTCCTGCATCGCTCACTACAATACAAAACCTCTTCCCAATTCTTTTCCCATTTTTTACGCCAGGAAAAAGGAAGTCCACATGTTTTGCAATTCTTTTGAGGAAGATGTACTTTTTTATTAGCCATTTTATAAAATGGATTTAGTTGGAACATTTGGTCGGGCATAATCAAATCGATCCACTAATTTTGGGACGCAATAGCCATCTAATCCATTAATAGCTACTACGTTTTCTTCATCCAATCGAAGCCAATGGTCTCTTTGAATCAATTTTTCCTCAACAAATAATTCTTCGATGGAAGCGATAATGTGAATCGTACCGTTTTCTTTAATTGCATATTCGTTGAGGTATTTGCATAAAATTTGAACCGGGCTTCCTTTTACAAACGGAATGGAAATGCCTTCATGATACGTTTCTTTCAAATTGGTTTTATCAAATTCGGATATAAGTTCATCATAACTAGCTGAGGAATGATGAGCATCAGCAATCATAGTTTCTGTAATGTGATTCACTGTAAAATAACCGAGGTCTTTGATGTTTTTATACGTGTTTCGAGGAACGGTAGTTGGTCTTAAAATAAATCCTAGCAAGGCAGGGTCGCTTCCAAGATGTGTAATACTGCTGAAAATCGCAACATTGGAAACTCCATCAGCTGTTTTTGTAGCGATTAAATTAGCTGATTTGTAGCCGGTACAGCTGTTAATTAAATTCAATCGTGGAATTTTGGGAAGCTCTTGAATGGCTTCTTTGGTAAACTTTTTCACAAGCAATTTTTTTCAAAAGTACAAATGTTTAACAAATAAATAAAAAAGTTAAACAAAATTATTCGCATAATGAAAAAATTCCCTTCTATAGGGCGTTTTATCTTTTGGTATTCCGTACTTTTGTATTCCAATTTTTGATTTTTATCATGCAAACGCCACAAAAAATTGCTGTTGTGGGTTCCGGTTTAGTAGGAACTTTATTGGCAATTTACCTGAAAAAATTAGGGCATACAGTTCATGTTTTAGACCGAAGTCCGGATATTCGCACGGTTGAATTTTCGGGTCGTTCTATCAATTTGGTGATGTCGAACAGAGGTTGGAAAGCGTTGGAAGATATCGGCTTGACCGAAGAAATCAAAAAAATCGGAATTCCGGTTGATAAGCGTGCCATTCATTTAAAAGATTCTAAACTCAATTACCAAAATTACGGAAAAGAAGGGGAAGCCATTTATTCGCTTTCCCGAGGGGTTTTGAATCGAAAAATGATTGACTTGGCTGAAGAAGCCGGAGTTGAATTCTTTTTTGAACACCGCATTTGGGATGTTTCTTTAGCTGATGCAACCTTACACATCGGAGAAACCGAAAGAGGCGAGTGGACCGATTTAAAATACGATAAAGTTTTTGGTGCGGATGGTGCTTTTTCCAGAATTCGCCATCGGATGCAACGTCAAAGTATGTTCAATTATTCGCAGGAATTTTTGAATATTGGTTATAAAGAATTACACATTCCGGCCAATACGGATGGTTCACACAAAATTGATAAAAATTCGCTACACATTTGGCCCCGTGGCAATTTCATGTTGATGGCTTTGGCTAATTTAGATGGTTCGTTTACGTGTACGCTGTTCATGCCGTTTGAAGGAGAAAATTCTTTTGAAAGCTTGAAAGATGAAAAAACGTTAGTGGATTTCTTTGCCGAATTTTTTCCGGATACTAAAGAAGTAATTCCCGATTTAGTGCGTGATTTCTTCAAGAATCCAACAAGTTATTTGGTGATGATGAAGTGTTTTCCTTGGACACATTCCGATAATGTGGCTTTAATTGGCGATTCGGCTCATGCCATTGTTCCTTTTTATGGTCACGGAATGAATGCCGGATTTGAAGACATTACCGTTTTAAATGAAATGATTGCAAAATACGGCGATGATTGGGAAGTCATTTTCAAAGCCTATGAAAAATCCAGGAAGCCCAATGCTGATGCAATTGCCGAACTTTCCTATCGCAATTTCATGGAAATGAGTGCAAAAACCGCCGATGAAAAATTCTTGTTGCAAAAGAAAATAGAAAAATGGTTTTCCGACAAACATCCTGATTTATGGATGCCTTTGTATAGTCGCGTAACTTTTAGTTTGCAACCGTATTCTGAAGCTCTCGCTATTGGCGATTTCCAAAATAAAATCATGGAAGAAGTGATGCAAATGGAAAATATTGAAACCATTTGGGATAGCGAGGTTGTAGAACAAAAGATTATTTCGCTACTTTCAAAATAAATTACGCTTCCTCCCGATTTACCTTCTCAAAATCAAATGCCGGTTGGCAAATAGCAATATATTCACACACTTCCTCAAACGGATTAGAATATTGAACGCGAGTGTTTTTCTCAATTTTGATGGATTGACCGGCTTCTAAAACAATCACTTCGTCTTCAATAATAAATTGTTTTTTGCCTTTGATGATAAAGGTATATTCATCAAATTCAGGCGTTTGAAACGGCTCACTCCAATGTGGCGGTGCAATCATATGAGCAATGGAAATGTTGCTGTTACCATCGGAAGCTTTACCGAAATGTTCAGCAATTATCTTTCCATCAGTTGTTGGTACAATGAATGGGGATTTTTGGATATAGTATTTTTTCATAACGTCTATTCTCTATTTTTTAAAAATAAAATAAACCGCCAACACCAAACAACACATTCCCACAAAATGATTCCATTTAAACGTTTCGGTTTTAAAGAAAAGCATTGAAAAAATGACGAAAATCACGAATGTAATCACTTCTTGAATCACTTTTAGTTGCATTAGTGAAAACGGTCCGCCATTTCCTTCATACCCAATCCGATTGGCAGGCACCTGAAAAAAATATTCAAACAAAGCCAAACCCCAACTGATTAAAACAATGGTTATTAATCAGGCATTTTCAAACCATTTCAACTCTTTAAATTTCAAATGCCCATACCACGCCAATGTCATGAAAATATTGGAAAGTATAAGTAGTCCGATGGTTAAAAATCCCTTCATAAGTTAATCCTCAAATTCTCACATTGACACATTGACACATTCACAAATTGACACATTTTACTTCTTAAACATCTTACTCAAAATTCCCAAAGCACCTCGAATAAAAGTTGCACTCGTTAACACTTTTACTACTGCTTTTGTGGTCTGACTCTCAGGAGCTTTTCGAGTGGTTGTGGCAGTTGTTTTTTGAGCTTCTTTTTGTTTGGCCACTTCTTCAGCTTGTCTTGTGGCTTGTTCTTCAGCAGAAGCTATTTTTTTATTTAGTAATTCGTACGCACTTTCACGGTCAATCACTTCATTGTATTTTTTTGCCAATTTTGAACTGGCAATGTGTGAATCAATTTCTTGTTGCGTTAACACATCCATGCGACTCATCGGTGCACGTAGCATCGTGGCGACTAGTGGTGTCGGAATCCCTTTTTCGTTCAAAGCCGTTACAAATGCTTCTCCAATTCCGAGTTGCGTAATTACTTCATCGGTTTTGTAATAATCGGACAACGGATAATTTTCAGCCGTCATTTTAATCGCTTTTCGGTCGTTTGCCGTGAAAGCTCTCAACGCATGTTGAATTTTTAAACCTAGCTGACTCAACACACCCGCCGGAATATCTTGTGGATTTTGCGTAATAAAATAAATTCCAATTCCTTTAGAACGAATCAATTTTACAATGGTTTCAATTTGATCTTGCAAGGCTTTACTGGCTTGGTCAAAAATCAAATGAGCTTCATCAATAAAAATGACCAATTCGGGTCGTCCTGCATCACCTTGTTCGGGCATGGTACTATAAATTTCGGCTAACAAACTCAACATAAACGTCGAAAACAACTTCGGTTTATCTTGAATATCGGTCAAGCGAATAATGTTGACATAACCGTTTCCATTTTGGTCAATTCGCATCAAATCATTGATGTCAAAGGATAATTCGCCAAAAAACACATCAGCACCTTGTTGTTCTAGTTCGATGATTTTTCGCAAAATCGAACCGGTTGAAGAAGTGGAAATCCGGCCGTATTCTTTTTCAATTTCGGCTTTACCTTCTTCGGTAATATATTGTAAAACTTTTTTAAAATCTTTTAAATCCAAAAGCGGTAAATGATGATCGTCGCAATATTTAAAAATCACGGCAACAACGCCACCTTGCGTATCATTCAAATCTAAAATTCTGGAAAATAAAACCGGTCCAAATTCAGAAACGGTAGCTCGTAACCGAACACCATTTTGTTTGGAAATCGTCATTAATTCCACCGGAAAACCTTTGTTTTCATAACCTAAATTGATTTTAGCATGACGTTCAGTGATAAAGGATTGTTCTATTCCGGGCATTGCAATTCCGGAAAAATCACCTTTGATATCCATCATCAACACCGGAATTCCGTTTTGAGAAAGTTGTTCCGAAAGCACTTGGATGGTTTTTGTTTTTCCTGTTCCGGTTGCTCCGGCAATTAATCCGTGACGGTTTAACGTTTTTAAAGCAATGTTTACATGTGCATCTCCACCCACAGGAACTCCTTCTAGCATGGCACCTCCGAGTGTTATAAAATCGCCTTTGGTTGTGTATCCGTTTTTGATATGTGAACTGAATTCTTCGGCTTTACTCATAATTTCAAATTTATATTTCAAATGTAGTAAAAGCATTTATATTTCAAAAGGTATCATTTTCAAATTTTCAAATGGCTTCATTTTCAAATTAACTATCTTTGCACCCTTATTTAACTGAAAAATGCTTCAAAAAGAAATACAATTGGCCGTTGAAAAAGGAGAAATGCTCCCGTTGATGGAAGAATTTTATACCATTCAAGGCGAAGGCTATCATACAGGAACTGCAGCTTATTTCATTCGAATTGGAGGTTGTGATGTGGGTTGCCATTGGTGTGATGTGAAAGAAAGTTGGAATGCTGAACTTCATCCGCCCACGGAAACAGATATCATTGTTTCGAATGCTAAAAAACATTCGGATACAGTTGTAATTACCGGCGGTGAACCACTTACTTGGGACATGAATCCGTTAACACAAAAATTGAAAAGTGTTGGAATAAATATTCACATTGAAACATCAGGATGCTATTCAGTTACCGGAAAATGGGATTGGTTTTGTCTTTCGCCAAAGAAAAATAAGTTACCGGTTCAAAGTGCTTATGATATGGTAAATGAATTAAAAGTCATTATTTATAACAAACACGATTTTATTTTTGCCGAAGAACAAGCGGCTCAAGTGAACTCAAATGCTATTCTTTTTTTACAACCGGAATGGAGCAAAAAGGAAGAAATGACACCATTAATTGTAGATTATGTAATGAAAAATCCAAAATGGCGTGTATCTTTACAAACACACAAGTATTTGAATATACCTTAAAATTATTTATTAAATCACAAACAATGAAATTATGAAAAAAACAGTTTTAACTTTTGCTCTTTTTTTGATTACCACAATAGGATTTTCTCAAGAAGCTTTTAAAAATGATGTATTAAAATATTTGGATATCAGTGGTCAGGCAAACACATTCAAAATGATTACGAAAGATTTAAGTACTAATATTCCTGAAGCAAAAAAAGAAGAATTTCAACGCGATTTAGATAAGTCGATTATTGAATTAATGAGTAAAATGGCGGATATGTATATGACAGAATTCACCCATGATGAAATAAAAGCGTTGCTTAAATTTTACGAGTCTCCGATAGGGAAAAAGTTAACTGAAAAAACAGAAGTTCTATACAATAAAGGTCAAATTGTTGGTCAAGAATGGGGAATGGGATTGCAATCGATGATGATGAAATACATGTAATAACCCTGTTCCAATGATAAAAAAATTCCAATAAGTTTATTCTATTGGAATTTTTCGTTTTAAGATAACCTCGCCAAATAATCAAAATGTTCTCCCTCTGTAATCAATTCGCAGGACAAGCCGTTGCTAATTGCTGCATTTTGCAACGTATTATAATCAATATACATCCATTCAAAAGGTTTTTCGGTTTCACCTTTGTAAGACACTTTAAATTCTACTTCACCATAATATTCTGAATCACCCGGAATCCATTTTCCTCCATCTTCATCGTCATCAAACATATAAATGATGTCGGAACTATCTACCAAAATTTGACCGTTTTCAGTCAGTAAGCTTTTTAGTTTCTGAAGAAATTTAGTTATATTTTTCAATTTTCCGCACATTCCGGCACCATTCATCAAAAGCAAAACGGTATCAAATTTTTCGTTTTCCATCTCCATCACATCTTGTAATTTTGCCTTTTTCAAACCTCTCAATTCACAAGCTTTGATTGCATTTGGCGAAATATCAATCGAAGTGACATCAAACCCTTTTTGTTGTAAGTGTAGCGAATGACTTCCGACACCGCAACCAACATCCAAAACTTTTCCTTTGGAAAGTGATAAAGCTTTTTGTTCCAGTTTTGGCATATCTTTAAAACTACGAAACAAATAAGCCACACTCATTTCATCTGCCTCTGAAATGGAAGTTTCGGTAATCAAATCTTCTGGATTATTTCCGGTTTGATAGTCTAGAATGGCTTTTCCAAAGAGGTCTTTCATAAAAGTTTAAAAGTTTAAAGGTTTATGCGTTTAAAAGTTATTTAACTTTGCAGTAATCTAAAATTGACACATTGGCACATTTTCAAATCGACACATTGGTAAAACTAGCCAAAGATAAGCATATCGAAAACAAAAAGTATTTTGATAAGCTAAAAAAGAAAACACCCAAAAATTTGGATTATGTGATGCAAGATTTGCATGATGCAGAATTTAAAAAGACGGATTGTTTAGCGTGTGCCAATTGCTGCAAAACAACCGGACCGCTTTTTACAACTGCTGATATTGAACGAATTTCAAAGCATTTTAAGCAAAAACCACAACAATTCATCAATCAATACTTGAGAATTGATGAAGACAATGATTATGTGTTGAAATCAGTTCCGTGTAAATTTTTAGAGAGTGACAACAAATGTTTTATTTATGATGTTCGCCCAAAAGCTTGTCGCGAATTTCCGCATACTGACCGAAAAAAGTTCCAACAGATTTCGGATTTGACATTGAAAAATGTAGCCATTTGTCCTGCCGCTTATAACATTGTAGAAGAAATGAAAAAAAAGTTACCTTTATAGTATGAAAACGTATAGTTCAAAAATAGATTGGTGGTTGATTATTTTAATTTTAATTGTATTTGGTTACCCATTTATTGATGGTGTTTTAAGCAATCAATACAGTCTTTCATTGACGATGTTTGCAATTTTATTGTTGATATTTTGGATGTTTTCTAAAATTAAATATGTCATAGATGGAGCTATACTAAAAGTATGGTGGATAAAAATCGACATTCATTCCATTAAAAGAATCTATAAAACAAACAATCCACTGAGTTCTCCTGCTTTATCGTTAGATAGAATTGCTATTGTTTACAACAAATATGATGAAGTATTAATTTCACCAAAATTGAAAAAAGAATTTGTGGATGAATTACTGAAAATCAATCCTTCTATAATTGTAGAAATTTAAGAATAAATCAAATAGTTTTTCCTCATTTTTTTAAAATCCTCTAATCCTTTCTCCCAACTTTTTCTGATTTCATGATCAGGAATACCTTTTTCAATTTGCTCTTGTAATTTTTTTGTGCCTGCCAATTTCAAAAAAAACGAATTAAAAAATGCTTTTTTATCGGATGTTGATTCATAAGCTTTGATGAGCCATTTTAATTCCAAACGATTCACTTTTTCGATAGTACTTAAATCTTCACCAAAACACAATTTTCCATTATGCATCGGGTCTTTTGCTCCTAAATTAGGTTTTGGTGTGAAGCTGTAATTGGTTATTGATAAAAAAGGCGATCCATAAATTTGAAATTGCTTTTCCGTTCCGCGACCGACGCTTACATTCGTTCCTTCAAAAAAACACAAACTTGCATATAAATTGATAGACTGGTCGTTTGGTAAATTAGGCGAAGGTTTTAGAGGTAAACTATATATCATGTTTCGATTGTAATTTAAACATGGAATAACTGTCAATTGACATCGAACACCATTCTTCAACCATTTTTCACCATTAATCATTTTGGCATATTCACCAATGGTCATCCCATGCAAAACCGGAATCGGATGCATGCCCACAAAACTTGTAAACTCTTTTTCTAAAATCGGACCGTCAACAATATTTCCATTTGGATTAGGTCTATCTAAAACAATTAGCGGAATATTATTTTCTGCACAAGCTTCCATGACGTAATGCAAAGAAGAAATATAAGTGTAAAAGCGTGCACCAACGTCTTGTAGGTCAAACACCATTATATCAATACCTTTCAATTGTTCCGATTTTGGTTTTTTATTATCACCATAAAGTGAAATTATCGGTAATCCGGTTTTAGTATCTTTTCCGTCTTTAATTAATTCGCCTGCATCAGCAGTTCCTCTAAAACCGTGTTCGGGGGCATAAATTTTTTGCACTTGTACTTTTCTTTCAATTAAAAAATCAACTAAATGTACATTACTAAAAATGCGTTGATATTCTTTGGTGCCATCTTCAACTTTAATATTTTCAGTTTCTATTTTTATAATTCCAGTCTGATTTGTTACCAAGCCAATGTTCTTTCCAGCTAAAATAGGTAAATAGGCGATATAATTTTCCGCACCGGTCTTAAATTCAACAGATCTTGAAACTTCTTGAATAGTTGAAATTTCTTTGTTTTTCGCACTTTCATCTATTTTCTTCTTTCCACCACAACAAATCAACAAGCACAACAAACTCAAACACAAAAAATAATATTTCATAATAAAAATTGTTTATTAAAAATCTCAGCCACTCAGCTTCTCAGCCACTCAAAAAAACTATATTTGCATCAAATCCAATTCCATTGAATTTAGAATATTTCATTGCAAAAAGATTAACTACGTCAAAACACCATAAAAGTAGTATATCCAAACCAATTATAAAAATTGCAATAACCGCCATTGCAATCGGAATCATCATGATGATTATTTCCGTAGCAACCGGATTGGGATTACAACAAAAAATACGCCAAAAAGTTTCGGCATTCAACGGACATATTATTGTTTCTAATTTTGATGACAACCAATCCGAGGTCAGCAAAGTGCCGGTTTCTACTAAACAAGATTTTTATCCGGAGTTTAAATCTGTTGAAGGAGTCAATCATATTCAAGCTGTAGCAAGCAAAGCCGGTATCATCAGAACTGAAAAATCCTTCGAAGGAGTCATTTTCAAAGGAGTAGGCAGCGATTATAAATGGGATAACATAAATGAATACATCGTCGAAGGAAATATTCCAAACGTAAAGGAACAATTAAACCCCGAAGTGCTCATTTCTCACTATTTGGCTAACCGTCTTTTTCTAAAAGTTGGAGATAAGTTTAATACTTTCTTCATGAAAGAAGACAGTAACGAAATGCCAAATTTGCGTGTTTTCAAGATAGCAGGGATTTACAACTCCGGATTTCAAGAATTCGATGCTACGTATATCATCGGAGACATCCGACACGTTCAACGAATCAATAAATGGCAACCGGACGAAGTAGGTGCTTTCGAAATTTTTATCGATGATTTCAATAAAATTGAACAAAAAGGAGAGGAAGTTTACGAACAAACGTCCTACATGCTTGATAGTAAAACCATCATCGAAAAATACTATTTCATCTTCGAATGGCTACAACTATTCGATTTCAATATCATTGTTATTTTAGTTATTATGATTGCTGTGGCTACCATCAATATGGTTGTGGCACTTTTAGTTCTCATTCTGGAACGCACACAAATGATTGGAATACTCAAAGCTTTGGGAGCAAATAATTGGACTGTTAGAAAAATATTTCTATTCAATGCATTTCATATTATTCTACGGGGCTTGCTTTGGGGAAATGCTATCGCAATTGTTTTAATGCTTATCCAACAACAATTCGGAATCGTAAAATTAAACCCCGAGAATTACTATGTGAGCGAAGCTCCGGTCTATTTCAATTGGTTTTATATAATTTTACTCAACATAGGAACAGTTTTGGTGAGTCTTCTTGTTTTGCTGATTCCATCCTATATTATTACTAAAATATCCCCTGTAAAAGCAATTCGTTTCGATTAATTTCTTTCCAGAAGCTATTTCCCGCTTTCCATTGCAAGCTTGTTTGTCTTGTTGTTTTTTTCTACGTCAAAAAAAGAGCTTCCTTTGGTCGCTTTTTTTTGCCAAGAAAAAATACACCAATCCTTCACAAGGCTTTCCATTACAAT
>NZ_JBIIVK010000024.1:0-50225 GCF_044339515.1 Flavobacterium sp.
CTTTAAAATGAAGTCTACAAGCTTCTTCACTTCCAAAATTTGCCGTAAAACTGAATAAATTCATCGCTTTTTTTTATCAAATATAAGGCTTTTTATTTAATTATGGGTAATTGCGGACAATCAAAAACTTACAAACAGAAAATCACATTCATAACAAACTGATTTAAGTTTTTTTCATAAATAACATTTTGTAACTTTAATGCATCGCTATGCCAAGGTTTGTTATTGATTGAAAATTCGTAAGCAAATGTAATTTTTGTTTGTTGGAAATTTCTTCCGGTTTCTTTTATTTTAAACGAAATCGATGGCCCAATAAACCCTTTTTCCAAATACAACGTAAACTGATTTCCGTTTAAATTCGGATTTAAATTATCAAAATCCAACACATAATCGGTGTAAAAAACGGACAATTTTCGCTTTGCATAACTAATATTAAAACCTGTTCCTATTTCAAAATCTTTGAATACTTGAAAAACATAATGAGCTCTCAATTTCACTCCGTTTGAAATAACTCTTGTTTTGGTTGTTTCATTGCTTTTTCCAGAAGCAAAAAGTTCATAACCCAAATCAATATCCACATTATCATTATAAAAAATTATTCCGGCTGTGGCATTAATATCTACCGGAACAATGGTTTGAATATTGTTTTGGGATAGAAATTTATTTATTTCATAGGTGTTTACAAAAGAAGCACCCGCTCCTACAAATAATTTAAAATGGTCTTTTTCAACATACTTCAATGTATCTTGAGCATTCAAAAACATTGCATTTAAAAGAAAAAATAAAGAAACTAGTTGTTTCATCTGTACGCTTTTATCCAACCAAATTGATAATTTTCCCCGGAACAATAATTACTTTATTGGGTGTTCTTCCTTGCAATTGTGCTTGTGTACGTTCGTCTGCCATTACAATTTCTTCAATTTGAGCAGCCGTTAAATCTAACGGTAATTTGATGGTAAAACGCATTTTTCCATTGAAGGAAACCGGATATTCTTTTTCAGATTCTACTAAATATTTCTCTTCAAAAATAGGGAAAGCAACGGTTGAAACCGAACCTTCATGACCCAATTGACTCCATAATTCTTCAGCAATATGCGGAGCATACGGCGAAACTAAAATGGCCAACGGTTCTAAGATTTTTCGGTGGTTGCATTTCAATTGAGCCAACTCGTTCAAGCAAATCATAAACTGTGAAACCGAAGTATTGAACGAGAAATTCTCGATATCCTCTGTTACTTTTTTAATGGTTTTATGTAAAGATTTGTACATTTCTGCCGTTGGCTCCTCATTGGTTACGATTAAACCGTTATCGTCAAAATACAAACGCCATAATTTTTTCAAGAAACCTGAAACTCCGGTAATTCCGGCGGTATTCCAAGGTTTTGCTTGTTCTAATGGACCGAGGAACATTTCGTATAAACGTAAGGTGTCTGCTCCATATTGGTTGCAAATGTCGTCGGGATTAACGACGTTGTATTTGGATTTGGACATTTTTTCGACTTCAGAATCTGCAAATAGATCAATTCCATCTACAAATTCAGCATTCCCAAAAAATGATTCATACATTTCCCAATTTTTCAATATTTCAATATTAACAAGCCAATTAGAATTAACACAATCAATAGGTATATTTATATGTCTGGAAAACTTAAAATTAATACCATTATATTTTGACAACTCATCAACATCAATTTTGTTTTTTGAAAGTGAAAGAACTTTATCTAAAAAAACACTAAAAAGTTTTTCATTGCCAGTTTCAGTAATTAAATCAAACATATTGGAAGAATGAATAATATCTTTTGACAATTCAATGACTATGGACGTTTCATCATTATTAGAAATTTCAAATTTATCAGCTAAAAAAACTTTAGCACTCATCCCCAAAATCATTCCCTGATTAATCAATTTTTTAAACGGTTCTTCGGGTGTGATGAATCCGCGGTCTTTTAGAAATTTATTCCAAAAACGAGAGTACAACAAATGTCCGGTAGCGTGTTCGCTTCCACCAATGTATAAATCTACATTTTCCCAATAGTTCAAGGCCTCTTGGCCGGCAAATTCGTTTTCGTTGTGAGCATCCATATACCGCATCCAATACCAAGAACTTCCTGCCCAACCCGGCATCGTGTTTAATTCTAATGGGAAAACGGTTTTGTCATCAATTAACTGATTACTAACCACTGCACACTGAACACTATCCCACGCCCAATGCGTTGCATTTCCTAACGGTGGTTGTCCGTCTTCGGTAGGTAAATATTTCTCTACCTCAGGCAAGATGATGGGTAAATATTTTGCATCAATCATTTGCGGTAAACCATTCACATAATACACTGGAAACGGTTCGCCCCAATAACGTTGACGGGAGAAAACCGCATCACGCAAACGGTAATTGGTTTTACCTTTTCCTTGACCGATTTTTTCTAAGGCTTCGATGGCTTTTTTGGTGGCTTCTTTATAATCCAATCCGTTTAAGAAATCGGAATTTACTAATTCAAATCCTCCTTTTTCGGCAAAAGCGGCTTCTGAAATATCTTGGTTGAAAATATTTTTAATTTCGGGCATTCCTTGAGTCCCTTTAAAGAAATTGGCAAACGCATAATCGCGTTCATCGCCACATGGAACAGCCATTACAGCTCCTGTTCCATAACCGGCCAACACATAATCGCCAATCCAAACCGGAATCGGTTCTTTCGTAAACGGATGTTCAGCATACGCTCCTGTAAAAACACCGGAAATGGTTTTTACATCTGCCATTCGCTCGCGTTCAGAACGTTTTGATGTTGCTTCCACATAGGCTTCGACGGCTGCTTTTTGTTTGGGAGTGGTAATTTGCGAAACTAAGTCGTGTTCAGGGGCGAGGGTCATAAAGGTCACGCCAAAGATGGTGTCGGGGCGGGTTGTGAACACCTCTATTTCCACCCCCCGGCCCCCTCCAAAGGAGGGGGAGACGGAACGGTAACTTTCACGCAGTTCAAGCGTTTCTTTGATTTTATTCAAAACAATACTGATATGATGTTTTACTTCATCATTTGTAAAGCGAATTACTTTGAAAAAATATTTTTGCTCTAATTCTAATGTGCGTTCTGTATCTAAAGCTTGTTGTTCAGGTGTATTGTGATATTCACCATCTACCTCAACAATTAATTTTTTTTCTAAACAAACAAAATCTGCAATATATTTTCCGATTAAATGTTGTCTTCTAAATCTAACGCCAAGCTTCTCTTTTCTTAATTCTTCCCACAATAGAGCTTCTGTGAATGTGGGTTCTTTTCTCATTTCAACCGCATGAGGCAATAAATCCTTAGCTAATAAAGGATCACCGGTCATATATCCCGGCTCGCCTCCCCCTCCTTTGGAGGGGGTTGGGGGGAGGACATTAAACTTTACAGACGCTCCGACTGATTTTCCAATCCAATTTCTTTGTGATTCTTTAATAGATTCGCTCCAATCAATCGAGTCTAAACCTTGCAACAAACGTTCGGCATAGGCAGAAATTCGCATACTCCATTGTGTCATTTTTTTACGAATTACGGGATGACCACCGCGTTCAGAAACACCGTTCACAATTTCGTCGTTCGCTAAAACGGTTCCTAAAGCAGGACACCAGTTTACTTCGGTTTCAGCTAAATACGTTAAACGATAATTTAATAAAATCTCTTGTTTTTTTTCTGATGAAAACGCATTCCATTCGGCAGCTGAAAAAAGTTCTATGTTATCATCACATACCAAATCAACGTTGGCATTTCCTTCTGCTTCAAATACTTTTATAAGTTCAGAAATTGGAAATGCTTTATCGGCTTGTTTACAATAATACGATTCAAACAATTGAATAAAAATCCATTGCGTCCATTTGTAATACTCCGGATTGGAGGTGCGAACTTCTCTACTCCAATCGAATGAAAAACCGATTTTATCTAATTGCTCACGGTAACGAGCGATATTTTCTTTAGTTGTTTTTTCAGGATGTTGTCCGGTTTGAATGGCATATTGCTCCGCCGGAAGTCCAAACGAATCATAGCCTTGCGGATGCAAAACATTAAAACCTTTATGTCTTTTGTAGCGAGCCACGATATCTGAAGCAATATAACCCAGTGGATGACCCACGTGCAAACCGGCACCGGAGGGATACGGAAACATATCCAGTACGTAATATTTTGGTTTGTCGGAGTTATTTTCTGCGGCAAATGTTTGATTTTTGGCCCAATATTCTTGCCATTTGGCTTCGATTTGTTCGTGGAAGTATTTCATTTTTTTGAGATGCTGAGTTTCTGAGGTGCTAAGTTGCTGAGTTTTTTCAATTGTAAAGGGCAAATTTACGTTTATTGTACTAAACTCAAAACTTTCAACGTTATAAACTGTGGTTTAACCAATTTCTTTTTTAATTTTACGGCTTAAATTAATTTCTATGGCATCATCTTACGAAAAGTATCAAAGAAGACGACTCATTTCCTCCTATTTTTCAGTAGTATTAAGTGTTTTTTTAGTACTTTTTTTGTTGGGTTTGTTGAGTCTATTTGTGATTAATTCTAAAAAACTATCTGATGATTTCAAGGAAGAAATTCCAATGTCGGTTTATTTTAAAGATGCAGCCAACGATAGTATACTGAAAGCTTTTGGCGAAAAACTGAAAGCTTCAGCTTTTGTAAAAACAGATACTTTTGTATCAAAAGAAACTGCCGCTTCTAAACACAAAGATATTATTGGCGAAGATTTTATGCAGTTTTTAGGATTCAATCCGTTGCAAAATTCATATGATATTCATCTCAAAGCCGATTTTGTTCAAGGGGATAGCATTAAAAAAATTGAACAGGATTTCAAACAAAATAAAATGATTTCCGATATCGTTTACGACAAACATTTGGTAGATTTGGTCAACGATAATGTGAAAAAAATTACGTTTTGGATGTTGATAATTGCCGGATTTTTGGCATTAATTGCAGTGCTTTTAATCAATAGTTCTATGCGGTTATCCATTTATTCTAACCGATTTATCATCAAAACCATGCAAATGGTGGGTGCGACCAAATCGTTTATTCGCAAACCTTTTATCATGCGAAGCATTAAACTAGGAATTGTAGGTGCTTTATTGGCTATATTGGGGATTATTGGTGTATTATTTTACATCGATAGTAATTTTCCTAAATTGGGAATTTTAGAAAACCAATTGATGATTGGTGCCGTTTTATTAGGCGTATTGGTATTGGGAATCTTAATTTCCTGGTTTAGTACTTTCTTTGCTACTCAAAAATTCTTGAACCTCAGAACAGACGATTTATACTAAAAACATGAGCAATAAAAACGAACAAAAACAGGAATTTCTTTTTGAAAAAGTAAATTATAAAATTCTATTAATTGGTATTGCCATTATTACCTTGGGTTTTATTTTGATGAGTGGCGGCGGTAGTGATGACCCAAAAGTTTTTAGTGAAGCGATTTTTGATGCCAGAAGAATAAAAGTAGCTCCAACAGTAGTTTTGGCCGGATTTGGGGTAGTGATTTATGCTATTTTAAAAAACCCTAAAAAGGGTTAAAAGATTTTTAGATTATTAGATTTTTAGATAATCTGATAATCCAAGAATCTAACAATCTAAAAATCTACTTCCAATGGATTTATTACACGCAATACTTATCGCCATAATTGAAGGTTTAACCGAATATCTTCCGGTTTCTTCAACAGCTCACATGATTTTTACAAGTTCCTTTTTTGGGATTCAAGAAGATGATTTTGTTAAATTATTTCAAGTTTCCATTCAATTTGGAGCCATTTTAGCTGTTGTCTTTTTGTATTGGCGAAAGTTTTTCAACTTCTCTAAATTTAATTTTTATATCAAATTAGCCGCAGCAGTGGTTCCGGCATTGGTTTTAGGAAAATTATTTGATGACAAAATAGATGCAGTTTTAGGAAATCCAATTCCGATTGCAATAGTTTTAATTTTAGGAGGAGTCGTTTTACTTTTTATTGATAAAAAATTTCAAAACCCTACAGTTGTAACTGAAGAAGAAATTACCCTCAAGAAAGCGGTAACCATTGGCTTTTGGCAATGTTTAGCTATGATGCCAGGAACCAGTAGAAGTGCCGCTTCAATCATTGGTGGCATGCAACAAGGTTTAACGCGTGCTGTGGCAGCTGAGTTTTCATTTTTCTTAGCTGTACCAACCATGTTGGCCGTAACCGTTTATTCCTTATTCTTAAAAACCTACGAAGTAAGTCAGCTCAAAGGATACGAACTCCTTTCAGAAGGCAATAATTTCAAATTCTTTTTAATCGGAAACGCTATTGCTTTTGTGGTGGCTGTTTTGGCTATCAAATTGTTTATTGAAGTCATCAAAAAATACGGATTTAAACCGTGGGGTTACTATCGTATTATAGTTGGTGTGCTTTTATTGATTTATTTTTCTGTAAACTAATGACAGCTGAAGAAATTCTGGAAGGACAAGTGCTTTTGATAGATAAACCCTTGAAATGGTCCTCGTTTCAGGCGGTTAATAAACTCAAGTACGCCTTGATTCGTCATTTGGGACTTTCTAAAAAATTTAAAATTGGTCATGCCGGAACACTAGATCCTTTGGCTACAGGTTTGTTAATCGTTTGTACCGGAAAATTCACCAAACGCATCACCGAAATTCAAGGTCAAGCTAAAGAATATACGGGAACATTTCTTTTGGGAGCCACTACTCCATCGTATGATTTGGAAACTGAAGTTGATGAAACTTTTCCGATAAATCATATTGATGAAACATTAATTCAGAATATTTTACCGCAATTTATTGGCGAAATTGATCAAAAACCACCTGTTTTTTCAGCCATCAAAAAAGACGGAATTCGGATGTACGAACACGCTCGTGCCGGTACAGAAATGGAAATGAAAAGTAGAAAAACCACCATTCACGAATTTGAAATTACACGAATTGATATACCTGAAATTGACTTTAGAGTGGTTTGCAGCAAAGGAACTTATATTCGTTCGTTAGCTCATGATTTCGGAAAAGCTCTTAATTCAGGTGCTCATTTAACAGTTTTACGACGCACAAAAATTGGTGATTATTCAGTTGAAAATGCCGTTTCTCCGGATGATTTTGAATCCAATTTATCGAATAAGTAAGAAGCATTTATTTTTTTCATATCTTTACTATTCAATTCATAGCCATGAAAACTTCAAAAGATAAATCTAAAAATTTAGCCACTCCAGGCAAACCGATGTCACAGGACGAATTTGTCTCGCTTATTAAAGAAGCAGAAGATGGTGAATTTATGACTTTAGAAGAATCTAAACGAAAATTTAACGAATGGAGATTACAAAGAAAAAAGTAATTACTTCCACTCCGTTTGACACTGTAGATTTACTTGATATTTACGAATATGGAGAAGCTACTTTTGGTCAAAAATTAGCTGATAGTTTTATTGATGAAATTTATCGATTACTTGACAACCTCGAAACCCAATACCTACTTCATCCAGAATGTCGTCATTTGGAAACCAAAACCAAAATGTACCGAAATATCATATTAGGTTCTTATCGCATTCGAGCAAACAAAATAGAAGTATTACGAGCTTTTCATGGAAGTCGTTCACCCAAAATCATCAAACAAGTTAGAAAAATAAAACCATGATTCGCAATTCACTTTTCACTACTTTTCTTTTTGTATCCTTTTTTGTTTTTGGACAGACCTCAAAATTAAAAAACGGCGATTTACTGTTTCAAAAAATGAATTGTGGCGAATTGTGTGATGCCATTCATGCCGTAACAGAAGGTTTTGACGGCAATGATTTTAGTCATTTAGGATTAGTTGTCATCGAAAACGACACTGTTTTCATCATCGAAGCAGCCGGAAATGCCGTCCGAAAAGTAACGTTGGAACAGTTTTCAAAGAACACGCAAACGACTATGTATATTGGAAGAGTAAAATCGAAATACAAAAAACTGATTCCGCAAGTGATTTCATTTTCTAAACAACAAATCGGAATTCCGTATGATGATGATTACTTATACGATAACGGAAAATATTATTGTTCTGAATTGATTTACGATGCTTTTTTAAAAGCTTACGGAAAACCTTTTTTTGAATTGCAACCGATGACATTCAAGCAACCCAATACAAATGAATTTTTCCCTGCTTGGATAGATTATTATCAAAACCTAAAAATAGAAATTCCAGAGGGAGAATTGGGATGTAATCCGGGCGGAATTTCTACTTCTAAAAAAATAAAAATTGTTGGAAAATTAAACTAATTGCTTTTCTAGTTTTTCAACCAAAGCCATAATTTCATTTTGTGTACTTAGACCTTTATCGTGCAAATACCATTTTTGTAAGTTAGTTTTGGCCGTTTCATCCACAACGCCATGTTGAGCTTTGTAGTCTAAAATTAAATTTTTAGCTCCTTCGGGTCGTGGTCCCCAATCAATTAAAACGGTCAAGGTTTCTGCATCCAAAATCAATAATTTTGGAATGGCTTTTCCACCATTGGTCAAAAACTGATTCATCAATTTTTCATTTTCGTCTCGAAGAACAATTCGTAAATCAATTTTTTTCGAAAGTTCAGCCATTTTATGAATGATTGGTAACAGTTGAGCTGCATCGCCGCACCAACCTTCCGAGATAACTATCCATGTGTAATTGGCTTGTAGATTACTTAAACTAGTTTTAACTTCATCAGAAATTTGAATAGTTTTTTCTAAACGATTCATACGAACTTCGTTCAGTTCGCTATATTTTGTTAGGCTTTCCGATTGTTCATTTCCGGTTGATTTTCCTTCTTTCAATAAATCGGCAACTTGCTTACGATAATCAGCATAAGTAAAACTTTTTGCTAAACTTTTTTTTATAATCTCTTGCATGAATTGTAATTTTACAATGCAAAAATAGAATTTATTTTGCTTTTACACTGTAACGTTTGTAACAGTTACTATTTAACTGTAATTTTGGAACTATATGGATATGAAATCAAAAAATATAGGTTTAGTTCTTTCCGGCGGCGGATCAAAAGGATTAGCCCATGCCGGGGTATTGCAATTTCTTGAAGAGCAACACATCAAACCTAACCAAATCGCCGGAAGTAGTGCTGGTTCTATTGTTGCGGCGTTGTATAGTTTTGGCAAAACACCTCAAGAAATTTTATCTTTTTTTCAATCCATTTATTTCTTTCATTGGAAGCATTTCACCTTTTCAAAAGCCGGAATTATTGATAGCGAGTCGTTTAAAAAATATTTTAGTGATATTTTTGAAGAACAAACGTTAGGTGATTTAGCTATTCCCATTCACATCACAGCTACGGATATGGTGAAAGGAAAAATTAAAATCTTTGACAAAGACACTAAAATTGTTGATGCCATTTTAGCCTCTAGTGCATTTCCGGGAATAATTTCTCCTTATGTAATTGAGGAAAATTGGTATAGTGATGGTGGGATTCTAAATCATTTTCCCACCGATATTTTGCAAGGAAGATGTGACTTTATTATTGGTGTATATGTGAGTCCGATTCAAAAAATCGAAGCAAAAGATTTGAATTCCATTAAAGCCGTTACTTCCAGAGCATTTGATTTGTTACGGCCAACACAACGATGCAAAAATTTAATCTGTGTGATTGGGTAATTGAACCGGAAGAATTATCAAATTACAGCACATTTGAAACGAACAAAGTTAAAATGGAAGCCATTTACCAACTTGGTTATGAAGCGGCAAAAAATTCTTTTCAAGATTTTCAGTCATTGATTGAAAATAGATAAACTACACTGTTTTTTATATTGATAAAATCAATAATTCTTTATATTTGCACCACAAAAATCTATTCGATGAAATATAAAAGAATACTTCTAAAACTAAGTGGAGAAGCTTTAATGGGTGAACGTCAATATGGCATCGACCCTAAAAGATTAGCAGAATATGCTCAAGAAATTAAACAAATTCACGATCAAGGAGTAGAAATTGCCATCGTGATTGGTGGGGGAAATATTTTTAGAGGTGTAGCCGGAGCAAGCAACGGAATGGACAGAGTGCAAGGCGATTATATGGGAATGCTTGCTACTGTAATCAACGGAATGGCATTGCAAGGAGCCTTAGAAGAAGCCGGAATGTTAACTCGTTTGCAAACCGCATTAAAAATTGAAGCGATTGCAGAACCGTATATCAAAAGAAGAGCTGTTCGCCATTTAGAAAAAGGAAGAATTGTAATTTTTGGAGCAGGAACAGGGAATCCTTACTTTACAACAGATACTGCGGCCGTTTTAAGAGGTGTTGAAGTAGGAGCCGATGTTATTTTGAAAGGAACTCGCGTAGATGGTGTGTATAATGCCGATCCAGAAAAGCACAAAGATGCCGTAAAATTTGATTATATTTCGTTTGAAGATGTATTGAGTAAAGGATTAAATGTGATGGATACCACTGCATTTACGCTAAGTCAGGAAAATAAATTGCCTATAATTGTATTTGATATGAATAAACCGGGCAATTTATTGAAAGTATGTAATGGAGAAACCATTGGAACAACCGTTACGATTTAATTTAGGTTTTTGAATAATAGATTACGATTAAAAATATACTATCATGACAGAAGAAATAGATTTTATCATTGATACCGCAAAAGAGCACATGGATGGTTCGATTGCTCATTTGGAAAAAGAATTTTTAAATATTAGAGCCGGAAAAGCAACACCTCAAATGTTAGGTGGCGTTTTTGTAGATTATTACGGTTCGCAAACACCGCTTTCGCAAGTGGCCAATATTAATGTACCGGATGCAAGAACCATTACGGTTACTCCTTGGGAAAAAAGTATGTTACATCCGATTGAAAAAGCCATTATGATTGCCAATTTAGGTTTTAATCCGATGAATAATGGTGATAATATCATCATTTCTGTACCACCATTAACTGAAGAACGCCGCAGAGATTTAGTAAAACAAGCTAAATCAGAAGCAGAAGACGCCAAAATTGGAATTAGAAACGCTCGTAAAGATGCGAATACCGACATCAAAAAAGAGGAAAAAAACGGTACTTCAGAGGATATTTGTAAATCTGCTGAAGAAAGCATTCAAAAATTAACTGATGCATATATCAAAAAAATAGATGATATTTTAGCCGTTAAAGAAGCTGAAATCATGAAAGTATAAATCGAAATCCACTTGAAAAAGTGGATTTTTTGTTTTAATCAAGTACATTTGTGATTCGCATTTTTTATAACTCATGAAGTACCTCGCTTTTCTTTTTCTTTTTTGCTCATTTTGTGTTCAAGCACAATTTCGAGTAACAGGAATTATTAAAGACGAAAGTACCAAAAAACCACTACCGTTTGCCACTATTCAATCTTCATCAGGAAGAATAACCATTGCTGATGTTACCGGACAATTTGAATTCATCAGTTCAACGGCGGGTGAAAAAATGGTTGTTTCATATTTCAATTTTAGTAGTAAAGAATTCATAATTGACAAAACTGCCAGCTATTCTGTTTTTCTTCAGTCTAAAAGGAAACTTTCTGATAATGAATTAAATCAAAATCAAAAGAACGCTGAATCATTTTTGAATAAAGTTTACCAATCAATTGGATTGAACAATCCCAAGAAAGCCCTTTCAACCTTTCAATACAAAGGCTATAACAAGATTGTGGTCACAGCACATCCGGATTCTATAAGAGGGAAAATTGATACCATCAAAAAATTTCGTAAAATCAAAATTGACTCCACAGATTTTAAATTCCAAAAACTGATTCGAAAACAACATTTATTTGTTACTGAAAAAGTCTCGTTATTTCAATTTAGCAATGAAAAATTCAAAGAAACGGTTTTAGCCTCGCAGATGTCGGGTTTTAAAAGTCCGATTTATGAAGTGATTGGTTTTAACCTTCAATCTTCCTCTGTTTATGAACCACGCTATGAATTATTGGAAACAAAATATGTAAATCCTATTTCCAAGGCGGGTCTTCGAGATTATGAATTTGAAATAATAGACACCATTTCACTTACTAACCGACAAACCGTTCTGGTATATTTTAAAAACAAAAAACAAATTAACAAAAAAGGATTGGAGGGATTGCTTTTCATTGATCAGGAAAATTTTGCTGTAGCCAAAGCTATCATGCGTGTTCGAGGAATTATCGATTTAACTGCGGTACATGAGTTTGAATATCTACCTAATGAAAAAATATGGTTCCCTACTGTTTATGAACTGAAAATTATAAAAGGGAAAAATGATGACCCTATTAAAATCTTAGGCGGAACCATTGAATTTGAAGGAGAATATGATGAATTGGGCACGAAACGTGAAAAAGCCGCATCTGATTATTCCTATTTGCAATCCAAAACAGTTTATTATGATCGTGAAATAAATAGTCCTTTTACAATTGCAAGAAATTCCGTGGCCATCGAAATTGATGAGGATGTTGCCAAAAAAGACACCACTTTTTGGATAAAAAACAGAAAAGAACGCTTTACCAAAAGAGACCGTAACACCATTGCTGTGAAAGACAGTTTAGCTTTTTTTAAGGGAATAAATGCCAAGCTTTTTTTTGGCAGAAAAATTATTAACGGTTATGTTCCGGTTGGCTTTTTTGACTTTGATTTAAGGTATTTAATGAGCTATAACAATTATGAAGGTTTCCGATTTGGAGTAGGAGGAATAACCAACGAGCGATTTTCTAAAAATTACAAATTGGATGGATATCTTGCTTATGGTTTAAAAGATGATGAATTAAAATATCACCTTGGAGCTTCTACGCGAGTGGGAAATTTTTCAAACACTTGGGCCGGTCTTTCCTATACTGATGATGTACAAGAGATTGGTAGTACTAAATTCAACATCGATAAGCGAGTTTTTAAAATTTATGATCCTCGCCCAATTAACGTGAGTACATTTTATCATCATCAAACGTGGAAAGGCTATGTGGAAACTAATTTTTTACCCAAAACGGAAAGCATTTGGCAATTGAACCATTCCGAAATAGAACCTTTGTTTAATTATGCTTTTTTTGATGGCGAAAAATTATACAATCGTTATACCATGACAACCGCATCTGTTTCGATTCAGTGGAATCCTTTCAGCGATTATATGCATACGCCAAGTGGGAAAATTGAAATTGAAAAGCGATATCCCAAATTTACTTTTCAGTTTACAGAGTCACTACCGGATTTTTTAGGTAATGATTTTCAGTTTGGAAAAATTGATGCACGAGCTGAATATGAAAAGCAATTTATAAACGGTCAAAAATCAACGGTTTTAATTCAAGCTGGATATGCACACGGTGATGTTCCCTTGACGCATCTATACAACAACTCTCCAAACAATTTAGATCGGGAGGTGCTTTTACAACGTTTAACGGTGGCCGGTAAAAACAGCTTTGAAACCATGCGTTTCAATGAATTTTTCTCCAGTCAATATGTGATGCTTCACTTTAAACACGGATTTAAACGAGTGGAACTATTTAAAAAAGTAAAACCTTCTTTAGTTTTGGTGAGTCGAATGGCTTGGGGTAACATGAAAAAGCCTGAACAACATGTTGGGTTGAATTATAAAACCATTAGCGAAGGCTATTTTGAGTCTGGTATCGAATTAAACCAAATTTTTAGTGGCTTGGGTCTAGCCGGATTTTATCGTTATGGACCTAATCAGTTAAGTCGATTTGAAGATAACATTGCCATTAAATTAACTTTTCAACTTGATTTAGGGCTATAATAAAAACGCTTTATTTTTAAAGATTAAATTATACTTAAACCCATCGATTTAGTATTGATTTCATTACCTTTGCATCCGTTAAAATTATCGTATGGCTAAATGGTTTAGCGTAGGTTTTTGGGAATCGATTGCCCGAATAATCCTTAGAAACAGAATCACAATTCTTTCCATCGTTTTTCTATTGACTGTGTTTTTGGCACTGCAATGGAAACACATGCGTTTTACTTATACAGAAGCGAATCTTTTACCAGATCATCATGAAGTAAACGAACAATACAATCAATTTCTAGACAAATTTGGTGAGGAAGGAAATCTAATTATCATCGGAATTCAAGATTCAACTTTTTTTACCCCAAAACAATTTGGTGCCTGGAACACTTTAATGACTAACTTAAAAAAATCAAAGGAAGTTGATTTGATTATTTCTGTAGATGATTTAAAAAAACTTAATAAAAACGAAGCCTTAGAAACGTTTGAATTGGTAAATTTAATTGATACTACTAAAATAAAAGACGCTAAATACTTACTTGACAAACGAGAAGAACTTTTTGAACGGCTACCGTTTTATGAACATTTGTTATTCAGTAAAAAAGCAGGAACGATAAGAACTGCAATTTATTTAGACAAGAAAATTGTAAATACAAGTATTCGTAAAGATTTTGTAGTTAAAAATTTGATTCCGCAAATAGAAGCGTTTGAAAAAGAAACCAATATCGATTTAAAAGTATCCGGAATGCCATATATCCGGACACTCAATTCGCAAAATATTGTGGATGAAATCGGCATTTTTATTGGAGCAGCACTATTGGTTACTTCATTAATTTTCTTTTTCTTTTTCCGAAGTTTTAGGGCAACCTTCATCTCCATGTGTGTGGTAATTATTGGTGTAATGTGGGCTTTTGGAACGTTAGGTTTATTAGGATTTGAAATCACGGTTTTAACGGCTATCATTCCGCCATTAATCATCGTCATCGGAATTCCAAATTGTATCTTCTTAATTAATAAATACCAGCAGGAAGTTAAAAAGCACGGGAATCAGGCCAAATCATTACAACGTGTTATTTCAAAAGTTGGGAATGCAACTTTGATGACGAATTTGACTACTGCCGCCGGTTTTGCTACCTTTATCGTAACGGACAGTGAATTACTGACAGAGTTTGGAATCATTGCTTCTATCAATGTCACTTTATTATTTATTCTTTGTTTGTTGATTATTCCAATTATTTACAGCTTTATGCCTTTGCCAAAGGATAAACATTTGGAGCATCTTGACAAAACCTACACCAGAACATTTGTAAATTGGGTTGAAAGAACAGTAAAAAACAGAAGTATTTCTATTTACATTACTTCCATTATCCTTCTTGTTGTGAGCATCATAGGAATATATCAGATGAAAATTTCCGGTAGTTTGATTGAAGACATGCCAAAAAAAACGGGTTTCTTTCAAGATATTTTATTCTTTGAAAAAGAATTCGACGGTGTAATGCCGTTGGAAATCATGATTGATACCAAACGAAAAAAAGGTGTTATGAAACTTTCTACATTGCGAAAAATGGAAGAAGTGCAAGAAATAATCAGTGAAATTCCGGAACTTTCGCAACCCATGTCAATTGTAAATGTGGTAAAATATTCGAAGCAAGCCTACTACAATGGAAATCCCGATTATTATGAATTACCAACCGCTCAGGAACAAGGATTCATTTTAAGCTATGCTAAAAATGCAACCCGAAACAGCAAAGAAAATTTCATGAAAAGCTATGTGGATTCCACAGGTCAATATGCCAGAATCACC
This sequence comes from Flavobacterium sp., assembly GCF_044339515.1. Taxonomy (GTDB): domain Bacteria; phylum Bacteroidota; class Bacteroidia; order Flavobacteriales; family Flavobacteriaceae; genus Flavobacterium. The sequence goes on from NZ_JBIIVK010000024.1 coordinate 15,453, forward strand.
ACTTTTATGAAAGACATCGGCACTGATAAAATGGAAAAAATAGAAGAAAAACTGTGGGATAAAATCAATAAAGTTTTTCCACCGGATCGATATACTGTAACAATGACAGGAAAAGCATTGGTTTTTCAAAAGGGGACTAATTATTTGGTAGACAACTTGGTAATGTCACTTTTGTTTGCCATTTTTTTGATTTCACTTTTTATGGCCTATTTGTTTCGTTCGTTTAAAATGGTACTAATATCTTTAATCCCAAACTTGTTGCCATTACTTATAACCGCCGGTTTGATGGGTTATTTAGGTGTTCCGATAAAACCTTCAACCATTTTAGTATTTAGTATTGCTTTTGGAATCTCGGTTGATGACACAATACATTTCTTAGCCAAATACCGCCAAGAATTGCAAGCTAATAATTGGAAAATTCGTAAATCTGTGTTTAATGCTTTGCGAGAAACCGGCGTGAGTATGTTCTATACTTCCATTGTTCTATTCTTTGGTTTTTCAGTATTTATGATATCCAGTTTTGGGGGAACAGTTGCTTTGGGTGGATTGGTTTCGGCAACATTACTTTTTGCTATGTTATCCAATTTATTATTGTTGCCGGCATTATTGTTATCATTAGAAAAAACAATTGCCAATCAAGAAGAATTTCTTCAACCCACTATTGATATTTTGGTGGAAGAAGATGACAAAGAAACTCAATCCAAATCGTAGTCAAAAAAATTATAATCTAGTATATTTGCATAGTAAACTTAAAACAAAATGAAGAAGCATACGAAAGTTAACGAATTACTAACTGCCACACCTGTTTTAACCGAAGTAACCGTTAAAGGTTGGGTTAGAACATTTAGAAACAATCAATTTATTGCTTTAAATGATGGTTCTACCATTAATAATATCCAATGTGTCGTAGATTTTGAAAATACACCGGAAGAAACCTTAAAAAGAATCACTACCGGAGCAGCCGTTTCGCTAGCCGGAACTTTGACTGAAAGCAAAGGAGCAGGTCAAAAAGTAGAAGTTCAAGTATCAAAAATTGAAATTCTAGGCGATTCAGATGCTGAAAAATATCCGATGCAACCTAAAAAACATTCGTTAGAATTTTTAAGAGAAAATGCTCATCTTCGTGTGCGAACCAATGCATTTGGGGCGATTATGCGAGTGCGTTCTACATTATCATTTGCAGTACATCAGTATTTTCAAGAAAGAGGTTTTTACTATGTAAACACACCTATTATTACCGGTTCTGATGCTGAAGGTGCCGGTGAAATGTTCAAAGTAACCGCACTTCCATTCGATAACACACCAAGAACGGAGGAAGGAAAAGTAAACTATAAAGAAGATTTTTTTGGTAAAGAAACTAATCTAACCGTTTCCGGACAATTGGAAGCTGAAACCTATGCAATGGCGTTAGGGCAAGTTTATACATTTGGACCAACATTTAGAGCCGAAAATTCAAACACATCTCGTCATTTAGCCGAGTTTTGGATGATTGAACCGGAAGTAGCTTTCAATGAGTTGGCAGATAACATGGATTTGGCAGAAGATTTTATCAAATATGTGATTAAATATACTGTTGACAAGCACGAAGATGACTTGAAGTTTTTGGAGCAACGTTTGTTAGACGAAGAAAAAAACAAACCACAAGCGGAACGCAGCGAAATGAGTTTGTTGGAAAAATTAAATTTTGTGTTAGAAAATAATTTCAAACGTGTAACTTATACTGAAGCGATTGATATTTTAAGAAATTCAAAACCAAATAAGAATAAAAAATTCCAGTATTTAATTGAAGAATGGGGTGCCGATTTACAAAGTGAGCACGAACGCTTTTTAGTTGAAAAACACTTTAAATGTCCCGTAATTTTATACGATTATCCGGCAAAAATTAAAGCGTTTTATATGCGTTTGAATGACAATACAGAGCCAGGAAAGGAAACCGTTCGAGCAATGGACATCTTATTCCCAGGAATTGGTGAGATTGTTGGAGGATCACAAAGAGAAGAACGTCATGATGTTTTGGTTGAAAAAATGAAAGCATTAGGAATTGATGAAGAAGAATTATGGTGGTATTTGGATACGCGTCGTTTTGGAACAGCAGTTCACTCCGGTTTTGGTTTAGGTTTTGAACGATTAGTGCTTTTTGTAACCGGAATGACTAATATTCGTGATGTAATTCCGTTTCCGAGAACACCACAAAATGCAGAGTTCTAAATTTGTTTCAAGTTTCAAGTTATTGTAAGTGCAGCAACTAAAAACCTTAAACTTTCAAACAAAAGTTTTTTTATTTGCCACGAGGAAAAGAAGTCACGAAGATTATGATTACCGACGAAGAAGAAAGAATAGCCAAAATTATTGTTAACTCAGCCTATCAAGTTCATAAAAAACTTGGGCCAGGTTTATTAGAAAAAATTTATGAATCTTGTTTAGCTTATGAATTAGAAAAAGCAGGATTGAAAGTCAAAAGACAAGTTGATTTGCCAATTATTTATGATGAATTATATTTTGATGAAGGTTTACGCCTTGATTTATATGTTGAAGAGTCAATCATCATTGAAATAAAAGCAGTTGATATTGTAAATCCTATTTGGAAAGCACAATTGATAAGTCATTTAAAATTAACACAAAATCAATTAGGCTTTTTAATTAATTTTAATGTTCCTTTGATAAAAGAAGGCATTAAAAGATATATTTACACAAAGAATTACTAAATTATTATAGTTACAATGAGCTTTGTGCCTTCAAAAAAATTAAAGAAAAATACTTGGTGACTTTGTGGCAAAAATTTCAGAGTGAAGTAGTAAAAGAATATAAAAATGTTAAAACAAAATCTACAGTTCAAATTATCTCAAAAATTATCTCCGCAACAAATTCAGTTGATGAAGTTGATTCAATTGCCAACACAGGCTTTTGAACAACGATTGAAAGAGGAAATGAATGAAAATCCGGCTTTGGAAGGCGGAAAAGAGGAAGATGAATATGCAGATGAATTTGAAAAAGAAGAATTCGACGATTACGAAGAGGATGAATACGATCGAATTGATGCAGAAGACATTAATATTGATGAATACCTAAGCGACGACGAAACTCCTGAATATAAACTCCAAGCCAATAATTACAGCGATGATGACGAAGACCGTGAAACGCCTTTTGCTGCACCGGTTACTTTTCATCAGGATTTGATAAATCAGCTTAATACTTTTATTCTTTCGGAAGAAGATAGAGAAATTGCTGAGTTTTTGGTGGGAAGTATCGATGATATGGGTTATATCCGTCGATCTGTCGCCGATATTGTAGATGATTTAGCGTTTACACAAGGTATTTATACTGATGAAGAATCGGTTGAACGCATTTTACATATTGTTCACGAATTAGAACCTTCGGGGGTGGGTGCTCGCGACCTGCAAGAGTGTTTGTTGTTGCAACTTAAACACAAAACACCCTCAGAATTTGTAGATTTGGCGATTGATATTATAGAAAATCAGTTTGAACAATTTACAAAAAAACACTATGATAAACTGCTTCATAAATATGGTGTTTCGCAAGAACAGCTTAAAAAAGCAATTGAAGAAATTGAAAAGTTAAATCCCAAACCGGGCGGAGCTTTTACCGGAAACAACAAAATGATTGAACATGTTGTCCCCGATTTCACTATTCGAATTGTTGAAGGGGAACTTGAACTTTTATTAAATGGAAGAAATGCACCCGAGCTTCATGTTTCCAAAGATTACCAAGATATGTTGCGAACGTATAAAGATTCTCGTGACAAATCGAATGCACAAAAAGATGCGGTTCAGTTTATTAAACAAAAATTAGATTCGGCTAAATGGTTTATTGATGCCATTAGACAGCGACAAGAAACGTTATTTGTCACGATGAATGCCATTATGCACTATCAGCAAGAATATTTTTTAGAAGGTGATGAAACCAAGCTTCGTCCGATGATTTTGAAAGACATTGCCGATATGATTGGTTTAGATATTTCTACTGTTTCTCGGGTTGCCAATAGTAAATATGTGGAAACTCCTTATGGAACAAAACTCATCAAAGAATTTTTTTCAGAAGCCATGAAGAATGACCAAGGAGAAGATGTATCTACGTTAGAAATAAAAAAGATTCTTCAAAATGTGATTGAGGAAGAAGATAAACAGAGACCACTTCCGGATGATCAATTGGCTGAAATTTTAAAGGAAAAAGGTTATCCCATTGCCCGAAGAACTGTTGCCAAATACCGTGAACAATTGGATATCCCGGTTGCTCGAATGCGGAAAAAAATATAATTTTTTTGAAAAAAATTCTCCCCATATTCTCCTATCTTTTTCATCCGCTTTTTATATCGGTTTATGCGGCGGCTTTCTTTTTTATTTTATTTTGGGATTTCTTTGTCATGCAAGAAATCTATTTATATATGATTCAGATTGTAATCATTACCGTATTGATTCCAATTTCGTTGTTTTATCTTCTCTTGTCTCTGGGAAAAGTAGACTCCATTATGATTGCTCAACTTTCACAACGAAAAATTCCATTGACAGTAAATTGTATTTTGTTATTGATTCTTACTCAAAAAAGTATTACAATTGACAGAATTCCTGAATTATATTTTTTCTTTTTTGGAGCTTTTTGGAGCACAATTTTAGCCATTATTTTTCTTTTCCTAAAAGTAAAAGCAAGCTTACATATGCTTGGAATAGCTGCATTGACATTTTTTATTATTGGTTTAAGTTCTAAAGTAGAAGTATCTTTACTTTACACAATTGCAACTTTCATTACCATCAACGGATTTGTTGCTTCTTCACGATTACACATGAAAGCTCACACATTATTTGAATTATTCGTAGGATTCTTTTGTGGAGCAATTCCCCAATTTTGCTTGTGGTATTTCTGGTTATAAGATGTAAAATTGTAAACCTAAATTTAGGGTACTTAACTCCATAGGTCTCCCGTCAAACTTTGCCTCTGATTTAAAGATGGTATTGAAACCATAGTAGGCATAAAAATTCCAAGTATTATATCCAGTTGCCAGATAAACACCATATTGAAATTCATTGAATTGTTTATTATTGTTGATTTTTAAATCGCCAGTGTTTGATATAAACCGAGAATCATTGAAAATCATATAACTCAATTTAAAACCGGTATATAATCTAAAAAACTTATGGCTTTCCGGTGTTGAGGTACGCCATCTAAACTCAATAGGTAAATCAACATTGATGAATGAAAATTGATTTTTTTTAAATGAAATATCACGGTCTATTACCGAATAAGTGAAGTTATTATTCAAGTTAGAAATAAGCAAATTTTGATTATATGCTTGGTATGCCAAGCCAAATCCGGCTGCAACAGCAAAGGTTCTACTCTTATTTATTGGCATATCCCGTAGAAATCCAAAATGAAGTCCGGTTGAAAACCCATCTTGTGAAACCCCTCGCGGTCTATTTTGCAGTACATTATAGGTTACTCCAAAATAGAATTGGTCTTCACGGTATAATGAATCTATTTTTTTTTCAAAATACAGCGTATCTTGTGCAAATAGTGAGCATGAAAAGAAAAGCATAAAAATAGTTACTTTCATAAAAATCAAATCTGAATATAAAATTACAAAAAAAGCCACGCAAAAGCGTGGCTTATACATTTAAATTTTGCCTTATTAATTCGTTACTTTACCTTGGTTGGTCGTGTAATTAATTTTTAAAGCTTCAACTCTTCTAAGTTCTTGTTTTATTTCTGTAACAAGCCCCATTTTTACTTCTTTGTCAACTTTTAGTGAAGTTGTCAAAACCTTCTCCAGTGAAGGATCTCTTGCTGCTCTTTCAGCTAAGACAAAATTCTTTATCTCAGAAACATCAGAAAGACGATCGTTCAATTGAATCCGAGCTCCTTCGCCATACTGTCTAACATATTTTTCATGCGGCTTTCCAGCGAAGATAAACATAACTCTATCTTTTTTTTCCAGCTTGGTTACTTGATCTGCCTTTGGCAACGAATTTTCAATCATTAAATCAGTATCCTTCATCACAGTAGAAACCATGAAGAAAAACAATAACATGAACACTATATCCGGTAATGATGCAGTTGAAATTGCTGGGACTCCGTCTTGCTTTTTCTTTTTAAATCTAGACATATTTCTAAAATTTATAATTAATTACCTTTTTGGTTCTGCTTCAGACAGCTTTTGAGGAAATAGCGTTTGAATATCTTTAATAAGTGGCTCAATTCTTAAACGTTGAGCTTCTTTTGTTTTCGGATCATCAAACATCGCCTCTAATTCACGGAAAGTTTTTCCATATCTAGCCATACACTCCCTATCTCTCAAAAAATAGTAAGCAGCTACTAATTCATTTTGAACCGATATGTAAGCTTCGTAGGACGTTTCAGCATCATTTTGTAGGGATATAATTGCTTTATCAGGGTTGTCTGAAGAAGCTGAATTTTTCTCCCCTTTACAATAAGCACATGAACCATCTCCTCCATTATCTAGAAAATCAATTGCTGCTTGTCTCAAGTCTTTCAAATCCATTGGGGTGTCCTCTACTAATAATTGATCATTTTTATTTATCAATACAGTAAAGATATTTTTCTCTTTTACAGGAGGCGGCTCTTGATTAGTTTCATCTATAGGTGGCAACTTTCGGTTAATCCCTTGATCTGTTTGAATGGTTGTTGTAACCAAAAAGAAGATCAAGAGCAAGAAAGCAATATCCGCCATAGAACCTGCGTTCACCTCTGGTGGTGCACTTCTTTTTCTGCCCATAACTTATGATTTAAATTTTTTGAAACTTGAATATACCAATGTTCCAACCGATGCAATTGCTAAAATATAAAATGTGTTTAAAGCAGTACTAATTGCCTTAGAATAACCAGAGCCAACTGAAATGTCTTTCAAATTGTATTCAGTACTATCCGCAAAGATAAAGGCTACTATAACTACACCTAAAAACAATCCAACAGTCACCAAAGTCTGTTTTAATTTGTCTTTGTGTGTAAATAAATTTTTAAACACAAAATACAACACCGCAATAACTGCTAGAAACAGAGCAATGTAAGACAAAAGAATAAAAACATCTGTAACTGTACTTTCCATTGTTTGTGTTTGACTTAACGTCACAAAAAACAGCACGACACTTATTATTCCAATAATTGCAGCAAAAATTTTTGTTAGTTTATAAATATTCATATTTAATTTATTTATAAATTATTTTTTTAAGTGATCAGAAAGAATATCTATTAAACTAATAGAAGCATCTTCCATATCGTTCACAATTGAGTCAATTTTTGCAGTAATATAATTGTAAAACACTTGAAGAATCATTGCAACAATCAAACCAAATACGGTTGTTAACAACGCTACTTTAATACCTCCGGCTACTAGTGATGCATCCATGTTACCAGCCGCTTCAATTTTATCAAAAGCAATAATCATACCGATTACAGTTCCTAAGAATCCTAACATTGGAGCAAGGGCAATAAAAAGGGAAATCCAAGATACGTTTTTCTCTAATAATCCCATTTGAACTCCTCCATAAGCTACGACAGATTTTTCAGCAGATTCGATACCATGTGAAGAACGATCTAAACCTTGATAAAAAATAGATGCAACAGGACCAGGAGTATTTCTACAAACTTCTTTTGCAGCATTAACACCACCTGATTGAAGAGCATCCTCAACATCTTTAATTAATTTTTTTGAATTTGTTGTAGAAAGATTTAAATAAATAATTCTTTCGATTGCTATTGCAAGACCTAAAATTAAACACAAAAGTACAGCACCCATGTATTCAGGGCCTCCTTCAATGAAACGTTGCTTCATTTCTTGAGTAAATGATTTTTCTGCCGGTACTTCAGAATCATCAACGGAAACAACTTCTTCAGTTTCAGTTGTTGCTGCTGGTGCCGCTTCGGCTTCAACAGCCGGTTCTGTAGTTTGTGTAGTTGTAGAGTCTTGTGCTTGAACGGTTCCAAACATCAATAGACCTGTGATTGCCAAAATAGAAAATAGTCTTTTCATTGCTTTTGTTCTTAATTTAATTAGTTAATCAGGTTAAAGGTATAAATTTATTTTTAATTAATTACACATTATAAAAAAATGGCGGAGAGAAAGGGATTCGAACCCTTGATACCCTTTTGGAGTATACACACTTTCCAGGCGTGCTCCTTCGACCACTCGGACACCTCTCCTCATTGCTTACAACGTATTTTAAGAGTGCCAAATAACAAAAAAAAACTCACTTGAAAAAATTAATTTTGTTATTTTTACGACAATTCTCCTCGCAAAGAAGTTTCAAAAATGGTTTTGAACACTTTAGCAGAAACATTTTGCCCTAAAAGGTACATCAATTTTGTGATAGCTGCCTCTGTGGTAATGTCTTTTCCTGAGATTACTCCTATCTTTTTTAAATACGTACTTGTTTCATATTGTCCCATATTGACACTTCCACCCGAACATTGTGTCACATTTATAACGTAAATTCCTTTTTTTATTGCCTTTTTCAAGACAGAAATAAACCATTCTTCGGTGGGAGCATTTCCAGCACCGTAGGTTTCCAGCACAATTCCTTTTAGATTTGGTATTTCAAATAAAGAAGCCAAAACATTTTCATTTAAGCCGGGAAACATCTTTATAATAGCTACATTTGAATCCAAATCTTTGTGAACCATCATTTTTTTGGTTGAATTTACCTGAAAAAGTGATTCGGTGTTAATTTTAATATGCACCCCAGACTCTGCCAAAGCAGGAAAATTAGGTGATGCAAATGCCATGAAATGTTCCGCATTAATTTTACTTGTTCGGTTTCCTCGGTATAGTTTGTATTCAAAATAAAGACAAACTTCTTTAAAAACAGGTTTTCCTTTTTGTTTTAAGGAAGCAATTTGAATGGCTGTAATTAAATTTTCTTTGGCATCGGTTCGCAAATCACCAATTGGCAATTGAGAACCGGTAAAAACTATCGGTTTGGATAGATTCTCAAACATAAAACTCAAAGCCGAGGCAGAATACGACATGGTATCAGAGCCATGAAGCACTACAAATCCGTCAAATTTTTCGTAATTGTCCTCAATAATTTGAGCCATTTCAATCCACTTTTGCGGATTCATATTGGATGAATCGATAGGCTTTTCAAATGAAATGGTTTCAATATTACAGTCCAATTGCTTTAACTCAGGAATCCGTTGAAGCAACTTTTTAAAATTAAATGCCTTTAAAGCACCGGTTTCAAAATCCTTCATCATTCCGATGGTTCCGCCCGTATAAATCAAAAGTATGTTGGCTTTAGAATGCATCGTGGTATTTCATCTTATTAGTCACCGGATTAGCATACATGGCAAGGAAACTCTCCACCATTTTTGGATTGTTGGCATCAATTTTCATTTCCAATCTTCTTTCAAACAATGATTTTTCCTCTTCAGTATACAAATGATTGTATTGATTGGTATTGTGCATTAAATCATAAGAAATAAAGTTAGTTGGCCACAACTTATAAGAACTCAAAATAGAATCATCAATTACTTGTGCTAATGCTTGAATTTGACGATTGGAATTATCTTCCTGCTGCTTAATTTGATCTATTTCCGTATTCAAAATATCGCCTACATGCATGTGGATTCGCTTTTTTTGTCCCATGATACCACTGAGCAATGTAATGAAATCTTCATTTTTCTCCTTAATATATACTTCATTATTTGCCTCAGCCATCAGTTGAGGCATTTTTAAAGCATCAGTTGGATCGTATTCATAGGAAATGGAAACGGGTACAATTTTTAATTTCTTGAAATAATCCATCACATTTGCTTCCTCAGAACCCATTCCAAGCATTTTTAAAACACCTTGGTGTGTGGCATCGTTACCGTCTTTGGTTCTGCCTTCACGTTGAGCTATCCAAACAGAACGGTTCTCTCGTAATAATAACTGACCTATGTATTCGGACATTAATTTAGAACTTTGTAGCAATTCTCTTGGAGACAACCCTCTTTGAACCAAAAAATTACGGTTTAATTTAGATAATTTGAGCAAAAAATCTTTTTTTACCAGATTATCCCCAATGGCAGATGCAGTCATCACCAAACCATGCTCATACAATGATACATTTAATAGTGATGTATCTAAAATAATATCGCGATGATTAGAAATAAAAAGGTATGAAGTGTTTTTTTCTAACTTTTCAAAACCGGAAGTTGTTAGTCCATCCGAACTGCGTTCAAGCACTTTTTGAACCGAATGATAGACGAAATTAATCTGAAAATCTCTGATTGAATGCGTTTTTTGAAGTTGTTCTGCCCAAGCTTTTTCCTCCACTTCGGGGAAAGTAAAATTCATTAAAGCTTTCATCATGGGGTGATGAATGACCGAACGAATTCCTTCGTTTACTTCACTGTCGTAATAAGGTCGAATCGTATCAAATTTTGACATTAATCAGCTATTTAATGCACAAATGAACAAAAAAAATGTGACTTTTGAGATATGATAACGTTAAATCCCGAAAATTGCTTTTGAATTTTCAGTAGTGATTTTAGCAATTTCTTCTACTGAAATACCATAAATAGCAGCTAATTTTTCAGCAACCAAATGAACATAACTGCTTTCATTCCGCTTTCCGCGAAAAGGAACTGGAGCTAAATAAGGCGAATCGGTTTCAAGAACAATATGTTTCAAGTCAATTTGGCGAAGAAATTGATCTATTTTTCCGTTTTTGAAGGTCACAACACCTCCAATTCCCAACTTCATATTGAGCGAAATCGCTTGTTGAGCTTGCTCGAAATTTCCTGTGAAACAATGAAAAATTCCGAATAAATCATCGCTTCTTTCCGATTCTAACACTTCGAAAATTTCATCAAATGATTCGCGACAATGAATCACAATAGGCAATTTATATTTTTTGGCTAATTGTATTTGGTGCTTGAAAGCGATTTTCTGAATTTCAAGGCTTGATTTATCCCAAAATAAATCAATACCAATTTCGCCAATAGCGATGAATTCTCTTTTGGCTAATTCGGCTTCAATGTGGTTTAATTCGTCTACATAATTCTCTTTGACATAGCACGGGTGTAATCCCATCATTAAAAAAACGTTTTCCGGATAATTTACTTCTAGTTCGTACATAGCTTTTGTACAAGTAGAATCAATAGCCGGGACAAAAAAACGAGATATACCTTTTGAAAGAGCTCTCTGCATCATTTCGTTTCTATCCAAATCAAATTCTTCGGAATATAAATGCGTATGGGTGTCGGTTAAAATCATGCGGCAAAAATAAGTAAATTTCAAGATAGTTTATACGCCTTTGTTTTGACCTTAATTTAAGTTACTTTTGGACTTCAAAATTGCAAAATGAAGAATTTACAAGAACTTTTAAAGGATTCAGGATATAAAAAAATTGGTTTTAAGGTTTCTAAAACCCAACATTTGTTGATAAAAGCCACTATAAATGGAGTAAAAGGAAATTTTATTTTAGACACAGGAGCATCAAACAGTTGCATTGGATTTGATCAAGTAGACCATTTTAATGTAACCGCTAAAGCATCCAAAACCAAAGCAGCCGGAGCCGGAGCAACCGGAATGGAAACGCAAATTGGTAAAAATGTAGCTTTGAAAATTGGTCGTTGGAAAACAAAAAATCTTCATTTGGTTATTTTCGATTTAACGCATGTTAATTTAGCCTTGACCCAATACAAAGCCAAACCCGTTCATGGCATTATTGGTGCAGATATTTTATTAGAAGGCAAAGCAATTATTGACTATTATAATCATTGTTTGTATTTGAATTAATAAATATAAAAAATTTGGCATTATTTTTGGAAATCTCTGTTGATAATACTTAATTTTAGAACTTTAAAATAATTGTATATGAAACTAAAAACTACTTTAACTTGCTTATTACTTGTGGCTTCTGCCCTTTCTTTTGGACAGATTCAGCCGTTTGGTCATTTAACCATTTTTTCGGAAGACGGTGATAAATTTTACTTGATTTTGAATGGCGAACGAATGAATGACGAACCTCAAACGAATCTTCGTGTAGAAGAATTAGTATAACCTTATTACAATGCCAAAATTATTTTTGAAGACAAAACACGTCAGGAAATATCGAAAAACTTTCTTCAAATTGCAGATGTGGATGGTGCTTTTATGGATGTAACGTATAAAATTCGTCGCGACAAAAACAAACCTTCAAAAATGAAATTGAATTTCTTTTCGATGATTCCGGTTGTAGATGGATTTGTACCGCCCTCCAATGTATATGTACGACGTTGGGGTCAGCCTGCTCCACCTCAACAAGTAATTGTGCAACAAACTGCTCCGGTTGGAGTTGTGCAACAAACCACAACCACAACTACTACAACCGGTGGAGTGAATGCCGGTGTAAGTGTTGGCGGTGTTGGGGTAAACATTTCGATCAATGACCCAATTATGACAGGTAGTACAACAATTACCGAAACAACTACTGTTACAACCGGTGGTGGAACTGCTGTTGTAGTTCAGGAACCTTTGCAAGAAGGTTGTTATGGAGCAATACCGATGAATAATGGTAATTTTAACAGTGCTTTGCAAACCATCAGAAACCAAGGTTTTGATGAATCAAGACTAAAAACTGCCAAACAAATTGCTCAAAACAATTGTTTGAATACGAATCAAATTGTAGAGATCTGTAAAATTTTTGGTTTTGAAGAAACTAAATTAGACTTTGCAAAATTTGCTTATGATGCATGTGTAGAGCCTCAAAATTACTTTAAAGTAAATAATGTCTTTGATTTTACCTCGAGTGCAGATGAATTAAATGATTTTATTTCTAGAAGATAAATAAATTATTACTTCATAAAAAAATCCCGATTAGAAACTCTAATCGGGATTTTACTTTTTATATCAATTGGAAAACTATAGTTCCAACGCTTTCTTTGCATTTCCACTCATCAAATGTTCTACCGGGTTTTCTAATACCTCTTTCACAGCTACTAAGAAACCTACTGATTCTCTTCCGTCGATGATTCTGTGATCATAAGACAAAGCGACAAACATCACTGGAGCTATTACGATTTGACCGTTTTTAACTACTGCTCTTTCTACCACATTGTGCATTCCAAGAATACCGGATTGTGGTGGGTTGATGATTGGTGTAGATAACATACTACCGAAAACACCTCCGTTTGAAATGGTAAATGTTCCGCCAGTCATTTCGTCAACGGTGATTTGACCATCACGGGCACGAATTGCCAAACGTTTGATTTCTGCTTCTACACCTCTGAACGATAAGGTTTCTGCATTTCGCATCACAGGAACCATTAATCCTTTTGGACCGGATACAGCTACCGAAATATCGCAGAAATCATACGAAATCTTCTCTTGACCGTCAATCATTGAATTTACGTCAGGGTATAATTGTAAAGCTCTCGTTACCGCTTTGGTAAAGAACGACATAAAACCTAATCCTAATCCGTGTTTTTCTTTAAAAGCATCTTTGTATTCTGCTCTTAAATCATATATCGCGGTCATATCTACTTCGTTGAACGTCGTTAACATGGCCGTTTCGTTTTTGGCAGACACCAATCTCTCTGCTACTTTACGACGTAACATCGATAATTTAGTTCTTTCTGAACCACGGTTTCCGCCGGTTGGTGTTCCCATAGACGGAATAGCGTTTACGGCATCATCCTTTGTGATTCTACCACCTTTTCCGGTTCCAACGATATCGGAAGGTTGAATATTTTTCTCGTCTAATATTTTGCGAGCTGCCGGCGAAGGTGCTTGCGTAGCATAGGTTTTTTCAGGTACTGGTGCTGCTTTTGGAGCTTCAGCAGCTGGTTTTACTTCCTCTTTTGGAGCATCACCGCTTGGTTTTGCAGCTGAAGTATCAATTAAACAAACGACTGCTCCAACCGCTACGGCGTCACCTTCTTCTGCTTTTAGCGTAATGGTTCCGCTAGCCTCTGCTGGTAATTCTAATGTGGCTTTGTCTGAATCAACTTCAGCTATAGCTTGGTCTTTTTCTACGTAATCGCCGTCTTTTACCAACCAAGTTGCGATTTCTACTTCTTTTATAGATTCTCCCGGAGAGGGAACTTTCATTTCTAAAATCATGTCTAATATTGGTTTAAAAGTTTCAGGTTTTAAGTTTCAGGTTTTTTTCAACTTGAAACTTAAAACATGAAACGAATTATTATCTAAATAAATTTTTATCAAATACCATTCTAATTGCATCGGCATGGCGTCTTCTGTCTCTGGTGTGACTTCCTGCGGCTGGTGCTGCATAGGCTTTTAACGACGCTAATCTCCATTTTACCAAGTCAAAATTCATTAACATAAAACTATAGGCTCCCATGTTTTTTGGTTCTTCTTGTGCCCACACATAATCATCTGCATTCGGATAAGAAGCAATAATCGCCTTTAATTGCTCAACCGGTAATGGAAATAATTGCTCGATTCGTACCAAAGCTACATCATTTCGGCCTAAGTTTTCTCTTTCGGCTAAGATGTCATAGTAGAATTTTCCGGTGCAGAATACGAGTGTTTTTACTTTCTTTTTATCTACCGAATTATCATCGATAGTTTCTTGAAAACTTCCGTTGTATAATTCTTCTTTACTGGAAATACATAAAGGGTGACGCAACAAACTTTTAGGTGAAAACACGACTAATGGCTTGCGGAACTTGGTTTTCATTTGTCTACGCAACAAGTGGAAAAAGTTCGCCGGAGTTGTACAATCGGCTACATACATATTGTGACGGGCACAAAGTTGCAAGTAGCGTTCCATTCTGGCAGAAGAGTGCTCGGCACCTTGACCTTCGTAACCGTGAGGCAATAGCATCACGATTCCGTTTTGGTTGTTCCATTTGTCTTCGCCACACGAAATATATTGGTCAATCATAATTTGGGCTCCATTGGAGAAATCTCCAAATTGTGCCTCCCAAATGGTTAAAGCGTTTGGATTGGCTAAGGCATAACCGTAGTCGAAACCTAAAACACCATATTCAGAAAGGAACGAGTTGAACACGTTGAACTTTCCTCTTTTATCTTTTAATCCGTTTAATAAGATGACTTCTTCTTCGCTGTCTTCCACTTTTACAACGGCGTGACGGTGAGAGAAAGTTCCTCTTTCCACATCTTGACCGGAAATTCGAACGTCGTAGCCTTCCATTAACAATGTACCATAAGCTAAAGTCTCGGCAGTTCCCCAATCAATAGCATCATTGTCGTACATCGTTTTTCTGTCGGTAACAATTTTGCTGATTTTACTAATAAATTTTTTATCCGATGGCAAAGTTGAAATGGATTCGGCAATGATATCTAATTTCTTTTTGTCGAAAGTTGTTTTGACTTTTTTCAACATTTCATCGTCTGAAACTTGTACAAAACCATTCCATTCATCTTGCATAAAAGGAGTGATGATGGTCAATTCTTTTTTGCGAGAAGCTTCTAAATTTTGATCTAATTTAGCTTTGTAATCGCTTTCTATTTTATTGATGTAGGCTTGGTCAACAATTCCATCAATAATTAATTTTTCGGCATAAATATCTCTTGGATTTCTATGTTTTGCGATGATTTTGTATAAAACCGGTTGGGTAAAACGAGGTTCATCTCCTTCATTATGACCATATTTTCTATAACCTAATAAATCGATAAATACATCACGACCAAAAGTCATTCTGAAATCTAACGCAAAAAGCATCGCATGAACCACCGCTTCGGTGTCGTCTGCATTGACGTGTAAAACCGGTGAAAGTGTCACTTTTGCAACATCCGTACAATAAATAGACGAACGAGCATCAAGGTAATTGGTTGTAAATCCGACTTGGTTGTTAATCACCAAATGGATCGTCCCTCCTGTTTTGTAACCGTCTAATTGGGACATTTGAACAATTTCATACACAATTCCTTGTCCTGCCACTGCGGCATCTCCGTGAACAGCGATTGGCAATACTTTTGAGAAATCGTTCGGGAAATATTTGTCTTGTTTTGCTCTGGTAATTCCTTCAATCACCGCACCAACCGTTTCTAAATGAGAAGGGTTTGGAGCTAAATTGATGTTGATGTTTTTTCCGGATTTTGTTTTTCTATCGGCAGTTAAACCTAAATGGTATTTTACGTCGCCGTCAAAATATTCTTTATCGTAATCTTTTCCGTCAAATTCGGAGAAAATGTCTTGGGTTGGTTTGCCAAAAATGTTGGCTAAGATGTTCAAACGACCACGGTGAGCCATTCCCATCACAAATTGCTCAACGCCTTTTTCGGCAGCAGATTCAATTAATGCATCTAAAGCTGGGATGATGCTCTCGCCACCTTCTAATGAAAATCGTTTTTGACCTACATATTTTGTATGTAAAAAGTTTTCAAAAGAAACGGCTTCGTTTAATTTATTAAGGATGTGCTTTTTCTGATCTACGTTGAAATTTGGTAAATTATCATTGATGTTCAAGCGTCTTTGAATCCACTCGATGACTTCCGGTTTACGGATGTACATGTATTCTATTCCGATGGATTGGCAATAAACGTTGTCAAGATGTTTAACAATTTCACGCAATGGCTTTGGTTCGTGACCCAACACTTTTGCAGCATCAAAAACAGTGTCTAAATCAGATGAAACTAATCCGAAATTTTCAATGGCTAATGTTGGAGCATACACTCTTCGCTCACGTACGGGATTGGTTTTGGTAAATAAATGTCCTCGTGTTCGGTAAGCGTCAATTAATTTAAGAACATTAAACTCTTTTTGTAATTTATCGGAAACGAGACTAAAGTCTTGATTTCCGGCAGAAAAATCGGCCAATTGTGTAACGGCTTCATTGTCATTTGCCGATTCCAGACCAAAATCGAAACCTTGAAAAAAGGCTCTCCAACTAGGTTCAACGCTATCCGGATTAACGGTATATTGTTCGTATAAATCGGCAAAAAATTGGGTGTGTGCTGCGTTTAAAAAGGAAAACCTATCCATAATTAGTAGTAATAAACCTTATTTGTTAAAAATAGTTTTGCAAAAGTACAATAATTGCCATAATCTTTCATTTATTTTTGCATACTTTTATGTTTTAAATTGCTAAAAAGATATAGATATGAAAAACGCTGAAAAACTTCCCATTTTAATTTTCATTTTAGTATTTATTTTTTGTGTGGAAAACACGTTTGCCCAGTCTGAACAATCCGTTTCAACAGCTCAAAAAAGTGAATTTTGGTCAAAAGTTCGTTTTGGCGGAAATTTTGGCTTGGCCTTAGGAAACAATTACACCGATATTACTCTCGCACCCGGGGCGATTTATGACTTTAATCAATACATTAGTTTAGGTTTTGGAATTCAAGGAAGTTATGTGAAACAAAAGAATTTTTTTGAATCCTATATTTATGGTGCAAGCATGATTGTTTTAGGGAATCCAATTCCGGAAATACAGCTCTCGGCTGAGTTAGAACAATTGCGTGTAAACACCACTTACGAAAACAGTTTCAATTCTATAAAAGATAATTTTTGGAACACCGGACTGTTTTTAGGAGCAGGTTATCAAACGAATAATGTTACAATTGGTCTGCGTTATAATGTGTTACACAATGACAATCGAAATGTGTATTCGGAGGCTTGGATGCCGTTTGTTAGAGTTTATTTCTAAACCAAACCTTTTGCCATTCTCTTTTTAAAATTAAAAACGCCACTTGTTCAGACAGCTCAGCAATGTCATCACCATTTAGTTTTTTGACTTCTTCTTCGGAAACATCGATGATATAAAGCAAATTCAAATATTCGGCAAATTTGTATTGAATGAGTCGATACACTTTTTCGTGCAATTGAATTTTCAATTCGTTTGGCGATGTGCTTAACGGAAAATCAACTGGTTCATTGGCAAAATTGAAATCTTTGTTGAGTTGTTCAATAAGTTTAAGGTAGAGATTTTCTTTTTCTGCTTCGGTTAAAAGATGGTCGGTTGATGTTGGGATGGGATACATTTTTTTTTGATTGAAGAATTTGGATTTTTGATTTGAATGGAACACGGTTCGGATAGATTGAATGGATGTTCGCTGATTTTTTTGTTCGCAGGCGAAAATGGATTTGGATGGATTTTATTCTGTATACTTTTCTTTTATATCAAATTAAAAACTTGAAACTTATAACCCGAAACCCGCAACTTGCAAACCCGTAACTTAAACATCCCTCTTCATCAACTTTTCTCCAAACGCTCTTAAAACCATTTTTTTATCCTCGCCAATTTGCATTTTGGTTAAGGTTTCGAAGGCTTTCATCGTGTACTCTTCTATTGCTTTTTGAGTGGCTTTTGATGCTCCGGTTTGATTGAAAAATTCTTTTACCGATTCAATTTTTTCGGAATTATCATTCGGCTGGATGGAATATAAATGCAATAATTGCTCTCGTTCTTCAGCTTTAGCAAACTCCATTGCTTTTAAGTAGAGATACGTTTTTTTGTTTTCGATAATATCGCCACCCACTTGTTTTCCAAACGTTTCCGGATTTCCGAAACAATCTAAATAATCATCTTGCAATTGAAAGGCGATGCCTAAATTCAAACCGAAATCATAAATTAAATTGGCATTTTCTTTTGATGTTTCGGCGATAATGGCTCCCATTTTCATTGCAGCTCCTACCAAAACAGCGGTTTTAAATTCGATCATTTTTAAATATTCGGGAATGGAAACATCTTCTCTGGTTTCAAAATCAACATCATATTGTTGTCCTTCACATACTTCCAAAGCAGTTTTGCTAAATAGTTTCGCTAAATCCCGGAAAATAGTTGGTTCATAACTTTCAAAATATTGATAAGCTAAAATCAACATGGCATCTCCTGATAAAATTCCGGTGTTTAAATTCCATTTTTCGTGGACGGTTTCTTTTCCTCTTCTTAATGGAGCATCGTCCATAATATCGTCGTGAACTAACGAAAAATTATGAAAAACTTCAACAGCTGTTGCCGCAGAAAGTGCTTTTTTAAAATCGGCATCAAAAATTTCGGTTGATAATAGGGTTAAAACCGGACGCATTCTTTTTCCGCCTAAACGCAAAATATAATCGATGGGTTCATATAAATTTTTAGGCTCTTTTAAAATTTTTTCATTTTCTAAATGAGCAAGAAAATGTTCTTGGTAAACCGCAATAGAATGCATTGATGAAAAATTTTTGTTTGAATGGAATACAAAGTAAACCAAAAAAAACCGAATGCAGAAACCGGATGAATAATTACATCCAAAACAAATGTTAAATAATTGTAAATACTTTGGAAACTATTTTGGTGTTAAAAGTTTCCGTTATACATTTGCGGCGAATTTTAGTCATAAAAATCAACATCATAATGCAAGAACAAATAATTGAAAAAGCAACGGAAATGTATTTAACGCTTGGTTTTAAAAGCGTTACAATGGATGACATTGCCAATGAAATGGGGATTTCAAAAAAAACGATTTACCAGCATTTTGCTAATAAAAATGACTTGGTTGAAGCCGTGACCATGCAAATGTTTGATTCTATTTCTTGTGGGATAGATCAAATTTGTCAACCGGACAAAAATGCAATTGAAGAGTTATTTGAAATTAAAGATTTTGTTTTACATAAATTAAAGGACGAAAAAGCTTCTCCCATTTTTCAATTGCAAAAATATTTTCCAAAAATCTATAAAACTTTACATGGGAAGGAATATTGCAAAATGCAAGATTGCGTTGTAACCAATCTCAAAAAAGGAGTTGAAACGGGTCTTTATCGACCGGAAATTGACATTGAATTCATCAGTAAAATATACTATTCCTGTGTTCATGCTTTAAAAGATAAAAATGTATTTTCAGATGAATCATACAACTTTAGGATGATGGAAGAATTATACCTCGACTATCATGTGCGTGCAATTTCAACCACCAAAGGACTCCAAGTTTTAGAAAAAATAACCAATAAATCATAATCATCAATCTATACTATGAAGAAATTATCACTCTTCCTCTTGCTCGCTTGTTTAGGTATACAGGCTCAAGAAACTAAAAAAAGCTATTCGTTTTCGCTTCAGCAGGCGATTGAACATGCTTTACAATATAATTACACGGCCAAAAATTCGGGTTTAGATATTGAAGCGGCTAAAAAGAAAAAATGGGAAACCACTGCATCAGGTTTACCGCAAATTAATGCCGGTTTAGACTATACTAATAACTTTACCTTGCAAACACAAGCCGCAACAGGTAATGCGTTTATTCCGGGTGGTGAACCTGATGAAATTTCAACTTTTGCTTTTGGCACCAAACATTCTATGTTAGCTCGAACAACATTAAGTCAATTAATTTTTGACGGTTCTTATATTGTGGCACTTCAAGCTTCAAAAACGTATTTGCAATATTATGAAAGTTCAAAGAAGAAAACCGATTTGGAAGTGCGTGAAATGATTATCAATTCCTATGGAAATGTATTATTAGCCGAAGAAAATATCTCGATTTTAGAAAAAAATAAAGCAACCTTAGAAAAGACATTATTTGACTCCGAACAAACGTTTAAAAACGGTTTAATTGAAGAAGAAAATGTTGAACAATTAAAAATTACCCTTTCCAGCATTAACAGCAGTTTAAATTACACTAAACGATTAAAAGATATTTCATACAATATGCTTAAAATCAATTTAGGAATTGAATTAGAAGAGGAACTTTCATTAACAGACAAATTAGAAAACCTCACAACTTCCAATTTAGATATGGCTTTAACCGGTTCATCATTTGAAGTAAAAAACAGTATCGATTATGCACTTTCAACCAACTTTGTAGAACAACGAACGTTAGAAATGAAATTGGAAAAAAGCAAGTTTTTACCTTCGCTTTCAGCTAATTTGAATTTCGGATACAATGCTTTTGGTGATCAATTTGAGTTTTTTACAAGCAATCAAAAATGGTTCAACTATTCCAATTTAGGTGTTGGTCTAAACGTTCCTATTTTTAGCAGTTTTGGGAAAACAGCCAAAGTTCAACAAGCAAAAATTGCTTTAGAACAAGCCCAAACACAGTTGACTGAAACCGAACAACGCTTGAAACTGCAATACCAAAATGCCAAGAGTGATTATGAGTACAGCGTAGAACAGTATTTCAGTTCCAAAGAAAATTTATCTCTGGCAGAACGTATCGAAAAAAAGCAACAAGTGAAATTTACGGAAGGTCTTTCCACCAGTTTTGATTTTACAGATGCACAACGTCAATTATATTCAGCTCAACAAAGTTATCTACAATCAATGGTAGATATAATTAGTAAAAAAGCCGCTTTGGAAAAAGCAATCGGACAAGTAAAATAAATCAATCAAACTCAACCAATATATCATGAAAAAAATTCTATACCTAGTTACACTTTCACTTTTAATCATTTCTTGCTCAGGCGGAAACAGTGAGGTAAACGTTGATGAAGTGGTTAAATCAAAAGATTTAAACAAAATCAAATCATCCAGAGAAATCGTTCACAAAGAATATGAAAAATTAGTAGCCGAATTGGCAAAACTAGACAAAGCAATTGCTGAATTAGACCCAAACAAAAAAAGTCCATTGGTAAAAACTATTACATTAAAAGATACGCTGTTTAACCATTACATCGAAATCCAAGGAAATGTAGAAACCAAAGAAAACATTGTAATTAGCCCAGAATATTCGGGGATTTTAACTCAATTGTATGTGAAAGCCGGTCAAAAAGTTTCAAAAGGACAACTTCTAGCCCGAATTGATGATGGCGGTATGAGTGCCCAATTGGCTCAAGCCGAAACGCAATTAGCTTTAGCCAAAACCACTTTTGAACGTCAAAAAAATCTTTGGGACCAAAAAATTGGTTCTGAAATTCAGTTCTTACAAGCTAAAACATCGTTAGAAAGTCAACAAAAAGTGGTTGCTCAAATTAAATCACAATTAAATAAAACAAATGTAGTAGCTCCTTTCTCAGGAACAATTGACGAAGTAATCACCGAAAGAGGAAAAGTGGTTGCTCCCGGGATGGATTTATTCAGAATTGTCAATCTAAGTAACATGTATGTGACGGCAAATGTTCCGGAAAACTATATTGCACAACTAAAATTGGGTGCAATCGTTAACGTTTATTTGAATGCTTTAGGAAAATCATACCAAGGAAAAGTTCGTCAAATTGGCAATTATATTAATCCAAACAATAGAACATTTAGCATTGAAATTGCTGTGCCAAATCCGGATAATTTACTTCGCCCAAATCAGGTAGCGGTTTTAAAAATTGAAGATTACAAAAATCCGAAAGCATTATTGTTACCGGAAAATATTCTTCAAGAAACCGCAGACGGCAGTAAAATTGTATATGTCGTAAATAAAGTTGAATCAAACAACACGGCCAAAGTGAGCCAAAAGAAAATCGAAATTGGTTATACCTCCGGTTCTTTTGTTGAAGTGAAATCCGGCTTAGAATCGGGAGAAATGGTGGTTACTGATGGTGCAAAATCGTTAAAAGACGGCATCACGGTTGAAATTATCAAATAAATAAACTCATAAAACAAAACCTCTGATGAGTAATAAAATAAACAAAGAATTTGCCATTTCAACATGGGCAATTAACAATAAAATGACGGTTTATGTCATTACAGCCATTCTATTGATTGGTGGATTAATGTCATACTATTCCATGCCGAGAGAAAGTTTCCCTGAAATTATTGAAACGAAAATTTATGTGAGTTCCATCAATCCCGGCAATTCGGCAGAAGATGTTGAAAAACTGATTACCAAACCATTGGAAGAAGAATTCAACAACATTTCGGGTGTCACTAAAATTACATCCAATACTTTGGAAGATTATTCCATGATTTTGGTTGAGTTTGACGAAGATATTTCTGTTGAAGATGCCAAACAAAAGGTAAAAGACAAAGTTGACAAAGTTAAATCTGATACGGAATGGCCTACATTGGACGGCGGAGGGAAAGTTGAACCCAATGTTTTTGATTTAAATATTGCTGAAGAAGTACCCATTTTAAACATCAATCTTACAGGCGATTTCACCTCAGAAAAGCTAAAAGAGTATGCAGAATATTTAGAAGAACGTATCGAACGATTACCACAAATCAAGGAAGCAGCCATTCGCGGTGCCGAAAATAAAGAAGTAGAAATTGCCGTGGACATGTATAAAATGGCGGCAGCACAAGTGAGTTTTGATGATATCATCAATAATGTTCGATTTGAAAATAAAACGGTTTCCGGCGGAAGTGTTTCCAACAATGGTATAAAAAAGAATATTCGAGTAATTGGTGAAATCAAAAAACCAGCTGACTTGGAAAACATTATTGTAAAACACCAAAACGGAAATGTCTATCTACGAGATATTGCTACGATTACCTTTAAGGAAAAAGAACGCACCACCTTTGCTCGCGATTATGGAAAACCGGTAGTCATGCTCGACATCAAAAAACGTAGTGGAAAAAACATGGTGGAAGCCGTTGATGGTGTAAAAACAATCATTGAAAAAGCTCAGGAAAATTATTTTCCGGAAGGATTAACCATCACCTATGCCAACGATCAATCCACGCGAACGATTGCTCAAGTGGATGATTTAGTTAACAACATCATTTTCGGGGTAATTCTGGTTATAGGTGTATTGATGTTCTTTTTAGGATTCAGAAGTGCTGTGTTTGTAGGATTTGCTATACCATTATCTATGTTTATGTCATATATGATTTTAGCATCATTTGGGATCACACTTAACACTATGGTACTTTTTGCCTTAGTTATGGGGCTTGGAATGTTAGTAGATAACGGGATTGTAGTTGTTGATAACGTTCATCAATTAATGAGTCAGGGTATGCCTAGAAAACAAGCCGCCATTGAAGGAATTGGCGAAATTGCTTGGCCAATTATTGCTTCTACTGCAACAACATTAGCTGCTTTTATACCTCTTGGATTATGGCCTGGAACTATGGGTAAATTTATGATTTACTTCCCGATGACACTCTCGGTGGTGTTATTTTCGTCGTTGTTTGTGGCATTGGTCATTAATGCAATGCTAACAGCTGATTTCATGAAACTGAAAGAAGAAGAAATGACCAAAAAGACACTTATTAAATTAAGTGGTTTTGTAGGCGGAATTGGTTTGGTAGTGCTTATTCTTGGATTTGTTTCAAAATCCGGTGGATTAAAAGGATTAGGAAATCTGATGCTTTTCTTCGCAATTATGCTTTGGATATACAAGTATTTCTTAATTCGTGCACAAGATTTCTTCCAACAAATTATTTTGGTTTGGATGGAAAACAAATACCGAAACTTTTTGCAATTTGCTCTAAATGGTAAAAAACCCTTAGTATTTTTCTTTGGAACTTTCGGACTATTGATTCTTTCATTTATTGCTGTTGGAATTGCAAAACCGAATGTGCTTTTCTTCCCCGAAAACCAACCCAATCAAATCATGGTGTATATCGAATTTCCGGAAGGAACCGATATTAAAAAAACCAATGAATTTGTAAAGAAAATAGAAGAGAAAGTATATGCCATTGCGAATAAATATGTGGAAGAGGGTGAAAACTATATGGTAGAAAGTGCCATTGGTCAAGTGGGTAACGGTTCCGGAAATCCACAAACTGACGGCGGTTCTCAAAACGATATGCCACACCGTGGAAAAGTAACCTTAACCATGCGTGAATTCAAATACCGTAAAGGCAAAAACAGTTTGGAAGTAATGGAAGAAATTCGCTCTGCTGTTCAAGGTTATGCCGGAGTTTCGGTCATTGTTGAAAAAGAACAAAACGGTCCACCGGCGGGTTATCCGATAAACATTGAAATTTCAGGAGAAGATTACAATGCGATGCTACTTGAAGCTCAAAAGATGAAAGACTTTATCGATGCTAAAAACATGGCCGGAATAGAAGAACTAAAAATTGATGTCAACAAAGCCAAACCCGGTGTTGATGTAAAAGTTGACTTAGACAAAGCCGGACAACTCGGAATTACATCCGGACAAGTAGGGCAAACGTTACGAAGATCAATTTTTGGCGAAAAAATTTCTACCTACAAAGATGGAAAAGACGATTTTGAAATCAATGTCAGATTACCGGAGGTGCAACGTAATGACAATAATTTAATATATAACCAACCCATTACGTTTAGAGACCAAGCCACCGGAAAATTGGTTCAAGTACCTATTGCGTCATTAACTAATAGAGAAGATTCCTTCACATTTAATACAATTAAACGTAAAAATCTAAAACGTGTAATCACTGTTTACTCAAATGTAGTGACCGGTTACAACGGTAATGAAATTGTAGAAAAAATCAAAAAAGAATTGGAAGATTATAAAATTAGCGATGACATTCAATTCTCATTCACGGGTGAGCAAGAGGAACAATCCAAAAACATGGGCTTCTTAGTAACTGCCTTATTAATTGCTTTGGGTGGAATTGTCTTGATTTTGGTGGCTCAATTTAATTCGGTTTCCAAACCAATCATTATCATGGTTTCTGTTTTACTGAGTTTTGGCGGTGTGTTTTTTGGTATGGCAATTTTCGGCGATGATTTTGTCATCATTATGACCATGATGGGAATTATTTCCTTGGCGGGAATTGTTGTAAACAATGCGATTGTGTTAATAGATTACACCCAATTGTTGATTGACCGAAAATTACACGAAAAAGGATTAGACGAAAACGGCTTATTATCCAAACAAGAATATTTAGAAGTGATTGTAGAGGGTGGTCGCTCTCGTTTAAGACCGGTTTTATTAACAGCTATTACCACTGTTTTAGGATTAATTCCTTTAGCAATTGGATTAAATATTGACTTTTTCGGTTTATTTATCGATTACAATCCTAATATTTACATGGGAGGTGATAACGTAATTTTCTGGGGACCATTGGCTAAAACGGTTATCTATGGATTAACTTTTGCTACTTTCCTTACATTGGTAATTGTACCCGTTATGTTCTTTTTATTACACAAAGGAAAAATCAAAGTCAAAAAGAAAAAGAAGAAAGAATTTGATATAAATCCACAAACAAATTAACCAATTAAACCACGTGCAAGCGTGGTTTTTTTTATCTTGCACAAAATATTTCTTATGAAAACAATCCGCTTCATCAGTTTTGCTTTAATGATTTTTCTTGCTTTTAGTTGTGCAAAAGAAGATGTTCAATCCATCAAAGTGAAAGGGAAATACGAAATAGAATTACCTACAACACTTTCCAAAGCAGATAATTTGCATGAAGATGCGTCGCTGCAATATCAAAATCTATTTAGTGAATTTTATACAATAGTAATTGACGAGCCAATTTCCGATTTTAATGATTTAGTTACGCAAGATGAATATTTAGCAGAAAGCTACAAGCCCAATTTAACAGGATACT
Source organism: Flavobacterium sp. (assembly GCF_044339515.1). Taxonomy (GTDB): domain Bacteria; phylum Bacteroidota; class Bacteroidia; order Flavobacteriales; family Flavobacteriaceae; genus Flavobacterium. The sequence goes on from NZ_JBIIVK010000024.1 coordinate 41,706, forward strand.
CCTACTTACTGAAAGATAATTTATCGGTAGCAGTTAAAAATGCAAAATTCTCCAACTTTGAAGACACTAAAATTAATGGAATGGATGCAAAACTCATGAACGTGAGCGGAACTGTTGATAATATTGACATTTATTATCAATTTGGATTTGTGAAAGGAAAAAATCGATACTACCAAATTGTCAATTGGACAGAACTTAAACGTAAAGACGAACATTCTGAAGCGATGGAAAATATCATTTCATCCTTTAAAGAACTAAATCGTACCAAAAAGAAAATACAATAAAAAAAGAGCTTCATTTTGAAGCTCTTTTTTTGGTTAAATATTCAGGTAGTTAATTCTTATTTACTTGTACTATAGCACCTTGTGACCATTTTTTCACTTGTGCAATTCTGCTATCTGAGTAATCCACTTCTGTTAAATCAGCTCCGGTCCAAAAGAACCATTTACCTATTTTCATTCCGTTTTGATATTGACCCATAGCCACTTTGTTTCCGTTTTCGTCATACGAAACCCATTGTCCGTGCACTTTCCCGTCTTTATAAAAACCTTCTTGTTGCACTTGACCATTATCGTGATAAAAAGTAGACTTAACCATTTGGTCAACTACTTCGTGTTTTGCGTTATCATCTTGAGCAAATAATGCTCCTGAAACTACCAGCATTGCTGTAATAAATAGCTTTTTCATAATCTTTCGTTTTAGCAGGTTAACAATTACTAAACAAATATACACATTATTTTACAATAAAAAAACTTTTACTTAACAATTTGGTAACATTAGATGAAAACTTAACATTGGAAAGTTAAAAAAGAAGATTTTTTGCGAAACCATTGTTACACTATTTCTTTAAACTTTCATGAATGATATTTTAATTATTCACTAGGAGTTAGAAAGGATTAAATAATAGAATAAAAACCTATTTTTTTAATTAAATCATGATGTACGACATCAAAATTTAAAAAAACAGATATAACTTTGGAGTTAATTAAAAGAGGATTAGACGATGTTACAAAGTTGATACTTATCATGATTTATAATCATCTCGAACCTACAAGACAGACATTATCCATAATTAAAAGCTAGTATCATAAAAATACCTTAAATGCTTTTTATTTTTGTAGGAAGGGAAAAATTTACTTTATTTATTTCAAGGTCTTACACTATCATGCACCTGAACGTGCACACCGCCATTCCACAACGTTAAAATATCGCTAGCCACAGCTGCACCACTTCCGGCAGCAATAGGCAACTGACTTCGCCATCCGGCTAACACGCCACATACATAAATACCGTCTTTTACTAAATGGTCTTGGTTTTTCAATTGAATGCGGTTTTTCTCCGGATTTGCTTTTTGGTGCGGGATCACGAACTCTTCCAAACCTTCAATCGTAAAAGGATTTCCTGCTCCAATGCCAATGACAACTAATTTTGTATGAAATATATTTTTGTTGGTTGTAACCGAAAAATTCCCGATTTCACCTTCAATTTTCAATACTTTTTCGTTTGGAATTTGTTGAATGTGCGGATAAACCGACGACAAATGAACTAGACTTTCAACTAATAATTCACTGCCTAATTTTCCGGCTTCAATACCGTAGGCATTATTAAACAAGGCATCTTGAAGTGAGGAAGCTTTTTGGTGAGAAATCAATGCGATTTTTTTGTCGGAAGCAAATGGTTTTGAATGAGCGGAACCAAGCAAAAGAGCACAAGAAACTCCGGAAACGCCACCACCAATGATGAGTACATCCAACATATTATTGGTCTTTCAGTTTGTCTTCAATTGATTTAGACATTCTAAAAATAAGAAGGATAATTATCGCACAAAACGCAGCGACAATTCCGATTAACGCAATCATACTTTCCTGTTCAAAAAGATTATTAAAATCCAATTGAGTCACGTTAAAGATGATTAATCCAAAAGCCAGTGCAATAATGATGTAAGTGAAAATCTTCATTTCTAATATAATAATGACGCAAAGATAAGTTTTATCAACCTATACAAAAAGACCTTTAACATTCGCTGCAAATAATTTAACAGCAATAGCAAGTAGCACAACGCCAAAGACTTTTCTAATGACACTCAGACCATTTTTGGTGAGAAAACGTTCAATTCTAGCCGATGATTTTAGAACGCCATATACCAAAACAATATTGAGAATAATGGCGATAATGATATTTATCGTTTGAAATTCCGCTCGTATAGAAAGTATTGTCGTCATCGTCCCGGCACCGGCAATCAACGGGAAAGCGATAGGCACAATAGAAGTGGAGCCTGTTTCTTCATCACGGTATAATTTAATGCCCAAAATCATTTCCAAAGCCAAAAAGAAAAGTACAAATGAACCGGCAACTGCAAAAGAGTTAATATCAATACCAATTAATTTAAGGATTGTTTCTCCCACAAACAAAAAAGCAATCATCATGATGGCAGCCACTAACGAGGCTTTTTCAGAATGAATATGACCTACTTTTTGACGTAAATCAATAATAATGGGAATACTTCCTACAATATCAATCACTGCAAAAAGTACCATGGTAGCCGTAAAAATTTCTCTCAAATCAATTTCCATATTTTCCAATTTTGTGGCAAAATTAAAGTTTTAAAACGGCTTTTCCATAAAATACGATAAATTATAACAATCAGTTTATCGGAAACCTTTGTACCTTTGTGCCTTTAAACCTTGCATCTTTAAAATGTTTCAATTAGGTAAAACTATCGTTTCGGAAGAAATTCTTGAAAAAGAATTCGTTTGTAATCTTACTGCTTGTCATGGAGCATGTTGTGTTGATGGCGATGCCGGTGCACCTTTGAGTGAAGAAGAAACAAAAATTTTAGAAGAGATCTATCCGAAAGTAAAACCTTTTCTCCGGAAAGAAGGAATCGAAGCAATTGAAAGTCAAGGGAATTGGATTAAAGGCGAAGATGGCGAATTGGAAACACCGTTAATTGACGGAAAAGATTGTGCTTACGTTATTTTTGACGGAAAAACAGCCTTGTGTGGTATCGAGCAGGCCTACAACCAAGGAATAGTTTCTTGGAAAAAACCCGTTTCTTGTCATTTGTATCCAATTAGAGTAAAAGATTTCTCCGATTTTGCAGCAGTGAATTACCACCGTTGGGATATTTGCAGTCCGGCTTGTTCTTTAGGTAAAGAATTGGAAGTACCGGTGTATAAATTTGTTAAAGAAGCACTCGTCCGAAAATTCGGTGAAGAGTGGTACCATGAACTCGAAAAAGTGGGTGAAGAATATCAAAAAGAGAAGTAAGTTTTTCTCCAAATTTCCTTCCCAATAATTCCTAAAAATTATCAAATTTACTTCGTGACCGCTAATAAGTAGGTTTTTAAGTGCTTGTTTATTAGCTTATTAAAAGATAATTTTAAAAGTAGGAAAAAAACTAACCGTTGTTAAAAACTATCCCCAATTGTGAATAAGTTTGACTTTCATTTACCAAATTGAATTACAATCTTTGTAACTCTCAATTACCAAATAATAATCCTCAAAAATACTTAAAAAAGAAAAAGATGGCAGCAGTAGAACCAATTTTGCAAGAAAATAAAGACAGATTCGTGATTTTCCCCATTAAACATCATGACATTTGGGAATGGTACAAAAAAATGGAAGCAAGTTTCTGGACCGCAGAAGAAATTGATTTACACCAAGATTTATCCGATTGGAATACAAAATTAAGTGCAGATGAAAAATACTTCATCAAGCACATTTTAGCCTTTTTTGCCGCTTCAGACGGAATTGTAAACGAAAATTTAGCTGAAAATTTTGTGAACGAAGTGCAATATCCGGAAGCAAAATTTTTCTACGGTTTTCAAATTATGATGGAGAACATCCACAGCGAAACCTATTCTTTGTTGATTGATACCTATGTGAAAGACGAAAAAGAAAAAGACCAATTATTTCATGCTATTGAAGTGTTTCCTGCTATTCAAAAGAAAGCCAATTGGGCTTTGAAATGGATTGGTTCTGATTCGTTTGCTGAACGTTTAATTGCTTTTGCCGCTGTGGAAGGAATCTTCTTTTCCGGTGCATTCTGTTCTATTTTCTGGTTGAAAAAACGCGGTTTAATGCCGGGATTGACCTTTTCTAACGAATTAATTTCACGTGACGAAGGTGTTCACTGTGATTTTGCTGTTCACTTGCACAACCATCATTTGGTAAACAAAGTATCTAAAGCCAGAATCAAAGAAATCATTACCGATGCATTAACAATCGAAAGAGAATTTATTACGGAATCACTTCCGGTGAGTTTAATTGGGATGAATGCGACATTGATGACACAATATTTAGAATTTGTGGCCGACCGATTATTAGTAGAATTAGGATGCGAAAGAGTTTATAATTCTTCCAACCCATTTGATTTTATGGATATGATTTCGCTACAAGGAAAAACCAATTTCTTTGAAAAACGCGTGGCAGAATACCAAAAAGCAGGTGTAATGAACACGGATTCTGATGCACAAAAAATTAGCTTCGACGCCGATTTTTAAAAGATAATCCTTCAAGGGTTTCAAACCCTTGAAGGATTCAAAACCGGGATTAGCTTCCCAAATTCAACTAACAAATAACCTAAAACAGAAAAGGGATTTTCTGTTTTAAAAACATGTAACAGTATGTATGTAGTAAAAAGAGACGGTCACAAAGAACCGGTAATGTTTGACAAAATCACAGATAGAATTAAAAAACTGTGCTATGGTTTAAATGATTTGGTTGATTCTGTAAAGGTCGCCATGCGAGTGATTGAAGGATTGTATGACGGTGTAACTACATCAGAATTAGATAATTTAGCCGCAGAAACTGCCGCTTCGATGACGATTGCTCATCCGGATTATGCTCAGTTAGCGGCACGTATTGCTGTTTCTAACTTACACAAAAACACCAAAAAATCGTTTTCAGAAACCATGTCCGATATGTACCACTACGTGAATCCACGTACGGGACAAAAATCACCATTACTTTCTGATGAGGTGTATGAAGCTATCATGGTCAATGCAGAAGCATTAGATTCTATGATTATTTACAACAGAGATTTTAATTATGATTATTTCGGTTTCAAAACATTAGAACGTTCCTATTTGCTAAAAATAAACGGGAAAATTGTTGAAAGACCACAACATATGTTGATGCGTGTTTCAGTGGGAATTCATTTGAATGACATTGAAGCCGTGAAAGAAACCTACGAATTGATGTCAAAAAAATTCTTCACACACGCCACACCTACATTATTTAATGCCGGTACACCAAAACCGCAAATGTCGTCTTGTTTCTTATTAACAATGAAAGACGATAGCATTGACGGAATTTACGATACTTTAAAGCAAACCGCGAAAATTTCGCAATCTGCGGGTGGAATCGGACTTTCTATTCACAATGTTCGTGCAACCGGCTCTTATATTCGTGGTACCAACGGAACCTCTAACGGAATCGTTCCGATGCTGCGTGTTTTCAACGATACGGCTCGTTACGTAGACCAAGGTGGTGGAAAAAGAAAAGGAAGTTTTGCCATTTACTTAGAAACGTGGCATGCTGATATTTTTGAATTTTTAGATTTAAAGAAGAATACCGGAAAAGAAGAAATGCGTGCCAGAGATTTATTCTTTGCCATGTGGACATCCGATTTGTTCATGAAACGTGTGCAGGAAGATTCTACGTGGACGTTAATGTGTCCTAACGAATGTCCGGGTCTTTGTGATGTGTATGGAGACGAATTTGAGGCGTTATATATTTCCTATGAAACCGCCGGGAAAGGCAGAAAAACTGTTCGTGCCCGTGAGCTATGGGAGAAAATCCTAGAGTCACAAATCGAAACCGGAACGCCGTATATGTTGTACAAAGATGCAGCCAACAGAAAATCAAACCAGAAAAATTTGGGAACCATTCGTTCGTCTAATTTATGTACGGAGATTTTAGAGTATACCGCACCGGATGAAATTGCCGTATGTAATTTAGCTTCTATATCATTGCCAATGTTTGTGGAAAACGGTCAGTTTGATCACCAACGCTTATTTGAAGTAACCAAGCGAGTAACCCGAAACCTAAACCGCGTAATCGACAGAAATTATTATCCGGTTCCTGAAGCAGAAAATTCAAATATGCGACACCGTCCAATTGGATTAGGTGTGCAAGGGTTGGCCGATGCTTTCATTTTATTGCGTTTACCGTTCACCAGCGACGAAGCAAAACAATTGAACCAAGATATTTTTGAAACACTTTATTTTGCAGCCGTAACCGCATCCATGGAAATGGCAAAAGAAGAAGGACCGTATTCCACTTTCAAAGGATCGCCAATTTCGCAAGGAGAATTTCAATACAATCTTTGGGGATTAAAAGACAGCGATTTATCAGGTCGTTGGGATTGGGAAAGTTTACGAAAAGAAGTAGTAGAACACGGTGTGAGAAACTCATTGTTAGTCGCTCCAATGCCAACCGCTTCTACCTCGCAAATCTTAGGAAACAACGAAGCATTCGAACCGTACACATCTAATATTTACACCAGAAGAGTGCTTTCCGGTGAATTTATCGTCGTAAACAAGCATTTATTAGAAGACTTAGTAAACCTCGGTTTGTGGAACGATACGTTGAAACAAGAAATCATGCGTCACAACGGTTCTGTGCAAAACATCGAAGGTATTCCGCAAGACATCAAAGATTTATACAAAACCGTGTGGGAAATGAGTATGAAAGACATCATCGATATGTCACGTCAACGTGGGTATTTCATTGACCAATCACAATCCCTGAACTTGTTTATGGAAGGAGCAACCTATGCCAAGTTAACCTCAATGCATTTCTACGCTTGGCAATCGGGTCTAAAAACCGGAATGTATTATTTGCGAACAAAATCAGCCGTTGATGCAATTAAGTTCACCTTAAATAATGACAAAAAAGCAGAACCGGTAGAAGTAATTGAGCAACCAATTGTGACCAAAAAATTAGAATCAATTGCGGTTTTAAACGAACCGGTCGAAATGACGCAAGAAGAATACCGAGCCATGATCGAAATGGCCAAAAACGCCGATCCGGAAGATTGTGAAATGTGCGGATCGTAATAATTTATGTTTATTATAAATATTGAATCGTCTTAATTTTTTAAGGCGATTTTTTTTACATTTTTTTTGGAAATTCCTTTTTTTTTTTTTTCTTTAAGGCTAATTTTAAAATTAGCCAATATGAAGAGATTTTTTTTATTAAGTCTTATGTGTTTAAGTTTAACTTTAAACGCACAGGTTTGTACAATATCATGTGCAAATTCTTTCAGTAATTCCGATGGTTCGACTACGATAGTTGGATATGCTTATGCATGGTCTCAACCAGACGGCACGACTTGTCAAAGACCACAAAATGGCAACGTTTCATATGCTATAGCTATGGGAGGACCGGGCAAAAGAACTGTAATTATAGATCAAGGTGTCACGCAATCATTTACAATGAGTTGTTAAATTTTAAAAAAGATAATTATGAATTATACAAATTTATCATCAATTTCAAAATCTGTTTGTTTTTTAATTTTTGTAATAGTTTTATCGTCATGTAATGAAGATAAAAACACATCAGAAATCAAAAATGATGAATTGAATAAAAAAATAGAGACTCACAAGTCATTTTATGAAATAAATGAATTTGATTATAAAGGTCAATTACCCTATTTAAATTCAGAAGCAGAGGTAAATGTCAAATCTGAAATATTTCAAAAAGTTGAAAAGATGTTAGTAAACATAAATTATTCATGGGAAGATTTTGATAAGCTTTATAAAGATGAGTTAACAGCTGCCGAAAAGCAAAATTTAGCTTATATAATTTTGTCTCAGAAAGACTTGATTGGATTATTAAAATCTAACCAAGAAAGTGAAGTTTACAATAAAAAAGTAAAACAATACGTAAATGACTTAGTAGAGTCAAAATATTTAGGATACTGTTTACTTTTTAATGCATTAGAAGCCTTAAAATCCAATGATCCGAAATTTGTTAAAGAGAATGCAAATTTAATACTTAACTATTCGATTAATGACGATTTTCATAATGACATCATAAACAATGATGAAATGATTAAAAATCCTCAAACATCTAAGTATTATTATAAAATAAAAGAAAATTACTCCTTTTTAGAGAGGATTAAAAATTTAGATTAATCGTATCTTATATTGAAAAAATCAGCTGTTTACTTCGGTAAATGGCTGTTTTTTTTTTGAAGCTATTTCCCGCTTTTCATTCCAAGTCCGTTTGTTGGGTTTGGTTCGGCTAAGCTCTGCCAAGAGCTTCCGTTGGTCGCTTTGGCAAAGCAAGCCTTACACAAACCCAACAAGCCGTGCTTTCCATTACAATCGGGGCTAGGCGTCAGTGCTAAGTTAGCAGTTTTCAGTCCCAGTTTTCAAACAATTTTGTCATCCTATGTTTGCAAGAGGAAGTTCTTTGAAAATTTTATAAATTTATTTCAACAGAAGAAAGAGAAAGATAAAAGCTATTTTGTGTCATTGGTCATTAGAGACTGTTCGTAATGCTAGTTCC
>NZ_JBIIVK010000103.1:0-2639 GCF_044339515.1 Flavobacterium sp.
AACGCAAATATGGATTTGTTTATGATGATCTCAATCGGCTACTGTTTGCTTCCTACACAAAACCTCAAGCTTCCATTTATAATACCGGAAGTTATGACGAGAGCATGAGTTATGACAAAAACGGAAATATTATTAGCTTGCAACGCAACGGAGAGTATGATGATTTGATACAAAACTTAACGATAGACAATTTGGTTTATACCTATAATGACACAACAAGTCCAAATCAATTGCTTAAAGTGGTTGATAATACCAGCAACCCCAACGGCTTTAAAGACGGTGTTAATACCGGAAACGATTATGCCTACGATGCTTATGGAAATATGACGCTTGACAATAACAAGGGGATTACATTAATTAAATACAATCATTTAAACTTACCTACTCAAATTACCTTTGGTTCAACCGGAAATATTTCTTATATTTACAACGCTAGTGGTGTAAAAGTTAGAAAGGTAGTAACGCAAGGCACATCAGTGCAAACGACCGATTATTTAAGTGGTTTTCAGTATATAAATAATATCTTGGAATTTTTTCCACACGCCGAAGGTTATGTAAAGAAAACAACCAATAGTTACAATTATGTTTTTAATTACACCGACCACCTTGGCAATATTAGGTTGAGTTATACCAAAGACCCCGCCACCAACGTTCTTACCATTTTAGAAGAAAACAACTATTATCCTTTTGGTTTAAAGCACCGGAATTATAACATGACCAAGAAAACGTATGAAAAGTTAGAAAGCACAGGTGGTGTTGTGATTACACCGACTAATCAAACGGTTTATGATTATAAGTATAATGGAAAGGAGTGGCAAGATGAGTTGGGGCTTAACTTCTACGACTACGGAGCTAGAAATTATGACCCTGCAATTGGTAGGTGGATGAATATTGACCCGTTGGCGGAGGTAGATAGACGATGGACTCCCTATAGATATGCTTATAATAATCCATTATTATTTATTGACCCTGACGGAATGTTAGAGACAGATTTTGGAGTTAATAATAAAGGCGAGGTCAAACAAATCGGACCTACAGATAGTAAGCCTGATAGGTTGTTTAAATTGAACAGCAATGATTCTGTTGATAAGAGCGTTGCTCCAATTACTGTTAATGATAAAGAAATATTGCCTCAATTAGCTGAAAAAAACCCAGATTTAGTACAAAAACACCATGCTGATAAAAAAGAAGTTTTGAAAGGAAGTAGTGCAACAACAAAAAGCACAGCAGAATCCTTAAAAGTTTTTAAGTTTATGTCTGAAAACACAAATGTTGAGTGGGCTTTACAAGGAAATAACACTAAATCTGGTATTAATTGGATTATTGGAACACTTCACTCTAACGACCAAGCACCAACTTTCTATCACATGAAAGGTTTTGAAAGAAATTCTTTAGCTTTTCATTATCACGCTCATACTGATTTATCATGGGATGATTTTAAACCAAGCGGTAATGATATAAATTCTTACAGGAGAACTTTAGAAGTAAGTCCTGATGCACAATTTTTCATTTACATGCCTAAATTGAGTAAAGATAATTATAACAAAGTTAAGCCTAAAGACTATAAAAGTATCAATTATGAGCCATCCAAAATGTACCCAGTTAACAAATCAAACATAAATAAATTTTAAAATGGAAAACATCAAAAAGGTATTTTATTGTATATTGTTTTTTTGTTTGTCAATATCTTTATCATGTGATAAAATGAGTAAAACTGGTTTGAATAAAAATTATTCTAAAGATAAATTAGATATAACTTACATAGAAGCTAGTTTGGAAAAACTAACTGAAAATCAGTTTTTATATCTAAAAGTTAAAGATTCTATAGATAAGACTAATAATAAATCTATATTCTTATATGAGCTTTTAGATTATGACTATCCAATGCCCTCTAAGAATTATTTAGAATTATGCTTAATAAAGTCTGATAATATTTTATTAAATAATAGTAAGTATGATGAAAATAATTTTAATGATGATTTTTTGAATTCATTTAAAGAAAGTATAAATAATGATATGATATTTAAATCACATGTTTTAATCAATTTAGATGTAAACAAACTAAAGGATGATTTAGCTTTAAGAAAAAAATTAGAAAATCTTTTGAATATCTCTTTAACTAATTTTGATTCAATTAGAGAGAAATATTCAATTAAAAAATATGGTAAGAGTTTTAACCATATAGAATACAATAAAAAAATAGAAATAATAAAGTTAGTGCCTTTATCAATATATTTAGGTAATAATTCAGATTGTAATAGAGTAATACCCCCGCCTCCAATTCAGGGTAATGTTCCATAATTAGTGATGAACCAAACCCACATTTAACCATTTGTAAATCACTCTTAAAATAAAATCTAAACCCAAAAGGCAAGCTATATTAGTTTGCCTTTTTACATTTGAAAATCCCCGCTCCGCAAAGTGTTCAGAACAAATATCCTATGAAAAGCTCCGCAAACGTCTCCCGACTTTGCGGAATTTAAAAAAGCAAAAATAAAATAAGAAATGTCAGAAACCCCGCTCCGCAAAGTGTTCAGAACAAATATCCTATGAAAAGCTCCGCAAACGTCTCCCGACTTTGCGGAATTTAAAAAAGCAAAAATAAAATAAGAAATGTCAGAAACTTTATTATTTTTATT
>NZ_JBIIVK010000104.1:0-2638 GCF_044339515.1 Flavobacterium sp.
TTGTAGCTGATGGCGGGAAATTCCTTGGATGTGTTGCATGAATAAAAATACAACTTTCTCATTTTTCTTACAAGTTTTTTACTATATTTGTTTGAAAGATTGTGAAGTTTTTTCACGGTCTGACGTTATGTGCCATTATCCCTAAACCCGAACGACAACTTATCTCCAGACAACTTTAAATGCCATATTGCGACCATGACCTTGCATTATAGCTAAATTAATCCAAGACAAAGCAAATTTTTCTAACAGTTCTACTTTATCTGACATGCCAAAATCAAGACAAGAACTAAAACCATTATCCAGAGCTAATTGTCGGGCGACAGACTTTGCCCTTTCACTATCACCAGCCATAAACATATCAATACCTTCGCCATTATAGATAGGGTTCAGCATATTTTCAAAACCCGTACTATTAAAACATTTTACAACTTCGGCTTGTGTTTTATCAGTTAGACAATGATAGACTGTTTTGTATGGCTCAGGTGTTTGTCGGACAGCATTAGTAGCATCAATAATTACCTTACCTGATACATCACCCAGTTTTTCAATAATATTAAAAATGGCAGTAGGCGGTATAGCAATTAAGATAACTTCAGATTTTGTAACGGCTTCATTAATTGAAAAAACTTTTGTGCTTTCATTTTTCAACAACTCAATGCCTTTGAAATTATTGACATCCTGCACTCCTAAATTTATTGTGTGTCCTTTTTTTGACCAGTTGGTGGCTAATGCTCCACCAACATTTCCTGTTCCAATGATTGTAATATTCATTTGTTTCTAATTTACCACGGCAATGATTCGCCTAAATGAATAAATGCACCTGTTTTTCCATTTACATCAAGTGTACTCAAATCTACAATTGTTTTTACACCATCTTCAATTGACATTGGAGCATACTCTCCTCCTAAATCTGTTTTTACCCAACCCGGATGAGCCGAATTTACTTTTATCAAAGTATCTTTCAATGCTTCAGCCAAATGCAAAGTAAACTGATTTAACGCTGTTTTGGATGAATTATATGCTAATAATTTTATACCGTAAATTGGAGAACCTGCATCGGCATGAAGAGCCAATGAACCCATAATACTTGATACATTGACTATTCTGCCGGCATCTGATTTTTTTAATAATGGCAATAACTGTTGTGTTAATGCGATTGGTGCGAAGAAATTAGTTTCAAAAGTCTGCTTCAATATTTCCATTGAAACTGTTTCTGTTGAATTTCCGGGCATAAATCCAGGGAAATCTAATTGCACTCCGGCATTATTAATCAATACATCTAATTTGCCAAATCGCTCAGTTAAAAAACTTACGAGATTAGTAATGTCCTTGCTATTATTCACATCTAATTGTACACCCAAAGCATCGATGTCTTTTGTCTTTAATTTTGTTGCGGCTTCGTCACTTTTAAGTTGAGTACGGGCAGTTACAATTACTGTAAATCCTTTTTTACCTAACTGTAAGGCAGTTTCAAAACCAAGTCCTTTAGAGGCTCCTGTAATTAATGCTATTTTTTTCATATTTATATTTTTTTAAAGTTTTATGCCGCAAAGTTATTAACTATATTTACTTTTGCGTACAGTATAACATATAAGTGCGATACATACTTTTTTGAAAGTATTAATAAAATAAACTGTTTTAAACAATGCCAGACTTTAAATACAACGGAAAAATTTACTACAATCCTGTTCAGTTAGTAATGGAACAGATTGGTGGCACTTGGAAGGCACCTATTTTATGGCGACTAAAAAACAAAACTATGCGATATGGAGAATTACGAAAAGACATTCCCCACATATCAGACAAAATGTTGACAACACAATTAAGAGAATTGGAACAAGACGGTTATATTAATAGAAAGGTTTTTGCTGTTGTGCCACCCAAGACAGAATATTCATTGACAGAGCAAGGTAAAGACATCTTAAAATTAATAACATCAATCAGAAACTACGGATTGAAAATGATAGAAAAACAAGACTTAAAAAAATAACGGCACATAACACGGGTAACTGTTGCACAACCCTTTCAAAAAACTATCCCGAAGCTTCGGGATCAAAAAAATCATAAAAAACAACCTCATTTAATCACTTTTAATCGAGGTTTAATTTTGGATTAAAGATGTTGTTGTTTAAAAAAAGAAGGCTTAAAAACGTTAGTTTTAACTTCAAAAAAGTGACTTTTAAAGAAGTGTTTACCTTTCCTTGATTGATTGATACAACTTGGGCTTGGCTTTTTGGTTTTTTGGCAATAAACTTGAGGTATTTCTTCAAGTTATACGTCATAGCGGCCATCAAAACATGTTTGTTGGCTTGTTGTATTCCTCGTGTATTGACACGTTTCATGTTGAGAAAGTTGATGAGTGTTCCCAAAACCGGTTCTACTGTCTTACTCCTCACTTTGACCATTCGTTTGGCATACTCGGGGTTTTGAGTGAGCTTTTGGTGCATCTTGTCATAAAGCTCTTTGTGGATGCTGTCGTCTATCTTCTTGAAATTGGTTTTCATTCCACAGTGGAAAAAACGGTCAAATTGACCACCTAATTCCGGAGCAAATTGACCATCGATTCCGATTCAAAATGACCACCTAATTTCGGGTCAAATTGACCACCACTTTCCGGTTGAAATTGACCACCGAAAAA
>NZ_JBIIVK010000025.1:0-48217 GCF_044339515.1 Flavobacterium sp.
ATTTTTAGCCCAAATTATTTTTGAAACCAAGCAAAACACATCAAAATTTAGCATGGCTTAAACCGAAGCTATACAAGTATTAGAAAATGATAGTAAAGGAAAATAAGGGTTTATTCACAGCCTGACGGTGCTCAGGTTAAAATGTTTACCAACTTCAGATTGATTAATACACATTATGTTTCTGCACCAAAAGAAAATAAAGTGATTGGTTTAAAAGGGGCTCAAACGTTTGATAATATTCAGTCAAAAGTTGTGTTTACGCAGGGGAAAATTGGACTAGGAGCCGAAACACAGTATACAGGATCTCTAAAAACCCCTCTTGAGATTGATGGTGTAATTAAAAAAGAGAAAATGGTGGTTTATTCAAAACAAGGATCAGCAACGGTAACTTCTATCACTCCCATTGTTATTGTAGGTCCAAGTTATAGCGAAAATACCAAATGGTTAGACGTTGATTCTCAAAAATACGCTTTAGGATTGTACAATGCAGGCAGTAAAATGTTGAAACACCACACCACCGAATTTCTAAGTAATTACTAATAAAACTATAAAATACGGCATTTGCCTTATTGAAAGTGACTAAGATTAGTATCAATTTTGACTCGAATTATTAACCAATTTAAATTTTAACAATTATGAAAACAATTAAATTTATCTGTGCGTGCTTTTTAGTAACAACTTCTTTTTTTGTAACATCATGTAGTAGTGATGATGATGGAGGCGGGAGCGGAAGTGCAGCTGCCGGAACTATTACGGCTAAAGTGGATGGTAATAACGTTACAACTTTAGAAATGACAACATTTGCTAATCAAGTTGGTTCAATGTTAAGTATTCAAGGTAATACCGGAGGAACTTCCAGTAAAGCAATCGTTTTGAATATAACTACTTTTGATGGGGTAGGTACTTACGATATTGGTGGAACTTTAGGTCTAGGACAAGCAAATGCTAGTTATACAGAAATTACAGTTGATATTTCAAATCCAACTGCTTTTGAATCAAAAATATGGTCTGCACCTTATGAAGGGGGCGATAAAGTAGGTGAGATTAATGTATCTGAAGTAACTGAGACAAACATCAAAGGGACATTTACATTCTCTGCAAAAAATACGGATGATAACAGTATGAAACAAATAACACAAGGTTCATTCAATGTTGAATTGAACTAATTTTTTTAGTGGTTTTTTATACTTCCCAATCGAAAATCTGCTTCGGTTGGGAAGTTCTTTTTATACGGCATTTGTCGTATTGTTTCACAGTGTTAATTATCTGAATTTTGTCCTATCCCAACATTCAAAAAAATGAAAACAATCAAATCATTACGCATCGTGCTGCTCCTTTATTTTATGGTATTTTTAGTTTTACTACTCAATTTAATCGTGGTTTTAAAGTAAGCATTTTATTTTGAATCAATATTTACTAAACATTTTTTGTTGACTTCATTACAAAAGATTAAATTTGATTAGTTCCAAACTTCAAACAAGATGACAAAAAAACTAAATGGTATCATTTTTTTCGGATTATTTTGTATGCAACTTGTTGCTCAAGTAAATGAGCATAAAGTTGTTGACAGTTTGAATTTGAAAGCATTGAAAATATATGCTTCAAATACAAATGAGGCCATGACATTTCTCACTGAGGCCGAAAAAATTTCCCGCAGGGAAAAACTTAATTTGTCTTTGGCTTACACCTTAGACAACATGGGAATTGTAACTCGAGTTAAGGGTGATTATGAAAAAGGAATTGATTTTTCTGAAAAAGCATTGGCTTTAACCAAAAATTCTAAAATAGTTGCTTCAGCTTATAACAATATAGGTTCCTGCAAAAGAAATCTTGGCTTGTATGAAGAGGCGTTAAAAGCGTATTTAAAATCAATTAAGATTTACGATAAAAACAAGGATTTTTTAAACCAAGCTATTATCAATAATAATTTAGGTTTGGTTTATAAATCACTTGGAGTGGTTGAGAAAGCCAAAATCTATCATGAAAAAGCCATTGATGCTTATCAAAAACTATATCATCAAAAAGGACTTTCGGAAGCCTATAACAATTTGGCGATTGTGTATGTGGAAGAAAATAATTTAGAGCAAGCATTATTCTATTTTAAAAAATCACTTGATTTTGAAATACAACTTAATGACAAAAGAGGAATTGCCGAATCATTAAATAATGTTGTTGGCGTTTACTATTATTTGGAGCAAACAGATTCAGCTTTTATATATTTTAATAAAGCTTTAAAAACGGAGTATTCCATTCAAAATTTTGCCGGATTAGCGTCTTCTTATAATAATATTGGTGATGTTCATTTGTATAAACAGGACTATAATGCTGCAAAAAAATGTTTTGACAGTGCCTTTTTTTATGCCAAAAAATCCAAATCAGCTTTTGATATAGAAAACACATTAAATTATTATGCTTTATTGTATGAAGCCAAAAATGACTATAAAAAAGCAAGTGAATTTTATAAAAAGAAAGGAGTTTTTCATGATAGTATCCAAAAATTATCCAATGTAAAACAACTTCAAGAGCTGGAAACAAAATACCAAACCGCCAAAAAAGATACAGAAATTGCTAAAAACAGAGCCGATTTAGCCGAAAAAGAATTGAAATTAAAAAAGAAAAACACAATAATTTTTGGTTCATTAGGTTTTGCTTTTGTACTGGGATTGTTGGGTTATCTTTTATATAATCAACAAAAAATTAAAAATAATCAACTTATCAAGGAAGCCGAACTCAAAGAAGCTCTTGTTAAAATTGAAACCCAAAATAAATTACAAGAACATCGATTACAGATTTCAAGAGATTTGCATGATAATATTGGTTCACAACTTACCTTCATCATTTCTTCGATTGATAATTTGAAATATTTTGACATCGCCAAAGAGAAACTAGTTTCCAAATTTGATAACATTAGCGGTTTTACCAAGAACACGATTACCGAATTGCGTGATACCATTTGGGCCATGAATAAAAACGCTATTTCTATTGAAGATTTGCAAATTCGAATCACCAATTTTATTGATCAAGCAAAATTAGCGACTCAGGGAATTTCCTTTGATTTTGCTATTGAAAAGAACGTAAACGCCTCACATGAATTTTCATCTATTGAAGGAATGAATATTTACCGAATCATTCAAGAGGCGGTCAATAATGCGATTAAGTACGCCAATGCTTCTCAAATAAAAATTCAATTGCAACAAGAAAGCAATAAGATGATTTTCTCTATCAGCGATAACGGAATTGGTTTTTCAGAAGGCGAAATTGAACTCGGAAATGGTTTGAATAACATGAAAAAAAGAGCCTTAGAGTTAAAAGCTGAATTAAAGATTGAAGCAGAAAAAGGAAAAGGAACGATGGTTTCGATTTCCAAAGATAATGTATAGAATAAGGCAATTGCCGTATGGATTTCA
This sequence comes from Flavobacterium sp., assembly GCF_044339515.1. Taxonomy (GTDB): domain Bacteria; phylum Bacteroidota; class Bacteroidia; order Flavobacteriales; family Flavobacteriaceae; genus Flavobacterium. Next base: position 3,408 of record NZ_JBIIVK010000025.1, read on the forward strand.
GTTTTGCTTTTCACTACATTTGAATGTTGTCAAAAATTGTAATTATCATGAATCATTCCCTTTTAATCGTATTTATTTTCATTAATTTGTTTTTGATTTTATATTTCAAACGAAAAAACAGTGAGAATACAAAAGAGCATCTTTACCGTGTTTTTTGTATACAAGATCAACTGGTTTCAGAAAAAAATAAAAAAGACAAAATGAATGATTCCATAAATAATTTAGCTGAATTGGAAGAAAACACGCAGCAACAATTAACCGCCATTCAATTGAAATTGGAATTTTTACATCTTTTTAGTAAAACTAATTTTTAAAAAAATGAACATCAAACTCGCTATCATAGATGACAATAGTTTTTTGATTAAAGCCATTCGGGAGAAATTGTCATTTTTTGAAGACATTGTCATCAAATTTACGGCTTTAAACGGAGCGGAGTTGTTAACGAAATTGGATGAAAATCACAATTTAGATGTTCTTTTAATGGACATCGAAATGCCGGTTTTAAACGGAATTGAAGCAACCGCAATCGTCAAACAAAAATATCCACACATTAAAGTGATTATGCTTACGGCTTTTGACAATGATGAAAATATTTTCAACGCCATCAAAGCCGGAGCCGATGGTTATTTGCTCAAAGAAGTCAACCCGACCGATTTGCACCAAGGTATCATTGAAACACTCAATGGCGGTGCTGCGATGAATCCATCTATTGCTTTGAAAACTTTAAAATTATTGCGAAATCCCATCGATTTTGATGCGAAAACGGAAGAAGAAGAAATCAAACTTTCCACGCGTGAAATTGAAGTGTTGGAGCAACTTTCAAAAGGACTAAATTACAACCAAATTGCCGATAATTTGATTCTTTCCCCTTCCACCGTTCGAAAACATATTGAAAATATTTACACTAAATTACAAGTACACAATAAGTTAGAAGCCATTCAAAAAGCCAAATCGAATAAGTTGATATAAATTTTTATCTTCGTATAAATTTATAGTCGATGGCTACACGAAGAAATCAATCCACAGAAACACAGATTAAGAATGTATTGGTGCCAATTATTCAGGCAATTGGCAGGTCCGGTAAATTAATTTATTTGATTATTATTGGGATTGTTATATTTTTTGCTTACCAATTTTTTACTCGCTCGTCCGCTTCTTCAACCATTGAATACAATTCTGCATTAATTGAAAAACAACTTAAAAATGTTTCGAAATTAGTAGTGACAGAAGGACATTATTCACAAGTGATGACCTATAAAGATCAAAAGAAATACTTCATGGATATGGTTTCTTTTGAGAAGAAAGCGTTAATGGTCGTAAATGCAGATGTGACGGTTTCATATGATTTGAGTCAAATTAAGTATGATATAAATGAAACGACAAAAACCATTTCTATTAAAAATATTCCAGAGGCGGAAATGAAAATCAACCCCGATATTCATTTTTACAGCATCGATGAAAGTACCTTTAATCCATTTGGCACAGCCGATTACAATAAAATCAATAAAAAAGTAAAAGCTGAAATTGCCAAAAAAATGGAAAAATCAAAATTGAAAACAAACGCCGAAAACCGATTGATTAGCGAATTGTCTAAAATTTTGATTTTGACAAATACAATGGGTTGGAAATTGGAGTATAATGGAGAAACCGTTCTGACATCAACCGGTTTGTCCAAAAAAATTAAAACCTGATTATAATCTACCCTCTAAACTTTCCCAACCGCCACCATTCATCACTTCCACACCGCTGTTTTTCAGTATAGAAGCCGCTTGACCGCTTCGCATACCGGAACGACAACACACAATAACCGGTTTATTTAATTTTTTAATCTCTGCTGCTTTTGAAAAAATGGTGTCCAACGGAATATTTTTTGAACCTTTGATGTGCCCTTCTCTATATTCTCCGGCAGTTCTCACATCAATAATGACCGCTCCTTTGTCCATGAATTCTTTTACACTTTCCGATTTTCCTCCAATTCCTAACATACTTAATAATCCCATGTTTATTTTTTTTAATTAGTTTTTTAACTTTATGAATCTTAATTGCTTAATGGTTCAATTATTTTTTAAATTTCTAAAATTTCTTCAACCTATGTTCAAATGAAAAGCTCATCTTTTTGATTTTTCAATTCTTTAGATTTTTTTGATATTTTAATTTGAAACAAAAGTAACAACTTCTTCAAAACCATTCCGTAACAAAAGTTACCGAACTCAAAAAAACTCTCTATCTTTGAATCGTATGAAAATTTCCGATAGAAAAACTGAGATTATTGCCGTAGCGGCTCGCTTGTTCAAAGAAAAAGGATACAGTGCCGTAACCATGCGTGACATTGCCCAAGCAATGGATATCAAAGCCGCAAGTCTGTATAATCACATTCAATCCAAACAGGAAATTTTGGTGCTTATTATTATTGAAATTGCAGAAGAATTTACTTCGGTGATGAACGAAATAGTTTCTTCCAACCTTTCAACCTTAAAAAAAATTGAAAGAGTAATTCAATTGCATATCAAAATCACGTTACGAAATTCTGATGCATTAGCCTGTTTAAATAACGATTGGATGCACCTTACGGATGATCAATTGTCGTATTTTATTAAAATGCGGGAAGACTACGAACAAAATTTCAGAAAAATTATTCAAGAAGGAATTCAAAACGGTCAACTAAAAAAATCCAATCAAGATGTCATGGTTTATGCCATTCTTTCCTCTTTGCGAACCATGTATCTTTGGCATTCCAAATCAAAAGGGTTGGATGAAAAAACATTATTAAAATCCTTTACCTCGCTCTATTTTAAAGGTTTGGAAAATGAAATGATTGCCGGTAATTAACAATTGTTAAATTTTCAAACGTTTTCGTATTTCAAAAAAAATCAGTAAATTTGCCTATTAAACTAACAATTGTTAGTTTTGATTAATACGATTTATGGCAAATTTTTATAACCTTACTGTTGCGGACATTTACAAGGAAACCAAGGATTGTTCCGTAATAACGTTTGATGTTCCGGAGGAATTGAAACCCCTTTTTCAGTTTCAACAAGGGCAACATTTAACACTAAAAAAAGATATTAACGGTGAAGATGTAAGGCGTTCTTATTCCTTATGTTCGAGTCCGCTTGAAAATAAATGGCAAGTGGCTGTTAAAAAAATAAATGGAGGGTTGTTTTCTTCTTTTGTAAATGAAAAATTAAAAAAAGGAGATGTAGTAGAAGTGATGCCACCTAACGGAACGTTTCACACACAAATTGAACCTCAAAAAGCTAAAAATTATATCGCATTTGCAGCCGGTAGCGGAATTACACCGATTTTGTCCATTATCAAAACACATTTAGCCGCAGAACCAAATGCAACGTTTAAGTTGTTTTATTTAAATCGAAGTGTAAAATCCATTATCTTTAAAGAAGAAATTGAGCAATTAAAGAATGTTTATTTCAATCGCTTTGAAATTTTTCATTTTTTAACCAAAGAACATCGTTCTGCAGAATTGTTCAACGGTAGATTTACGAAAGAAAAAATTAACATACTAACCGATAAAATTATTGATGTTTCCTCTACAGATGCTTGTTTTATTTGTGGACCGGAAGAAATGATTTTCCTTTTGCGTGATGAATTGCAAGCTGCCGGTTTACCAAAAGAAAATATCCATTACGAACTGTTTACTTCGGGAATGTCAGAAGATGATAAAAAACGCATTTCTCAAATTTTAGAGAAAAAAGTAGAAGGCACAGAAGTAACGATTATTGATGGTGGAAAAGAGTTTCACTTTGTGATGGGTGAAGATTTTGATAATTTGTTAGACGGAGCCATCGCAGCCGGTGCCGATTTACCTTATGCTTGCAAAGGTGGTGTTTGTAGTACATGCCGTTGTCAAGTGGTAGAAGGCGATGTTGAAATGAAATTAAATTATTCGTTAGAAGAAGATGAATTGGCCAAAAACTACGTATTGAGTTGTCAGGCCGTTCCGTTATCTAAAAAAGTAGTCATTGATTTTGGTATTTAATCCTTAAAAAATTAAAAAAAATGTCTGAAAAAGAATTAAAAAGTTTAGAAGATTTATTTCAAGCCCGCATCGATCGGGACGAAAAAATTGAACCGAAAGAGTGGATGCCGGAGAAATACCGTCAAACGCATATTCGTCAGATTTCGCAACATGCTCATTCTGAAATTGTGGGAATGTTACCTGAAGCGAATTGGATTACGCGTGCACCTTCTTTACGTAGAAAGGTAGCTTTATTGGCAAAAATTCAAGATGAAGGCGGTCACGGATTGTATTTATACAGTGCAGCTGAAACATTGGGAATTTCAAGAGAAGAAATGTACGAGCAATTGCATTCGGGAAAGGCAAAATATTCCAGTATTTTCAACTATCCTGCCGTAACTTGGGCGGATATGGGTGCTGTGGGTTGGTTGGTTGATGGTGCGGCCATCATGAACCAAGTGGCATTAATGGGAACTTCTTACGGACCGTATGCCAGAGCAATGGTTCGTATTTGTAAAGAAGAAAGTTTTCACCAACGTCAGGGTTATGAAATTTTACTAACTTTATGCAATGGAACACCGGAACAAAAAGCAATGGCACAAGATGCCTTGAATCGTTGGTGGTGGCCCTCGTTAATGATGTTTGGACCTAAAGATGCCGAATCTCCTAATACCGAACAATCCGTAAAATGGAAATTAAAACGCAAAACGAATGACGAATTACGTCAACAATTTGTAGATCAAACAGTTCCGCAAGCTAATATTTTAGGATTAACCATTCCTGACTCTAATTTAAAATGGAACGAAGAACGCAAACATTACGACTTTGGTGATTTAGATTGGGATGAGTTTTGGCAAGTAGTTAAAGGACACGGACCATGTAATAAACAACGTTTAGAAGCCAGAAAATCGGCTTGGGAAAAAGGAGCCTGGGTACGTGATGCAGCCGTGGCGTATGCTGAAAAACAAGAAGATAGAGAATTGAAAAAAGCAATATAAATTCTGTTGTCTGTTATCCGTTGTCTGTTCTATACCGACAACCAACAACCGACAACCGACAACCTATAAAATTATGAAAAACTGGCCTCTTTGGGAAGTATTTATCAGAAGTAAAAACGGATTAGAACACCGTCATTGTGGTTCGTTGCATGCCGCAGATGCTCAAATGGCTTTGCAAAATGCACGCGACGTTTACACCAGAAGAATGGAAGGCGTGAGCATTTGGGTCGTACCTTCAACTCAAATTACCGCTTCCAATCCGGAATTAAACGGAGAAACTTTTGAACCGGCAATAGACAAAGCGTATCGTCATCCTACTTTTTATGAACTTCCGGACGAATTAAAACACATGTAACATGAATCAAAATTTAATTCAATACATCTTTGGAGTTGCTGATAACTGCTTGATTTTAGGTCAACGTCTTGGTGAACTTTGTGGTCACGGACCCAGTTTAGAAACCGATATTGCTTTAACCAATATTTCACTTGATTTATTAGGTCAAACCCGAAGTTATTATCAGTATGTTGCCAAATTACAAGGAGGTGATGCGACCGAAGATACCGTTGCCTTTTTACGTTTGGAAAGAGAATACAAAAATGTATTGTTAGTGGAACAGCCAAATACCGATTTTGCCTATTCTATTGCAAAACAGTTTTTGTTTGATGTATTTCATTTGGCATTATTAAATGAATTACAAAATAGCAAGGATGATATGCTCAAAGCAATTGCCAATAAAAGTATCAAGGAAGTTTCGTATCACGTACGTTTTTCTTCTGATTGGATTAAACGATTAGGCGATGGAACTGAAGAAAGTCATCAAAAAATCCAAACTGCAATCAATGATTTGTGGATTTTTACCGATGAATTATTTCATCAAACCGATGCGGATAAAGAAATGGTACAGCTTGGAATTGGTGTCGATGTAACCTTGTTAAAAGAGGAATATTACAGAAAAATAAACTCCATTTTAGAAGAAGCTACACTTGAAATTCCTCAAGTTGAGTATTTTCAAAAAGGAGGTAAGTTAGGAATTCACAGTGAACACATGGGCTATTTGTTGTCTGATTTGCAATATATGCAACGCACATATCCTAATATGACGTGGTAAGATTTTAGCGAACTTAGCGTAAAACCTTTATCTCCTTTGCGGTTAAATAAAATGACAGAACAAATCCAACATATCGACCAACAACTTTTCGAAATTCTCGAAACAGTTTCCGATCCGGAAATTCCGGTTTTATCGATTATGGAAATGGGTGTCGTTCGTTCTGCAAAATTACAAAATGGAATCGTGAACGTTGAAATCACTCCCACCTACAGCGGTTGTCCGGCAATGGATGTAATTGGTGATGACATCAAAAAGGCCTTTCATGAAAAAGGATTACAGGCAACAGTAGAACTCGTTCTCTCACCAGCATGGACCACCGATTGGATTATTCCAAAAGGTCGTTTAGCTCTTGAAAAATATGGTATTGCAGCTCCTTTAAATGAAACTGCTGACAAAGAAGCATTATTAGGTAATAAAAAAGTAGTAAAATGTCCACAATGTGGTTCATTCAATACAAAATTAGTGAGTCAATTCGGTTCAACAGCTTGTAAAGCATTATTTCAATGCGACGATTGCTTGGAACCTTTTGACTATTTTAAATGTTTAAAGTAATAAGATTAACGATTGTAGAATGTTGATTTTTGATTTTTAGAAGTTGAAAGAGTTCTAATCATCAAAAATCGTTAATCATCAATCTTAAATAAATAATATGACCAATTCCATCGAATTAAATATAAACAATAAAGTAGCCTTCATTTCATTGAACAGACCGGATGTGTTCAATAGTTTCAACCGTGAAATGGCTTTGTCTTTGCAAAATATTTTAGATAATTGTGCAACAGATACTTCTATTCGAGCCATTGTGATTACCGGAAACGGAAAAGCTTTTTGTGCCGGACAAGACTTAAAAGAAGTCACAGACCCGGACTTAAATCCCGGTTTCAGAAAAATTTTGGAAGAACATTACAATCCGATTATACAAAAAATACGAACGATTGAAAAACCAATCATTGCAGCAGTTAATGGTGTAGCAGCAGGAGCAGGTGCCAATATTGCTCTAGCTTGTGATATTGTCTTAGCTTCCGAAAATGCATCTTTCATTCAAGCCTTCAGCAAAATCGGATTAATCCCTGATAGTGCCGGAACATTTTTCCTGCCTAGATTAATCGGTTTTCAAAAAGCTTCCGCTTTAATGATGTTGGGTGGTAAAGTTTCTGCAGTTGAAGCGGAGAAATTAGGAATGGTTTACAAAGTAATTGCACTAGAATCATTTATGGACGAAGTAACCAAATTAGCCGAAACCTTAGCAGAAATGCCAACCAAAGCCATCGGTTTAACCAAACGATTATTGAATCAGTCCATGACAAATAATTTAGAAAATCAATTGACATTAGAATCTGATTTACAAATTGAAGCCAGTTCTTCCAACGATTATAAAGAAGGCGTAACCGCTTTTGTTGAAAAAAGAAAACCGCAATTTAATGGGAACTAATTTGAAAATAGCAGTTATCGGTTCAGGCACTATGGGAAGCGGTATCGCACAAGTAGCTGCTACAGCCGGTTGTGAAGTTCATCTTTACGACACCAATCACACCGTATTGGAAAAGAGTAAAATTAACCTTGAAAACACGTTGACCAAATTAGTTGAAAAAGCCAAAATTGATGAAACTGAAAAAAACAGAATTATCAATAATATTTCCTATGCAACTTCATTTGCCGAGTTATCCCATTCCGATTTAGTCATCGAAGCCATTATTGAAAATTTAGATATCAAAAGAAAACTATTTTCAGAATTAGAAAATTATGTTTCACCCGAAACCATTTTAGCCTCGAATACATCTTCTTTATCCATCGCTTCCATTGCTGCTTCCTGTCAAAAACCGGAACGTGTAATTGGGATTCATTTCTTTAATCCGGCTCCTTTAATGCAGTTGGTTGAGGTAATTCCTGCTGTTCAAACGAGTCAAGTAGTAATTGAACAAACCGTTCAAACCATCACAGATTGGAAAAAAGTTGTTGCCATTGCCAAAGATACTCCTGGTTTTATTGTCAACCGTGTGGCTCGTCCTTTTTACAGTGAAGCACTTAGAATTTATGAAGAAGGAAAAGCGGATTTCGCCACCATAGATTGGGCCATGAAAACCATCGGCGGATTCCGAATGGGACCTTTTGAGTTGATGGATTTCATTGGAAACGATGTCAATTATACCGTTACTGAAACCGTTTTTACCGCTTTTTATTTCGATCCGAGATACAAACCTTCTTTCACTCAAAAACGACTTTCAGAAGCCGGTTTTTTGGGTAGAAAATCAGGAAGAGGATATTATGATTACACTGAAGAATTACCAAAACCAACTGAAGATATTCAATTGGGACAATATATTGTAGATAGAATTTTAGTGATGCTCATCAACGAAGCTGCTGAAGCTTACTTTTTAAATATTGCCTCAGTAAAAGACATCGATAATGCCATGACCAAAGGAGTAAATTACCCAAAAGGATTACTTGCTTGGGCAGACGAAAAAGGAATCAATTGGTGCGTCGAAAAAATGGATGAATTATATGATGAATATCACGAAGATCGCTACCGCTGCAGTCCGATTTTAAGAAAAATGGAACGTGAAAGTTTAACTTTTTACAAATAATGAATCCTTCTGAAATTGTAAATAAAATGTTCCAAAACGATGCTTTTAGCCAATGGCTCGGCATTGCCGTAGAGGAAATTTCAGAAGGAAAATGCGTTTTATCCATGACCATCCGCAAAGAAATGACAAACGGTTTTGGCATCGCTCACGGCGGAATCACGTATTCATTGGCCGATAGTGCTTTGGCATTTGCCGCTAATTCACATGGTCGTCAATCCGTTAGTATCGATACTTCAATTAACCATATTGAAGCATTGAAAGAAGGTGATAAGATCATTGCCATCGCAACCGAAAATGCTCTAAAAAAAAAATTTGGGTTTTATACCATCGAAATAAAAAAAGAAGAAAAAACAGTCGCACTTTTCAAAGGAACTGTCTTCAGAAGCGAAAAAGAGTGGAATTAATTTAACAATCATAAATAAATGAAAAAAATACTTGTTTTAGGTCTGCTATTGTTATCGTTGACCGGTTTTGGACAAAATGATACAATTTCTGAGAAAGATGAAGAAAAGGTTTTAAACGCTATGAGTAAAATGTTTAATTCAGAATTTGATATTGAAATCGATGCGTCGGTTTATAGTGTCAATCAAGGTAGTTCCTATTTTACAGAAGACGAAAAGTCAGCAATCATAGCAATGCTTGTTCCTGCTTCTTTTGAAAAGATGAAAGCGGATATGAATAAAGATAAAAAAAAGGAAGGTCTCAAAACACTAGAAAAAGGAGAATTGTTAATGAATGGTAAAAGAGTATTATTTATTAAACAATTGGTTGAAAAAGAAGGTGAAGAATACATCATTTATATTTATTGCAAAGAGCATAACGAAGAATCATCACTTACAATGACTTCTTTTTTTGAAAAAGGAAAAGAATCAGTTTATAAACCACATATTGATAAAGCAATCGCTTCTTTAAAACTAAAAGAATAATAATGAGTCAAGCATACATCATAGACGGAGTCCGCACTCCAATCGGAAGTTATCAAGGAACCTTATCAGCCGTTCGACCGGATGATTTAGGAGCTTTGGTCATCAAAACCGTTGTAGAAAAAAATCCAAACATTCCAAAAGAAGCCTATGACGATGTCATCATGGGTTGTGCCAATCAAGCCGGCGAAGACAATAGGAATGTGGCAAGAATGTCCTTATTACTAGCGGGACTAGCGTATTCAGTTCCCGGTGAAACTGTAAATCGTTTGTGCAGTTCGGGATTATCAGCTATCATTCATGCCAACCGTGCCATCAAATCCGGAGACGGACACATTTTCATAGCTGGAGGAATCGAAAACATGACTCGCGGACCATTAGTGGTTTCCAAACCATCAGCTGCTTTTGGAACCGACAGTAAAATGTACGATTCCAGTTTTGGATGGCGTTTTATCAATCTGAAAATGCATCAACAATATGGAACGGATGCCATGGGAGAAACCGCAGAAAACTTAGTTGATAAATACAATATCTCAAGAGAAGATCAAGATGCTTTTGCCTTTAATAGTCAAATGAAAGCCACTGCAGCTCAACAATCCGGACGCCTAGCAAAAGAAATTGTAGCAGTTGAAATTCCACAACGAAAAGGAGATGCAATTTTATTTGATAAAGATGAATTTGTAAAACCAAATTCAACGTTAGAAGGATTATCAAAACTCCGTCCGGCCTTTAGAAAAGAAGGAAGTGTGACCGCAGGAAATGCATCCGGATTAAATGACGGAGCAGCCGCAACCATCATCGCATCTGAAGAAGCCGTAAAAAAATATAACCTCAAACCATTAGCTCGAATCGTTAGCTCGGCTGTGGTTGGAGTAGAACCAAGAATCATGGGAATTGGTCCAGTTGAAGCCACTAACAAAGCATTAGCGAAAGCTGGTTTAACTTTAGCCGATATGGATATTATTGAACTAAATGAAGCCTTTGCCGCACAAGTACTAGCTTGCACCAGAGCTTGGGGAATTGCCGACAACGACCCTCGATTAAATCCAAATGGTGGTTCGATTGCTATCGGTCATCCGCTTGGCGTAACAGGTGCCAGAATTGCCTATTCTGCTGCTTTGGAATTGCAACTAACCGGAAAGCGATATGCTTTAATTACAATGTGCATTGGAGTTGGTCAAGGCTATGCAGCCATTATTGAAAGAGCTTAAGAAAAACTTAGCGAAAATCCTTTGCGTGCTTTGCGGTTAAAAAGATAAATTATGAACAAAACACAACATTACATCCTAGGAAAATGGACCACCGGAACCGGTGAAGGAATTCCTTCATTCGATGCCGTTACAGGAGAATTTATCGCTTCCACAACAGTAGAAGGTTTAGATATTCCTGCCATTTTGCATTACGGAAGAACTAAAGGTGGAGAAAAACTCCGCAAAATGACTTTCCAAGAACGTGGAAACATGATAAAAAGTTTGGCCTTATATTTAACCAAACGCAAAGAACAATTCTACGAAATCAGTTACCGCACCGGAGCAACACGAGTAGATTCGTGGATTGATATCGAAGGTGGTTTCGGAAATTTATTTGCCAACGCATCTTTAAGAAAGTTATTCCCTAATCAACCGTATCATGTAGAAGGCGATCCAATCGATTTGTCAAAAGGCGGTCGATTCATGGCTCATCATATTTTAGTACCCAAAAAAGGAGTGGCGATTCACATCAATGCATTCAACTTCCCGATTTGGGGAATGTTAGAAAAATGTGCCGTCAACTGGATGGCCGGAATGCCGGCAGTAGTTTTACCGGCTCCAGTAACTGCTTATTTAACTGAAGCAGTCGTAAAAGAAATCATCGCATCCAACATACTTCCCGAAGGAGCATTACAACTTATTAGCGGTACAGCTAAAAATATATTTGATACGGTAGAAAGTCAGGATGTGATTACTTTTACCGGTTCAGCCTCAACCGGAAGATTATTAAAAGCTCATCCAAGAATCATTCAAGAATCCGTTCCGTTTACCATGGAAGCCGATTCTTTAAATGCTTCCATTTTGGGAGAAGATGCCGTTCCCGGAACACCCGAATTTCATTTGTTTATTAACCAAGCTCGAAGTGAAATCACCGTGAAATGTGGACAAAAATGTACCGCCATCCGTCGAATGATTGTCCCTGAAAAATTAATCGACGACGTTCAAATCGCTCTAGGAAAATCCTTAGACAAAGTATCCATTGGCGACCCACGATTGAAAGAAGTTCGAATGGGAGCTTTAGTAAGCAAAGCCCAAGCCGATGTGTTGAAAAACAGAGTAAATGAATTATCCAAAACAGCTTCGGTTGTGTATGGAAATTTAGAAAAAGTGAACTTGATTGGAGCAAATGAAAAAGGTGCTTTTGTGAGTCCGATTGTGTTGCGGGAAGATAATCCATTTCACAATCTTTCTGTACATGAAACAGAAGCTTTCGGACCGATTTCAACCATCATGCCTTATAAAAATTTAGACGAAGCAATCGAATTAGCACAGATGGGTAAAGGTTCATTAGTTTCATCCATAGTGACTAACTCAGATGAAATTGCCAAAGAATATGTTGTTAATGCCGCTTCTCACCACGGTAGAATTTTGGTTCTAAATCGTGAAAATGCTAAACAAAGTACCGGTCATGGTTCGCCACTTCCCTTATTAATTCACGGAGGTCCCGGCCGTGCCGGAGGCGGAGAAGAAATGGGTGGTGTTCGCGGCATCAAACATTACATGCAGCGTTGTGCTATTCAAGGTTCACCCACCACATTGACCGAAATCACCGGAATTTATCAACCGAATTCGGCTTACAAAGAAATTTCGCAACACCCGTTTCAATACCATTGGGAAGATATTCAACCCGGAATGTCACTCAAAACGCATAAACGCACTGTCACCGATACTGACATCATCAATTTTGCCAATTTAACGTGGGATCATTTTTATGCTCACACCGACATCACTTCGTTAGACGGAAGCATTTTTGAAAAACGAACCGCACACGGATATTTTATTTTAGCTGCTGCTGCCGGATTATTTGTGTATCCAAATAAAGGACCGGTTGCCGCCAATTACGGATTGGAAGAATGCCGTTTTTTACGTCCGATTTATCACAACGATACGATTTATGTTCGCCTAACCTGCAAACAAAAAATCGAACGCGACGTCGCTTCAGCTGAGCATCCAAGCGGAATTGTAAAATGGTTTGTGGAAGTTTTTGATGCCGAAAATGAACTCGTTGCTGTCGCCACTATTTTAACCATGGTTCAGAAAAAGCAAGAAGTTTTTATAGAAATGACCGATGAGAAAGTAGCCGAGTGCATCAATAAACTCAAACCGGACACCAAGCCTCAATGGGGAATTTTAACTCCACAACACCTCTTGGAACATTTAGAGCAAGGATATCGTATTTTATCCGGAGAAATTCAAGATTTTGAAATTGCAACGCCTGAAAAGATTTTAGATAAAGTACATAACTCGTTATACAATTACGAAAAATTCCCAAAAGGAACCGCTTTTCCAACCATGAAAAAAGGAGAATTGGAAGATTTGATTCATCCTAATTTTGAAACAGCCAAAGCAAAATTTTTCGAGGCCAGAGAGTCGTATAAATTATTTTTCAAAGAAAATCCGGAAGCTAAATTAAAGAACATGGTGTTCGGACATTTGAATAAATATGAATCGTATTTGCTCGAACGAAAACATTTGAACCATCATTTTGAACAATTTGGAATACTATAATTATCGATTGAAGATTAACGATTTTTGAATACTGAATTGAAATTCTAAAATCGTTAATCTTCAATCAAATAAATCAATATGGAAGCATACGTTAAAATAGAAATAAACAATTACATCGCCACCATCGAGTTTTTTCATCCCGAACAAAATTCGTTACCCAGTGATGTTTTAAAAAAATTAGCCAACACCATCACCGAAGCTGGAAACAACGACGAAGTGAAAGTCATCATCCTCAAAAGTGGTGGCGACCGTACGTTTTGTGCCGGAGCCAGTTTTAAAGAACTAATCGCCATCAACGATGCCGAAACCGGAAAAGTATTTTTCTCCGGATTTGCCAATGTCATCAACGCCATGCGTAAATGTCCAAAATTCATCATCGGACGAATTCAAGGGAAAACGGTTGGTGGTGGCGTAGGAATCGCTTCTACAACCGATTATTGTATGGCTACAAAATTTGCATCAATCAAACTAAGTGAACTCAATGTCGGAATCGGACCATTTGTTGTTTCACCTGCCATTGAACGCAAAATGGGTGTGTCAGCTATGTCACAAATCGCCATTGATGCCAACACCTTTTATGAAGCGAATTGGGCAAGAGAAAAAGGATTATATGCGTCTGTTTTTGAAACGATTGAAGAATTAGATGAAGCCGTTCAAAAATTTGCAGAACACCTTTGCACCTATAATCCGGAAGCCATGCTGGAAATGAAAAAGATTTTCTGGCGAGGCACCGACGATTGGGATAATCTATTAGCCGAAAGAGCCGCCATTAGCGGACGTTTAGTTTTATCGGATTTTACGAAAGAAACGTTGAAGAAATTTAAATAAAGAATATAGAAAATAGAAGATAGAGAATAGACAAAACCAAATATCTATTTTCTATATTCTATTCTCTTTTATCTAAAAAAAAATTATGATCTACGAATTCAAAGGGTTCATCCCCGTCATACACGAAAGCAGTTTTATCCATCCGCAAGCAGCGGTTACGGGAAATGTAATCATTGGGAAAAACGTGTATGTGGGTCCCGGAGCTGCCATTCGTGGTGACTGGGGAGAAATCATTATTGAAGACGGTTGTAATGTGCAGGAAAATTGCACCATCCATATGTTTCCGGGTAAGTCAATGATTTTGAAAGAAGGAGCTCATATCGGTCATGGAGCCATTATTCACGGAGCCAATATCGGTAGAAATTGTTTAGTAGGTATGAATGCTGTCATCATGGATGATGTGAATGTGGGTGACGAATGTATCATTGGAGCTTTAGCCTTTGTAAAAGCCGGCATGCAAATTCCCAACCGAAAAATGGTCGTTGGAAATCCGGCGATCATCATCAAAGATGTTTCAGACGAAATGATTGATTGGAAAACAAAGGGAACGGCATTGTACCAGCAATTACCATCAGAATGTTATGAGTCATTGAAAGAAGTTGAGCCATTACGAGAAATACCGGAGAATCGTCCATCGCAAGAAGCTTTTTATAAAACATTAGAAGAATTTAAAAATAAGTAGTCAGTCTCAGTCTCAGTTTTCAGATATAATTGGAACTGCGACTGCGACTGCGACTGAAGACTAAAATATGATAACAGAATTCAAAATGCCCAAAATGGGCGAAAGCATATCAGAAGCCACCATCATCAGTTGGACAAAAAACGTTGGTGATTATATTGAAGCGGAAGAAACTCTTTTGGAAGTCGCTACCGATAAAGTCGATAGTGAAGTACCATCACCTGTTTCCGGTACCATTACTGAAATTCGTTTTCAAAAAGATGATGTGGTGGAAGTGGGGACTGTTTTGGCGTTAATAAATGAAAAGGCTGGAAGTCAGAAGCCGGGAGCTGGAAGTCAAAATGTTGAAGTAAAAAAAGATGAAGTAGTTTTAAGTCAAAAAACGGAAACTCGCAACCCGAAACCCGCAACCCGCAACGTTGATGCTTTTCTTTCACCATTAATCATTTCAATAGCTCAAAAAGAAAATCTTTCCTTGGAAGAAGTTCAAAGTATTCCGGGTTCAGGAATTGATGGAAGAATTCAAAAAAGTGATGTATTTAATTATCTAAAAAACAGAAAATATCCATTACAGTCAAAACCGATAACCGACAACCGACAACCGACAACCTTTCCTAAACCTAAAATCAATTTTGTAGAAGGAAAAGACCGAATTGTGGAAATGGATCGCATGCGAAAAATGATTGCTGATCACATGGTATATTCCAAGCAAACATCGCCACATGTAACTTCTTATTTGGAAGTAGATGTAACAAATGTAGTGAATTGGCGAAATGAAAATAAAGATACATTTCAAGAGAAATACGGTGAAAAATTAACGTTTACACCCATTTTTATCGATGCTGTAGCAAAAGCCATTCAAGACTTTCCGATGATTAATGTTTCCGTTGATGAGAACAAAATCATTGTTCACAATGACATCAATATTGGAATGGCAACCGCTTTACCAAACGGAAATTTGATTGTTTCTGTGGTGAAAAAAGCCAATGAAAAAGACATGATATCGATTGCTAAAGAAGTCAATCAGTTAGCAGAGAATGCTCGAAATAATAAGTTAAAACCTGAAGATATTCAAGGAAGCACGTTTACCATTTCTAATGTAGGGACGTTTGGAAGTTTGATGGGAACACCTATCATCAATCAACCTGAAGTAGCCATTTTAGCCTTAGGAATCATCAAAAAAAGACCAGAAGTAATTACCACTGAAAAAGGAGATGAAATTGCTATCAGAAGTATGATGTTTTTATCCTTATCTTTTGATCATCGTGTAGTGGATGGATTTTTGGGAGGGTCATTCTTAAAACGAGTAGGGGATAATTTGGAACAATTTGATACGACTATAAAAATATAATTTCTCTTTTCATTATTTGAATCGAGAGCAAATCATAAATACAATGCAAGAAGTAATGACAGCAATTAAAGTAACAAAAGCAGCACATTCCACTGTTGGAGAAGTTGATTTAAACAATATCGTGATGGGTTTCAAATTCACCGATCACATGTTTGTGTGCGATTATCAAAACGGCGAGTGGATAAATCCGCGAATTGAACCTTTACAGCTTATTCCGACACATCCTGCTGCCATGGCTTTGCACTATGGTCAGGCGATTTTTGAAGGAATGAAAGCCACGTTGGGAAAAGAGGGAACTCCTTTGTTATTTCGTCCTTATGAAAATGCAAAGCGATTAAATTTCAGTGCTAACCGAATGGGAATGCCTACTTTTCCCGAGGATATGTTTGTAGAAGCATTAAAACAATTTACTGCCTTGGAAAAACAATGGATTCCTACCAAAGAAGGAAGTGCATTGTACTTACGTCCGTTTATGTATGCCGATGAACCCTTTATCGGAATGCGTGCCGCAACTAGTTTCAAATTTATAGTGATTGCCTCTCCAGCCGGACCTTTTTTCAGTAGAAAAATTAAATTGTATGCGGAGAAAAAATATGTGCGTGCTTTCAATGGTGGAACAGGAGAAGCTAAAGCTGCCGGAAATTATGCTGCAGCCATTCGCCCAACCGAATATGCCAAAGCAAAATCATATGATCAAGTATTGTGGCTAGATGCTCACTATTTTGAGTACATCCAAGAAGTGGGTACCATGAATATTTTCTTTAAAATTGATGGTAAATTTATTACACCCGATTTAAGCGGTTCTATTTTATCCGGAATTACGAGAATGAGTGTAATTGATTTGTTGCGTTCAAAAGGTTTTGAAGTCATTGAAAAACCCATCAAAATTTCTGAAATCATCGAAGCATCCAAAAACGGGACTTTGGAAGAGGCCTTCGGAACTGGAACAGCTGTTGGAATAGCGATGATTGATGAAATCGGAAACAATGATTTTACGATTAAATTACCGGAAAATAATCCCGTTTCTGTGATGGTAAATGATACCCTAAACGCTATAAAACTTCAAAAAGAAGAAGACCAATTTGGTTGGATTGTTGAAGCGAAGTAAAAATTTTGTGAACACCGATATAAGAAATCAAAGAAATTTTTAAAATTTTTAGAATTTCTTAAATCTGTGTTCCTAAAGAAATAGATTATCAAATTGTAAATATGTTAGACAAAAATATCCTGAAAAAAGCCTTTTCCACCTTGGCAACCGCCAAGTCTATGGCTGAACTGTATGAAGATAATTTCAAAATTGTTTCCAAATACGTTCACGCTACCTCACGCGGTCACGAAGCCATTCAAATTGCAATGGCGATGCATTTATTGCCACAAGATTATGCTTTTCCCTATTACCGTGACGATGCCATGTTACTCGGAATCGGGATGCGTCCGTATGATTTGATGTTGCAATTAATGGCCAAAAAAGAAGACCCGTTTTCAGGAGGTCGAACCTATTATTGTCATCCCAGTTTAAAAGATGCTGATAAGCCGAAAATTCCACATCAATCTTCTGCTACAGGAATGCAAGCGATACCTGCAACTGGAGCAGCGATGGGATTTTGGTATAAAGAAAATATAGGAATTCAAGAAGACAATGAGTTAAAACCAATTGTGGTTTGTTCACTAGGCGATGCATCGGTAACCGAAGGCGAAATTGCAGAAGCCTTTCAAATGGCCGCTTTAAAACAATTGCCAATATTATATTTAGTCCAAGATAATGGCTGGGATATTTCAGCGAATGCCGCCGAAACCAGAGCTCAAAATGCCTTTGAATACGCCAAAGGTTTTAACGGAATCGAAGCCATTTCAATAGACGGAGCAAACTTCACCGAAAGTTATTTGGCTCTTGAAAAAGTGGTCAAAACCATTCGTGAAGAACGTCGTCCGTTTTTGGTTCATGCTAAAGTTCCGTTGTTAAATCACCACACTTCGGGCGTTCGGATGGAGTGGTATCGTGATGATTTGGAAGAAGCAAAATCCCGTGATCCTTATCCGGTTTTAATTCAGCAAATGTTGGATGCCAGATTTTCAAAAGAAGAAATTGAAAATCAATTGGCGGTGGCTTCAGCCACTGTCCAAGAGGATTTTATCAAAGCCCAACAAGCCGAAGACCCAAAACCTGAAGATTTATTCACACACGATTTTGCACCAACGCCCATCACAGAAGAAGTAGGCGAGCGAAATCCATCCCGTGAGGAAAAAGTCGTGATGGTCGATTGTGCCTTATTTGCCGTTGAAGAATTAATGAAAAAACACGCTGAATGTTTGTTATACGGTCAAGATGTGGGCGGACGTTTAGGTGGTGTTTTCCGTGAAGCAGCAACTTTAGCACAGAAATTTGGTGACGAACGCGTTTTTAATACACCAATTCAAGAAGCATTTATCGTGGGTTCAACGGTCGGAATGTCAGCCGTCGGGTTGAAACCGATTGTTGAGGTACAATTTGCCGATTACATTTGGCCGGGATTGAACCAATTATTCACTGAAGTGAGCCGTTCGTGTTATTTATCTAACGGAAAATGGCCTGTGAGTATGATTTTGCGTGTGCCAATTGGTGCCTACGGAAGTGGCGGTCCCTATCATTCTTCTTCTGTTGAAAGTGTGTTGACTAACATTCACGGAATCAAAATTGCGTATCCAAGCAACGGTGCCGATTTAAAAGGTTTGATGAAAGCCGCTTATTACGACCCGAATCCGGTAGTGATTTTGGAGCACAAAGGTCTGTATTGGAGCAAAGTCAAAGGAACCGATTTCGCCCGTGTAAACGAACCAAGCGAAGATTATATGTTACCATTCGGAAAAGCCAATATTGTTCAAGAAATTTGGGAACAAGAAACGGCTGAAACAATGACTGTTATTACATACGGAATGGGTGTTCATTGGGCGTTAAATGCTTCTGAGATTCTTCGCAAAGCTCAGAATGACAAACAGAGGATTGAAATCATCGATTTGCGAACGTTGTATCCGTTGGATGAAGAAGCCATTTTCAAATCCGTTAAAAAAGCCAAAAAGTGTTTGGTTGTTACCGAAGAACCGACTAATAATTCCTTTGCACGCAGCCTAGCCGGACTCATTCAGGAAAAATGTTTCAAACACCTCGATGCTCCCGTGATGGTCATCGGATCCGAAAATATGCCGGCGATTCCATTGAACAGCACGTTAGAATTTACAATGATTCCAAATGTGGATAAGGTTTGTGCGAAGATGGAGGAGTTGTTGAATTATTAGTTTTCAGTAGCAGTTTTCAGTCACAGTTTTCAGTCTCAGTCACAGTTTACAGTTTCAGTCACAGTCACAGTGTTCAGTCGCAGTGTCTCCACAATCTTGTCATTCCGACGCAGGAGGAATCTCATAACATTAGGGAGTAATGCTTATTTAGGATTCAACAACCGGTTACTGAAAACTGCGACTGAAGACTTTTTTCAGAAGCCATTCCAGCTTTCCATTTCAAGTCCGCAGGAAAAACAAAAATTTTCTACACAACAAAAAGAGCTCCCGAAAGCTTTCGGGATTGGTCGCTTTTTTGTAGCAAGAAAATTAATTTGTTTTTCCTTTGCGGGCTTTTCATTTCAATCTGGGCTAGGGGAGTTGCATTTCAAAAGAAATAAGTTTTTAGTTGACAAAACATAATTAATTTTGTATTTTTGTCAACTAAACTAAATAGTCATGAAAGAAATAGTCTCACAAAAACTCAAAAATGCTAGAGCACTCAATGGGTTTTCTCAACAAGAGTTAGCAGATATGATAGGTGTTTCTAAGCAAATGATTAGTAAGTACGAAAAAGGTGAATCTATTCCAAGTAGTTCTAATCTTTTAAAAATAGGGAAATCTTTGAAAGTTAAGATTGATTATTTTTTCAAACCTAGCAAAATTGAGTTAGGAGTTTTGAATTTTAGAAAGAAAAGTTCATTTTCAAATAAAAAACAAGAATCACTTGAGCAATTAATAAAACTTAATTTAGAAAATTATCTAGAGATTGAAGATTTGCTGCAAATTGATTATTCTTTTAAAAATTCAATCGGTAACGAAAAAGTGAATTCTATTAAAGATATAGAAAGGCTAGTTTTATCATTACGAAATGAATGGGAAATTGGTCTTGACCCGATTCATAATATAATCCAACTTTTAGAAGACAATGAAATAAAAGTAATTGAATTGTTTGATGTAGAGGAAACTTTTGATGGTTTAGCAACTTTTGTAAATGACAAATTTCCAGTGATTGTTGTAAATGGGAATTTTCCTGTAGAAAGAAAACGATTTACTTTATTACACGAATTAGGGCATTTACTACTCAATCTTCCGGAATGTGACGTAAAAGCTGAAGAAAATTATTGTAATAAATTTGCCTCTGAATTCCTTTTTCCAAAAAAACTCGTAGTTAAAGAATTTGGTATTAAGCGAGATTTAATTTCATTAAACGAATTGATAGAAGTACAAAAAAAGTACGGTATCAGTATTCAAGCAATAGTTTACAGATTAGTTGATGCGGGAATTTTTACTGAAAACAGAAAAACTGATTTTTACAAAAAAATAAATTTTAATCCAAGTATTAAAGAAAAAGTTAATTTATCAAGATTTGAAACTCCAGAAAAATCAAATCGATTTGAACAACTGGTTTACAGAGCTTTATCTCAAGAAATAATATCTGTAAGCAAAGCATCGTCCTTATTGAATCAAGATATAAATTCATTAATTGAAAATTCACTTTTATAGTTTATAAAATGAGAATTATTATAAACGATGCAAATATTTTAATTGATTTGGTTCATTTAGATTTAATGAATGAATTTATTAAGCTAAACTTAGATTTGAAAACAACGGATTTTGTTTTTGAGGAGCTTAATCAAGATCAAAAAGTTATAATTGAAGCTTATATTAATTCTGATGACATTGAATTAATTCTTACAGATACAGAGGAAGATTTTGAAAGTATTATGACTATTTTAGAAAATAGTTCAGGTTTAAGTTTTGAAGATTGTTCCGTATGGCATTATGCCAATAAACTTGAAGGAATATTACTTTCAGGTGATGGAAAATTAAGAAAACAAGCTATGGCAAACGGTATTTCTGTAAAAGGAATTTTATATGTTTTTGACCAATTATTACTACACGAAATTATTTCCTTTAAACTTGCCATAGAAAAACTAGAGCAACTCTATGAATTAAATCCAAGACTACCAATTCAATCTAAGAATGATAGAGTTGCTAGTTGGTCGTTGGGGAAGTTTGTTGAGTGATTTTTAAGAAGCTAATCCAGCTTTCCACTACAAGTTTTTTTGAAAAACAAAAGTTTTGTAAGCCTTTCCAAGAGCTCCCGATAATTATCGGGATTGGTCGCTTTGTAAAGCCAACAAAACTAATTTGTTTTTTCAAAAAAAGCTTTCCGTTGCAATCTGGGCTAGGGGATTGGGTTTCAAAAGAACTTTTTTATTTAAATCCTGTAAGGTTTTTGGAGCCTTGTGGGTAATTTAGTTTAGTTCGATTAGTTTTTTATCAACATTCCATCTATCATCATTTTCAAATTTTAATAATTCTTCTGCACTTACATTATCTTCCAATACAGCAAAGCATAGTAAGTGTGTTGGACGAGAAAAACCAACATACATCATTTTAATTGCTTCTTTACCTGTTGGTTTGATACAGTCATGATTTTGAAAGAAAAGAGGATTGCTTTTAGTTTGTCTCGATAACTTATTTGTTTCGTAAACAGGTGTTTTATATGCTGACTCTATATACATTGTCGCACAATGAGTTTGACCTTTTACTGAATGCACAGAACTTATTTCAATATTAATTCCATTTTTTGATTTTCCTATGTTAGCTGTATCATTTTTGATAATTTCTGTAAATTGATAATTTACACTATTAATAAAATCATTCGATTTATTTGTAGTTTTCGGAATATACTTCTCTTCCATATACCAATTCCATTTTATAAATGTATTTGAAACATACTCTTTAATTTTTTGAAATACATTTTCATAATCATTTTTTGTTACCAGACAAAAACACCAATCAAAGAGACTTGCTATAAAATTATTATAAACTTCTTCACCTTGATTTTTTATAAAAATAATTAATGTGCTTTTTCTAAAATGTTTTTTTGTTTCCAAATCAAAATAAATATCTTCAAACCTTAAAATTCTTAAAAAAGAATTTAAAATAGATTTTCTGACCGCTTCTAATGTCTGTTTTTCTTTTTCAAATAATTGCAAATATTTTTTTAAACAATCAAAATCTTCTTTTTTAGCTTTACTCTCTTTGGAATATTTTATAAACAAATCTTTAAGACGAATTTTGTTTATACCATCTTTGTTTTGCTTTTGCTCACCTTTATCCCAAACTGTACTCCATCCAATTATTTTAAAACCATTTTTTATATTTTCTTCACAATCATGCAAATTATTCTCAATTATCAAGTCTTCAAATTTTTGTTCTAATTGCACTCCTGTTGTATTTTCATTAAATACAATTAAATGTGGTTTGATTATTTTATCAAGTTTGTTCAACCCATTTACAACAAAACGTGGGTTTTGATTTTCATCTTTTTGTGGATCCAAAGTAAAGCCATTTACTAAGCTTGCAATTTCTTCGGTTAAACGATATGAACTCTTTAAATATTCAATTTTTCTTGGTTTCCAATCACATTCTACTTTTATCTTTTTACCAGAACTATAAATAGATTGATTTATGTCTCCAATTCTTTGAATTACAGTTTTAGAACTTTTGCAAAAGAAAATATCATCAATGATTTTAATTTGAAATTCTTCTAAATCTTGCATTTCATCTATGAAAACGTACTTGTAACGCTTTTGAAGTATTGCTTTAATTGTTGGAAAATTTTCTAAATGATCATTTGCTAATTCAAAAGAATCAAAATACAATAACGAACCTTCTTTTCTTAAGTTTTCATAAATAGTTTTGAGTTCTTTACCAGAATTTGTTGTAAAACTTAATTTCTTATGCCATGTTGCTGGAAATATCCCTGAATAAAAAAAACCTTCCTTTTCATTAATATTTATATCTTCAACTAAATCTAATATTTTTTTAAAATCTGTTGAATAAGTCTTTAAGTGAGAATTAAAATCAAATAAAATTTGTTTTTCTTCCTGTATTAGGTTTGATGATTTTATTTTTTCATAGTTTTTTTTAATACTAATTAATGTGTTATTTTTATCTATAAAACCTAATTCTTTATACTTGTTTATTAATGCTTTTTTTTCTTGAATATTATATTTGATTAAAAAATCTTCATTCAAACAATTAAATTTGTCTTTGATGTTTTTATCCAACATTTTAAAGATGGAACTTGACTTACTATAATAAATTTCTTTAGCTATTTTTTCGTAAATCAAGTTATCTTCATTTTTTCTTATATATGAACCATATTTCTCAAAGCAAGATTGATTTGCCATGAATCTATTAACAAAACTTTGAATAGTGCCTACAAAATTGGGGTACTCAAAAAGATGAGGGCAATGTTTTTTAAGTTTGTTTTCTATTTCATCAATCGCATTATGTGTATGTGCTAAAACTAAAATTCCCGAACCATCAGAAAAAGGCAGTTTTTGGGACAGACAATATAGCTTTGCTATCAAAGCAGTTGTTTTTCCACTTCCTGGAACTGCAAGTAAATCGCAAGTATCAAGTTTCTTTATAAAATTAATACGTTCTTTGTCAAAAGGATTTCCTCCAATAAAATTGCTTTCGGCTTCTTTTATGTGTTTATCATCTATCTCAATTTTCATTGCAAGCATGTTTTATTGCTTTGATTAAATAATCTATATATTCATCATTTTCATCAATTGTTAAATCTTTTGAATTCTCTATTTTTTCTGCTAATGTTGAAGCAATCTTTACTTTGTCAATTTCTTTATTCTTTAATCGTAAAATTAATTCACTTTCAAAATTCACCTTTTCAGCATTGAAGATTTGCGGATGAACTTCGGAAACAGATTCTTGAAATAGTTTTGATAAACTTGTAGATTTATAAAGACACCACTCTAGAGTCCATTGTTTAGCAAGTCTTAGAGTAACACTTGTATTTTTTAGTTCTAGTTCAAGTAAATCTAAATTCGCTCTTTTTGTTTTAGTTTTTTCATCTCCTTCGTTAAAATCTCCATTTTCATCAGGTCTATTGTCTAAATCGGTTACAATTGAAACAGGAACTTTCATGTCTTTACTGCTGTCATTTCTTAAAAATATTTTTGCAAAATGTAAATATGCAACTGATGCCACATTAACTATTGAAACTTCTTTTTTTGTTAAATCAATACTTAGATTTTTTGCAATTTCTGGAATTAAGATTTCTTCTGACCAACCTTCAACTATAATTATTCCCTTTGCGAAAAACAAATTTGATTTTGTAACATCCAGGAAGCGTTTTAGGTAAATATAATCTTTGTTTTCAAGTTTTGTATTTCCTTCGCCCATAGGAAAAACATCTTTATTTTTGCAGATTATTAAAGATTTTAAATCAATTTTTGATGCAATATTTGGACTGTGAGTTGTTAAAATAAATTGAATGTCTTTTTCCTTACTTAATTTATCAATAATTTTCATTTGTGCTTGAGGATGCAAATGAGCTTCAAGTTCCTCGATCATACAAAGTTTCAATCCATTCCAATTTTCTTTTCTTAAATGTAACAATTCGGCAGCCATATACAAACGATTCATTGTGCCAAGCCCTAAACCATTTTGATCTTCAATTCCTAAAGATAATTTTTCTAAAATATTTTTTATGTCAGGATTTCCAAAAGAAAATTCTCCTTTATGTTTGTCATCAATAAAACCCTCTAGAAAATCATCGATAACATCTTTTATTTTTTCTTTATATCCTTTCTTTTTTGGGTCTATTTTGAAATCATTTGTGATTTCATCATTTATTATTTTGAATTGATTTTCAAAGTCATGTTTTATACCTTCAGTCTTTTTAAAAAGTGAATGTTCTTTTAGGACTTGTGAAAGCCTAGAGTTTTTCTTCGCTGTTAATTCGCTATCTGCATCTCTCAAAGCTTTTAGATAAGTGCATTTTAAATAATCTCTTGCGTCTGCATTTAATAAGTGACCAGTTCGATCCATTCCAGCTTTCACATCAGATGGAATAACTCTATTATTTCTGTATTCTGCTTGATAAATCAAAATAAGTTTAGGACGTTTCTCAAATTTTCCTTCTTTAATCTCTTCATCTTCCCAACCCAACCATTCAATAAAATGTTTGGCTTCATCATCAGTCATACCTGAAAATTCTAATTCTATTCTTAATTTATCAGTATCATTGTTAAAATCCTCTTTTTCAACTTTAATCCATTCGTAGGCATGAGTTTTGAGAACTAACTTAATAGCATCTAAAATGGCACTTTTACCAGAATCGTTTTCACCGATTAATACATTCAAACCTTTAGTGAAAGGGACAATTAAATCAGGATTGTTTAAATCAAACGATTCATTTGATCCGTACTTTCTAAAATTCCAAAGTTTAAGTTCTGATATGTACATTTGTTTTTGATTTTCAATAATTTGCTAATTTAACATTTCAAAAAGTTATTGTCAACTTTACTTATTAACACTTTTCTGTAAAACTATAAAACTAAAAATGCAAAAATTTTACGGAAATCCGTAATTTGAAGAAGTTTTTTAAAAAATAAATCCTCCAAGGTTCCAAAAACCTTGCAGGATTAAAAATGATAGCAAATTTTAATTTTTTTGCTTACTTTATTTCATTACTAATTTGGGTAAAAGTTCTAAAATTGTTTAGTGTAAAGCAAACTCTTCCTCGCACTATACTCGGATTGATTTTAATTCTTTTTGCAAAAGCAATGATGGCTTCATCGGTATTGTTTTGATCTAAGTTCTTCTTAAATTCGTTCCAATCATCCGCTTTAATTAAGCTATTTTCAGCAAAGTGATTAGCTTGCTTTTCTTCGATTGAATTTAGATATTCTTCTTTTTCGTTTTTTAAATCCAAATCAATAAATTCTGCTTGATTATTATTGATTAAGTGTTCGTAAATGTGTCCTAATTCATGAAATAAAGTAAAGGCAAAATTATCCATTCGGTTGTGTCTTAACGTCAATCCAATCGCAGGATTTCCATTACTCCAAAACGAAACGCCATCAACAGGCGTTTTTTCTCCTTTGGTTTGATAGACTAATTTAATACCGTTTTCGTGTAATACGTTTTGAACGGTAGGTAATACATTTTTATTTTCGAAAAGTACATTTCTCAATTTTTCAATTAACTGTTCTTTGTTTTCATTATCAAATGGCACAACGTTTAATTGCAAAGCTTTGTATTGCACTAATTTTACCCAACCCATAATATTGATTACATCTGCTTTAAGCGTATTTGATTTCTTAAATCGAGCATAATTATGCTGTACACTTAGGATGGCCAATTGGTCTAAATTATCAACATTGTAGATATCTTTTACTTTGTTAATATCTAATAAAGGGTTTCCGGTAATAATTTGTTCTTTTTTTAAGAAAGAAACAGGAATGAATTCTTTGGCAACATTCCAAACTTCTATTGCTTCTAGTTGTTCTTTATTTTTAGCTTCAATTCGAGCTTTGTCTAAGTCATAATTTTTTTGGGCTTCCATCCAAAAATCGGCATCAATTCCTAATGCTTTTTCTAACAATAAGGCTAAATCTGCATTGATATTTCTTTTTCCTTTTATTATTTCGTTAAGTTGGCTGCGTTTTAAATCTATCAGTTTTGCAAAGTCAATTTGATTGTAACCGTTTGCTTCTATTTCGTCTGCAAGCATCAAACCGGGATGTGTTGCATAAGCCGGGAAAAGGTTTTTTATTGTCGTCATTTTGTTTTTTAGTTTTCGTAATGTTTGCTTAAATCTTCTATTTCTAATATATCAATTTCAAGACCATCTTCTACAGATGCAACTTCATTAAAAAGTATACGGTATTGTTTGTTTACATAAACAGCACTCACTCCATTTAGGTTACCAATTTTCTTTTCATAATGTAAACTTTTAAGTTGATACAATTGTTCAATACGAGTGACGGATTTTAACGTATTAATTGTTTTGACATACTGTTTTACTAATTGCGGATTAGATTTGTATTCTTTATAAGGTTTTATGTTTCCAGTATAAAGATCAGACAAGTATTCTTTTTGAAATTTTATCTCCATAATTGTTTGGCAAAGATATGTAAATTTAATTTATTGTTCACAAAAAAGTGAACAAAATGATAATATAAATTATTTTATCTTGCTAATTTAGATTTTTTCACAACCTAAATCAACTTTACTTATTAACACTTTTCTGTAAAACTATTCACTAAAAATTCAAAAATTTTACGGAAATCTGTAATTTGGGAAAGTTTCTAAAAAATAAATCAAAAACCTTAAAGCATAAAAAAAACCGAAGCATCTCTACTCCGGTTCTATCTTTTCAGCGTAACTGCAAACTGCGACTGCAAACTGTTTACTTCTTCTTCGGTGGATATTGAGCTAAAATCTTCGCCACAAATTCATTTATGCGTTCGTCTTTTTTATCGATGTTTCGGGTTAAAACACCAATGCCTTCGCCTTGCCAAATGAGTTCTTTTTTTCTGTTGTCTATTAAATCAATGAATAATGTTCCTTCAACATAAGAGGAAACGCTGGTGTTCATGCCACCCCACATCCAAGGATTCCAACCCCAGCCCCATCCCCAACCCCAACCCCATCCGGCGTTGAATTGGTTTACGTCCACTTGTTCACGTTCTTTCGTGAAAATATTAACCAACAAATCAGGATTTTCACTTTTGCTAAAGCCTTTGGCAGTCATTTGTTCGTCAATAGCACGAAGGATTCTTTTTTTGTCTAAATCGGAAATTTCGACTTTATCGATGCCGCTCTTTTGATAAGCATACGTTCGGTATTGCGTAAAATCAACACTTTTATCATAATCAGAATAAACTCTAACGGAGCTGCACGAAGCAAGCATAAAGAGCAGAAGTAGGGGTAAAAATTTGAGTGTTTTCATAGCTTTATTTAATTAAGAGACAATTTTCAACTATTTTTTTGAACGCAGATTAAAGAAATTTTAAAAATTTTTCTAATCTGTGTTCTTTTTTAACCAATAAATTTTATATCAATTAAAGTAAATTTTCATCCACTAAATTAGGGATGGTAACTTTCAATAAAGGTTGCGTCTCCATGGCTCTTTTTATCGCAAAAATCGCTCCTTCATTTCTTGCCCAATTTCTTCGGGCAATTCCGTTATTTACATCCCAAAACAACATCGATTTTAATCGTCTGTCGCTCTCTTCTGTACCATCAAGAACCATACCAAACCCGCCATTAATTACCTCGCCCCAGCCAACTCCTCCACCATTATGGATGGATACCCAAGTTGCTCCACGGAAACTGTCGCCAATCACATTATGAATTGCCATATCAGCTGTAAAACTCGAACCATCATAAATGTTAGACGTTTCTCGATAAGGAGAATCGGTTCCGGAAACATCGTGGTGGTCGCGACCTAAAATGACATAACCAATTTCATTTTTAGCAATGGCTTTATTGAATGCTTCAGCAATTTTCATTCTTCCTTCAGCATCGGCATATAAAATTCGAGCTTGTGAACCCACGACTAATTTATTTTTCTGAGCTTCTTTTATCCACTTGATATTATCCTGCATTTGCTGTTGGATTTCGATCGGAGCGGTTTTCGCCATTTCTTCTAAAACATCACAAGCAATTTGATCGGTTTTGACTAAATCTTCCGGTTTTCCGCTGGCACAAACCCATCGGAACGGACCAAATCCATAATCAAAACACATCGGACCCATAATATCTTGCACATAACTCGGGTATTTAAAATGAATGCCGTCAATCGCCATTACATCAGCACCGGCACGAGAAGCCTCTAATAAAAAGGCATTTCCGTAATCAAAGAAATAGGTTCCTTTGGCCGTATGTTTATTTACAGCTGCTGCATGACGCACTAACGTTTCTTTCACTTTGGTTTTAAAAAGTTCAGGATTATTGGCCATTAATTCATTCGATTCTTCAAAAGAAAGTCCAACCGGATAATAACCTCCCGCCCAAGGATTATGCAACGAAGTCTGATCTGAACCTAAATCAATATGAATATTTTCCGCATCAAATCGTTCCCAAACATCAACGATATTGCCGAGATAAGCAATAGAAACTACTTCTTTTTCTGCTTGAGCTTTTCGTACACGAATTACTAAATCATCTACATTTTCAATCACTTCATTAATCCAACCTTGAGAATGACGAATATGTGTTATTTTCGGATTCACTTCGGCACAAACGGTCACACAACCGGCAATGTTTCCGGCTTTGGGTTGAGCACCACTCATTCCGCCCAAACCTGAAGTAACAAACAATGCACCGACTGGATCTTTTTTAATTTTTCTAAAGCCATTTAAAACCGTTATAGTAGTGCCGTGAACAATTCCTTGCGGACCAATGTACATATAACTTCCGGCTGTCATTTGTCCGTATTGTGAAACGCCTAATGCATTCATTTTTTCCCAATCATCGGGTTTGGAATAATTTGGAATCACCATTCCGTTGGTAACCACGACTCTTGGAGCATCTTTGTGCGAAGGAAACAACCCCATCGGATGACCGGAATACATGACCAAGGTTTGCTCATCGGTCATTTCCGAAAGGTATTTCATGGTTAGTCGATATTGTGCCCAATTTTGAAAAACAGCACCGTTACCGCCATAGGTAATCAATTCATGCGGATGTTGAGCTACAGCATAATCCAAATTATTTTGAATCATCAACATAATTGCTTTTGCTTGCTCACTTTTTCCGGGATATTCCCAAATGGGTCGGGCATACATTCGGTAGTCCGGACGAAGACGATACATGTAAATACGACCGTATTTTTCTAATTCCTCTTTGAATTCAGGTAGGAGAGTAGCATGGTCTTTTGGTTCAAAGTAGCGTAACGCATTGCGAAGAGCTAATTTTTTTTCTTCATCCGAAAGAATTTCTTTTCGCTTTGGAGCGTGATTTATATCAACTTCATACGGTTTTGGAGAAGGTAATTCGGTTGGAATTCCTTCTGAAATTTGCTCTTTGAATGACTTGGTATGTATTGCTTCCATTTTTGGATTGTTTAATAATCTGATTTGACTAATTAAAGCCATTATATTGTGTTTTATTCAAGTCTTAGTTCAATCAATTGCTTGATCATTGGATGATTTTCCGCTTTATTCAATTCACTCAGCGTTCTTTTTCCAATTCGTTTATCAACTACTGCGAGAGCCCTAATAATAGGATTATTACTTTTAATAGCATCTTGAACATTTAGGTTTAAAAATCGGAAGGCATTATCTGCAAAATCATATTTTGAAAATTCACCTTTTTCCATAATTTTTCCTTCAGTTCTGTCAGTTGTTTTTATTCCTTCGTGAGAAATGTAATGAGTTTCGGCTAATTCATTAGAATAGCTTTGAAATTCATTCCAAGTGTCTTGGTTAGAGAAATTCAAAATCTCTTTTCCTTCCCAAGTTATCCAAGCTCTACCTATATAACCTGTCGAATTTTTATAAGTAGTCAAATGATAGTCAAGTCGGTCTTTTAAATTATCCGCCAATCTATCTTTCAACTCTTTTCTTAATTTACTCCATTTCATTTTTCAACATTATGCACAACTATTCACTAATTACTTTCTCACCCTTCCAGTTTTTTTATCAAAACCATATGGACAATGTCGGCATCCGCTTTTGCAGCAATAGCCTCTTTTTAAATGATATTTTTCTGTAAAACATTTGTAACCTTCGGGCGTATAATAAAAATCTTCGCCTTCGATTAATTTATTTTCAGGATTTGGTGTATTCATAACTACAAAATTAGCAACTTTGCCACAAATGTTTGTATTAGTTATTAAATATTTAACCCCGAAAGGTTTTCGAGGACTCACTTTGTATCCGTTTGTGTTTTTAAAAGACAAAGCAGATAAAGGAAATGTTGTTTTATTGAACCACGAACGCATTCATATTCGGCAACAAATTGAATTGTTGGTTGTGCCTTTTTATGTTTGGTATAGTTTAGAATATTTAGTCCGCTTGATTCAATATAAAGATAGAAATTTGGCTTACAGGAACATTTCGTTTGAGCGAGAAGCCTATCAAAACGAAAAAAACCTTTACTATGTAAAGCAAAGGTCTTTTTGGCGTTTTATGAATTATCTTTAATAAATTACTTTTTCGATGGAAGTTGTTCCGTTTTGTAATTTTATTTTCAATAATAAAGTGGAATTATTTTTCTGTAAAGTATTTAAAACCAATTGATTTGCGTTAACATTATTGTATTCGGCTAATTTTTGTCCCAACACATTATAAACCAAAACAGATTCCATTAATTCATTTGTTGAATATACTGTAAGGTTTTCATTTGATGTTACTCTGATTAAATTCTCTAAAGAAAAATCAGGATTACTGAGCGATTCATTTTGATATATAATTTCGAAACGATTATTGAATGTTCCTTGCTCTGAACTAAATGAATACGGATTTTCTTTGATGTCGTGAATGTCATTTGTCAATTTATCAATTAGGTAGATAGCTTGATTTTCAAATAAACCATCAATAGCTGCAAGAGCAATGGTGTATTGACCGCTAGTTGGAATGTGAACGCCCATTGGTACAACATCATTGACATCAAAAGGTAAACTTCTTCCCTGAATGGTTAGTTTTTCTTCATTTAAAAGCGAATAAATTATCATATTTCCGGCTACTGCTGTATTTGCATCAAAGTAACTATCTCTGCCCATCGTAGCATTTTCAACATAGCCAATTAAAGTTCGATCATTTAATCCATCTGAATTAATGATGTCGAACCACATTCTGTGTCTTTCTAAATCGGTTAAATTAGTTTGTGTTTCAATTTGATTTGCATTTCTATAAAACAAACTATTGTCATAGCTAGGATTTCGTAAACCATTATTAAATGATACAATATCTGAAGCGGGAGGTCCATCAATCATTTGAACAAAGAAACCTTGACTAGCTCCAATAAATAAATCTGAACCTGCGGCAGGGCAACAAGTAACACCTGTAAAATTGTATATATAATAATCTCCGGGTGTGTAGTTATAAGTATACGTATCATAAAACGGACTGGTTATAGCTGCGGGTAAAGTGCCGTGCGTCCAAAGTCGCACATTACCTTCAATTTTAGTATTGTTATTAAATAAGAATTGACTGGCTCTAATTGCTGAAGGGTAAGGATTTCCTATCAAATTGTAGTTATCACTCAAGTTGGTAATTTCTGTGCCATTTAAACCATAATGAGTGGCAGTATTGGTGTCGCTTCCGCGTGAGATGGTAGTTGTAATTTGACCGTTATTTGGTACACCAATAAAGCTTCCGTTTAGTGTTGTGGGTGTATTCCCAAAACTATTAGGACCTCTCATAATGTAACCAACAGCAGGTTGCATGGTGCTTCCGGCAGCTCCAATCCAGTAACCTTGACCTCCATTCGGGTTTGCAAAAGTAGTATTCCAGGTAAATATTGGACCGGGGGCAATTGGAGAAGGAATATTACTCACATTGAATCCGGAAACTGGAGAAGACCAATAGACATAATCCAATCTTCGAATATCTGTATCTCTACGGTAAATGATATTTCCGATGTTGGCGGTATTATTGATTTGAACTAAACTGGAATTATCATGAATTTCAAAAGTTCCGTTTGGTTGTACGTTTACCCAATCAGTTACAGTGATGCTGTTATTAGAATTTACGGTTAAGGTTGCGTTATTCAAAATGCGTAAAGTTCCTGCTAAGCCATTGTAATTTGTTCCTGAAATTATTGGGTCGTTTGGTGTAACCGGAATTAATACACAATCGGTATTGTTTGGAATACCAACAGGTGTCCAGTTGTTGTTTTTGTTCCAATCTGAATCAATTGAACCATTCCAAGTTTTGTCACCTAAAACGGTAACAATGGTTTCATCGTTTTCAACAATTGTGTTGCCGTTACATAGTGAATAAGTAACTTGTGCAGTGTAGGTAGTAGTCACAGCTGGACATACATTAATTGTATCAGTATTACCAACAACAGGGCCTGATGTGCCGGAACCTTCAAACCATTGTATTGAAGTTATCGAAGGACCGGCAGGAACAAAACGCCACCCTTCGTTGGTTACAGTCCAATCTGCATCGAGGCCATTTCTACCCGGAGCAACAACGGCTTGCGTTCCTGTTTCATTTTGGATACCTACGATTGCATTTCCACCGTTCCATGAGGCACAAACATTTTTTTCTTTGATGTAAACTTCAATTACGTTCGTGTCTTCATATAAAACAATCATTCCGGTATAGAGTATTGAATTACAAGTAGCTGAAAACATGGGAATATCGTTCCATGAAGCCACAAGTGCTCTACAGCCCGTGTTTAGTGTAATTAACTCCCATCCAACTGTTCCTCCAACACTAGGATCAATATCGTGGTAAACGCCGTAAATTGTATTGGGGAATAAAGCACCTACTAAACTTGGAAGATTATTACTAAAAGCGTATCCAGAAGGACTACTTGCATTAGTCGTGTCAAACGAAATCATACCATTTGAACCCATAATACAGGAATTATACGTATTTCCATAAAAGCAAAAATCAAAAGGTATATTAATTACGGGGGACCAAATGTCGTCAATATTCACACTCACCGGATTTTGGAGACAATTAAATTGATAGGGTGGAGCATAAGTACCGCTTAGTGAGGTAGAACAAGTTGAGGTGGGATTGACAGGTACATTGAAAGCACCACCACAATTTTCGTTTGAAGAATTAACACAGATTGTGAATGTTCCTTGACCAGTAGTGTTAGTGGTACTATAAATTCTTACTTAGTAGGTGCTTCCAATAGTTAAGCCTGTAACATTTGCTGTTTCGGCAGAACTTCCGGTTGTTAAATTTCTACATACTATACTTGTTAATGCTCCACAGTTTCCACTAAAGACCTCGAAAACAACATTGTTCATTGTGCCAGGAGTAACTGTAATAACTTGAAAGTCACTAACTGCCACAAAACTATACCAAACATCATCATCTGCTGTTCCCGTACAACCCGTTCGAGATTGTGAAGCATATTCTGAAGTTCCACTAGTTGTTAGTGAACATGATAAATCAGGATTTACAGGTAAAGCAATAGCATTAGGGCAATTATCATTAATAGGGTTTGGAATGGTTGTGACACACAAAGAAAAAGTTCCTTGACCACTACCATTTGCAGCACTATGTACTCTGACAAAATAGGTGGCACCAACTGTTAAGTTTGTAAATGAAGCTACTTCATCACTGTTATTACTGAAAGCATTTCTACATGAAATACTAGTAAGTGAACCACAATTTCCACTAAAAACTTGTAAAACAGTATTCACAAGAGTACCTGCTGATACAGTTACGAAGTGATAGGTTGAAGTTGCCACAAAACTATACCAAACATCATCATCTGCGGTTCCGGAGCAACCGGCTTGAGATTGAGTTGCTGATTGAGTTGTTCCATTTGTTATTAATGAGCAGGTTAAATCTGGATTTACCATAAGTGCAATAGCATCCGAACAATTATCATTTAAGCTAGTCACACACAATGTAAAAGTTCCTTCACCAGTTTTGTTCCCATTACTATGAATTCTAACATAGTAGGTATTTCCTATCGTTAGAGCAGTTAGAGAGGCTACTTCGTCACTATTGTCACTATTAGCATTTCTACATGAAATACTAGTAAGTGAGCCACAATTACCGCTAAAAACTTCCAAAACGGGATTTAGCATTGTTCCCGCTGAAACTGTTACAAAGTGTCTGGATGATGTGGCAACAAAACTATACCAAACGTCATCATCTGCAGTACCTGAACAAGCTACTTGTGATTCAGTAGCATTGCTCGATGTTCCAACCGTTGTTGATGTACAATTCAATCCACCGTTAACCGTCAATGATATAGCATTTGAACATTCATTATTAACAGGGGGCACAACAGATGTTAACGAAATATTATCTATCGCTGCTGGTGGTTGTGTTCCCAAACTACTGTTGTTAACCCATTCAAAAATTAAACGAAATGAATTTCCTGCATAACTTGTAGGTAAGTTTAAAGTTGCATTTGTCCAACTTGCTTGATTATCATAGGTGCCAATTAATATTCTACCTGTTGGTGCAGAACCTGATGCACCGATAGCATTTCCATATGTTGGGGTAAATGATGTGGGTGTAACCCAAACTCTTAATCGGTCATTTGTTACTTCACCTCTTCCAATCCAATCGAAAGATAATTCAATATTTGTTTCTCCCGAAGGTATTGTTACATCCCTGTATAAATGAGTTCTGCGGTTTGCATTCAATGTATAATTGTGGGGTGGAGTCGGAACGGCCGTATTATTCGTAATATATGCACAGCGAGCACCAGAAAATCCTGCGGTTGCTCCAGAACTACATACCCATTGGTTTTGAGATGTTGTTCCTGTTGTTGCTGTCCATCCATTTGCCGCAAAAGTTGTTCCGCTCTCAAATCCGCCGACTGTATTAGGATCAATCAAGACAGTTTGAGATATAGAATATTGACTTATAAGCAAGCAAAATACTATAACTATTTTTGTTATTTTGTTCACACTTGAACAAACTATCTTTATGCTATTAATTAGTGTAGAATAATTTTTCATAACTTATTAATTTTAAATTGAGTTTTCATTTCTTAATTTTTGACTGGACAAATATATCACAAAGTCGATAAAGTGTATAAAAAAATCGATGAAATGCATAAAAATATTTAAAATATAAGAAAAGTAATATTTAAATGTTAATTTTATATGCTCTTTGTCGATAATTTCAATACTTTTTTTAACAATGATTAGCTTATTTTCTTATTCTGTTAAAAAAAAATATCTGTAAATCATTACTGAATGAAATAAATAGTTAAATTTGTTTTTTAAGTTTTTAATTATGAGAAGATTACTCAAGTTTTTTGTCTTTATCGGAATTGTTACTTTCGCGGTGCAATCTCAAGCTCAATTGTTTGTTAGCTCCGGTAGCTTTTTGTATGTGAATGATCAGTATGTAACGGTTACCCAAGATGTAAATTTGGCTAGCACAGGAAATATTTATTTGCGAAATGAAAGTCAATTGCTTCAAAAGACTACAGGAGGTTCTTCCAATACAGGATTAGGAGCATTGTCCGCTTTTCAAGAAGGAACTTCAAATAATTTTGGTTATAATTATTGGTGTTCACCCGTAGGTGAGCCTTCTGCCTCTGTGGGTAATTCAAATTTTGGAATTACGTTATTAAAACGTCCAACCGGTTTAACGTCATTTGGAGGCGAAGCTATTACAACAAGTTTGAATGGTTCTACCACTAATACTGCACTTACTATTTCAAGTCGTTGGATATATACACTAACTACAACAAGTCAATATTCAAATTGGAGTTACATTGCTGCAGCCACTTCCATTGCCGCCGGTCAAGGTTTCACAATGAAAGGTGTAAGCGGTTCTGATAATACCACTGTTTTAGGTGTTCAAAATAATCCCGGAAACAACCAGCGTTATGATTTCAGAGGTAAACCAAACGATGGTACAATTAATATTCCTGTCGGAAATTCTGTTGATGGAGGAACCGGATATACAGAAAGTACTTTAACAGGTAATCCATATCCTTCTGCAATTAATTTAAATTTGTTTTTATTAGAAAATAACGGTTACTCTGTAGATTATGTAACTGGGGTTGTGACACCTTCAGGTTCGCCAATAATCAATGGTCTTGCTTATTTTTGGGAACACCAGAAACCGGCTACATCGCATACCTTATCAGATTATGTTGGCGGTTATGGGGTTTATACACCAAATAATGTTAACGCATTTTCTCCCGGAACCTATACGAGTGCTCCTTGGAACACTTACAATGGAGATGGTTCTCCAAATACATCTGCTGGATCCTCAGGAGTAAATTACCGTAGAATGTTTTCTCCAGTCGGACAAGGATTTATCATAAAAGGATCAGTTGCTTCAGGAAATGCAATAATGAGAAATCGCTACCGAGTTTTCAATAAAGAAGGTGTTGTGGAAAATTCTCAATTTGAACGTAATGCAACAAACGATTTGACAAATTCAGAATCAGATATGAATTGGCCTTCAATTCCAAATTTAACAGGAACTGATTATACACAGTTTTCTAAATTGCAAGTTCCTCAAATCAGGATTCAAACGATACTGAATGATCAGTTTACCAGAGAGGTTGTTTTAGCTTTCAATCCAAACGCAACCGATGGTCTTGACAATGCTTACGACGCACCAATGCAAGGTTTAAATTTACCGACAGACGTTTATTTTCCTTTAACCGATAATAACCAATTTGCTATTTCAACATTGCCTTTCATTATTAATAAAAGAGTTCCATTTGCCTTAAAAGCGGTTAATCAGTCTACTTTCAGAGTCTATGTTGGCGAAATTATAAATTTTAATGATGCTGAGAATATCTTTCTTTTTGATAGTGAAACCAATATTTATCATGATATCAAAAATGGTTTTGTAGATATTACTTTACCGGCTGGTGGAACTACAGCAAATCGATTTGAAGTTACTTTCTTAGACGAATCGTTGGGTAATGAAACAGTTAAAAGTGAACAATTCATGATTGTACAAAACAATGAAAATGAATTACTTTCCATCAAAAACCCCAATTTAGTTGATTTGAAATCAGCTACATTGTTTGATATTACTGGTAAATTGATTTTTACAAAAGAAAAGTTAGGAGCCGAGGAGCTTTATTCCTTTCCTACAGTTGGATTGAGTGAAAGTATTTACATTGTAAAATTAGTAACAGCAGACAATCAAGAAATAAGTAAAAAAGTTTCTATTTTTAGAGTGAATTAAAAATAATTTATACAATAATTCGAAGACAGTTCAAACGAGCTGTCTTTTTTATTTAATAGCATTTCAATACCTTTGTATCTCTATGATTTTTGATGTTTTTAATCAGGAAATAAAAGAATTTAATAATCAAGTTTCGCTTTACATAAAAAGAGAAGATTTGATTCATCCTTTTATATCCGGCAATAAATATCGAAAACTCAAATATAACCTCATTCAAGCACAAGAAGAAGGACATAAAACCTTATTGACTTTTGGTGGAGCTTTTTCAAATCATATTGCCGCTGTTGCTTTTGCCGGAAAGGAATATGGTTTTAAAACGATTGGTGTAATTCGCGGAGAAGAACTTTCATCAAAAGTAATGGAAAATTCTACCCTTTCGTTTGCTCAAGAAAACGGAATGAAATTCTACTTTGAAACACGAGAAAACTACAGAAATAAAGATTCAGAATTATACTTAAAGAATTTAAAATCACTTTTTGGAAACTTTTATTTGCTTCCGGAAGGAGGAACAAATACATTGGCCATTCTTGGCTGTGAAGAGATTTTAACAGAAGATGACAATACGTTTGACTATATTTGTTGTTCAGTAGGAACCGGCGGAACGATTTCCGGATTAATAAACACTAGCTTAAAACATCAAAAAATAATTGGTTTTTCAGCTTTATCAGGAGGTTTTTTAAAAAATGATATTCGTAAATTTGTAACCAAAGAAAATTGGGAATTAATAGAAGAGTATACTTTTGGAGGTTATGCTAAAACATCAAATGAATTGATAGCATATATAAATTCATTTTACAATAACACTAAAACACCTTTAGATCCCGTTTACACAGGTAAAATGATGTTTGGAATAGAGGATTTGATAAAGAAAAATTATTTTCCAATAGGCTCAAAAATCTTAGCCATACATACCGGCGGATTACAAGGTGTTAAGGGGATGAATGTAAAGTTAGAAAACAAAAAATTACAAAAAATAGAGTTCGATGTTTAAAAGAATGTTATTTATT
The DNA here is from genome assembly GCF_044339515.1 of Flavobacterium sp. Lineage (GTDB taxonomy): Bacteria > Bacteroidota > Bacteroidia > Flavobacteriales > Flavobacteriaceae > Flavobacterium. The sequence continues at coordinate 42,527 of NZ_JBIIVK010000025.1, forward strand.
TTCGGTTTGTTACTAATAGTTGCTTGTTCAAGTTCGAAACCGGTTGTGCGAACAACTAAGAAAAGTACACCAGTAACTCGTACCACAAAGAAACCTATAGCTAAATCTACAACCTCCGGTAAATCGACTCAAAAACCAATGCAAAATTCTGAAAAACCGACAACAGAGGTTTTGGAAGCTACGTCGAATGTAAAAGTGACAACAGAAATGGTTCTCAGTTACATCGATGATTTTAAAGATATAGCGAAAGACAACATGCGTCAACATGGAATCCCTGCAAGTATAACTCTTGCTCAAGGTATTCTGGAATCGGGAGTTGGACAAGGCTCTTTAAGCAAAAGAGCTAATAATCATTTTGGAATAAAGTGTCATAAAGAATGGAGCGGACCAAGCGTTCGACATGATGATGATGCCGCTCAAGAATGTTTTAGAAAATATGATGACCCAGCCGACTCCTACCGAGACCACTCTTTGTTTTTGACTACAAGAAGCCGTTATGCATCCCTTTTTGAATTGCCAAAAGATGATTACAAAGCATGGGCAAATGGTCTCAGAGCAGCAGGATATGCAACCGACACAAAATATCCTGACAAATTGATCAGCTTGATTGAACGCTATCAGTTAAATCAATATGATGAAGAAGTATTAGGAAGTTCAGCTTCTTCCTCGAAAAAAGTTATTTCAAGTAAATCTGTAGATAAGGAATATGTGGTAACCAAAGGTGATACATTGTATTCACTCTCTAAAAAGTTCAATATTTCGATAGAAGAAATAAAACGCAATAATAACATGAAATCAGATTCATTATCTGTAGGTCAGGTTATTTATCTAAAATAATTCAAAAAATTACCCATGCAATACCAACGAAGCAGCAAATTATTTGCGGAAGCTGAAAAAGTAATACCAGGCGGAGTAAACTCTCCGGTAAGAGCATTTAAAGGAGTAGGTGGAACTCCAATTTTTGCTAAAAGTGCCAAAGGTGCTTATTTATATGATGAAGACGGAAATAAACTCATTGACTATATAAATTCATGGGGACCAATGATTCTGGGTCATGCCCATGAACCTGTCATCCAAGCCATCACGGAAAGAGCCAAATTGGGAACTTCTTTTGGAATGCCCACTGAACTGGAAACACAAATAGCAGAACTAGTTGTTTCAATGGTGCCCAACATTGATAAAATTCGTTTCGTTAATTCAGGTACAGAAGCGTGTATGAGTGCCATTCGTCTTGCTCGCGGATTTACTAAAAGAGATAAAATTATCAAATTTGCCGGTTGCTATCATGGTCATTCGGATTCTTTTTTAATTCAGGCAGGAAGTGGGGCTAGTACGTTTGGTATACCAAATAGTCCGGGTGTAACCCAAGGAACCGCTAAAGATACTTTATTGGCTCAATATAATAATTTGAAAAACGTTCAGGAATTATTTGAAAATAATAAAAATGAAATTGCAGCTATCATAGTAGAACCCGTAGCCGGTAATATGGGCTGTATTCCACCGCAAAAGGGATTTTTAGAGGGATTAAGAAATTTGTGCAATGAAAACGAAACCTTATTAATCTTTGATGAAGTTATGACAGGATTCAGACTTGCAAAAGGTGGAGCACAAGAATTGTACAATGTATATGCGGATATCGTTTGTTTTGGAAAAGTTATTGGTGGAGGTTTGCCGGTGGGAGCTTTTGCAGCAAGAAGTGAAATAATGAACTTTTTGGCTCCATTAGGACCGGTTTATCAAGCCGGAACTTTGTCCGGAAATCCTTTGGCTATGGCAGCCGGTATGGCAATGTTAAAAGAACTTAACAGCGAAAAAGATATTTACAAACGATTAGACGAAAAGACTGCTTATTTAGAGAATGGAATTCGTCGGGTTTTGAATCAAAACAACGTCGTTTTTACAATTAACCGAGTTGGTTCAATGATTTCGGTTCATTTTAATGAAAGTCCGGTAGTTGATTTTGAAACAGCAAAAGGAGGGGATAATGATAGGTTTAAAAAGTTCTTTCACGGATTATTGCAAGAAGGAATTTACATTGCTCCTTCAGCTTACGAAACATGGTTTATAACAGATGCTTTAACTTATGACGATTTAGATTTTACAATTAAAGCAATTGATAAAGTTTCAAAAAATTTATAAAAAAAATCCCGGTTTTAAACCGGGATTTTTTTATTTCATGCTGTATTTTAAATTCGTTAATTTATTATATAGCTCTTTGTTTTCTGACAACTTTTTTGATTGCTGTTCACTTAAACCACTTAAAAGTTTTTGACCAAATCGCTCATAAATTGCAGCCTTTTCTTCATAAGTTTTAGCGTTATTTACGGCTTCATTTCTCATTACTAACAAGGTAAGAAAATCATTTTTTAATTCAGGTGTTAATTCAACAACAGATGAAAGCTCTCTCAACTCGCTGTATGCCATTTCTTTAACGTTTTGATCTTTTGATTTTGCGTCAGACTCTAATTTCAAATTAGATTGAGCGTTTGCTGAAAAGCCAAAAGCAATCATTAATACTACTATAGAAACAATTTTTTTCATGATAAAGTTAATTATTTGATTAGTTAAAAGGCGAATATAAATCAAAATGGCTAATTAACAAAATATTATCTTTAAATTTATTTGCGTTCATTTTGTTTTTTTGCTTTTCTGTCTCTTTGTTTTTCCATTTTGTCTTTTCTTTCAGCTTGTTTGGCTTCCCATTTTGAAAATTGCTCCGCTGTAAGAATTTTTTTCATCTCAGCTTTCATAGCAATCTGTTCATCCAATGCTTCATTTTTCATAGCAAATTTTTCATCTTTACTTGCTGTTTTTCCGGCTTCTTTATTTGCTTTCCATTGCGTTTTTTTAGCTTCTCTTTTTTTAGCTTGTTCCAACACAATTTTTTTAATTTCTCCCTGTTGTTTTGAATTTAAATCCAAATCAAGAGTCATTCTTTTCACTTGAAGTTCGGCTTGCTGTTCCGGGGAAAGACTTTCACGATTTTCCATACGGGCTTTTCTGTCTCCTTTTTGTTCTCCTTTTTCTTGTGCAAATGTTAGAAATCCAACTAACAGAACTGCGACAACTACTAATTTTTTCATTTCCTTTGATTTTAATGATTATATAGCTAAGACTATGTAAGTAGAAAAAGGTTTAATTTTTAATTTTTTATTTGCACACAGATTAAGAAAATATATTTTATATATTGCATGAAATTAACCATAAAAAACTTTAAAATCATGAATGAATTAGACAATTCAAATCAAAAACCAATGTCAGTAAAAGACTGGCTTATTACCTTGTTAATTATGGCCATTCCTTTGGTAGGTTTTATTATGCTTTTTGTATATGCTTTTAGCGATACCGAAAATGTAAATAGGAAAAATTGGGCCAAAGCACAGTTGATTGTTTTAGCTGTAGTAATCGGTTTGGTGATCTTATTTGGCGTTTTGTTTGGAGCAATATTTGCTTCAGCTCTTGCAGGTTCACAAAGCTACTAGAAATAAAAAATCCCGACTTTTTATAAGTCGGGATTTGTTTTACTAAAGTGTTCTTCTTAGCTTTTTAACTCAACAGTTTTTAATTCTCCATCAACATTTACTTTAACTAAAGCATGTTTAGCCAAACCTTTCATGGCTGCATCCCATTTTTTTCCGCTTAACGCAGTTTTTTCTTTTAGTTCAGTTAAGCCAATGTTGTTGGACGTTTTCAATATTTCGATAATTACTTTTTCATCGTCGGTCAATTCAACTTGCTTTTTTTCAGGACGCATTTGCGGAAAGAATAAAACTTCTTGAATGGATTGATTATTAGTTAAAAACATAATTAAGCGATCCATTCCGATTCCTAAACCGGATGTGGGTGGCATTCCATATTCTAAGGCTCTTAAAAAATCATTATCAATAAACATGGCTTCATCATCACCACGATCGGCTAATTTTAATTGGGCTTCAAAACGTTCGCGTTGGTCAATCGGATCGTTTAATTCAGAATAAGCATTCGCGATTTCTTTGCCACAAACCATTAATTCAAATCGTTCCGTAAGTTCAGGGTTTGAGCGATGTTCTTTGCATAGCGGACTCATCTCTTTTGGATAATCAGTGATGAAAGTGGGTTGAATAAAATTTCCTTCGCATTTTGCTCCAAAAATTTCATCAATCAATTTTCCTTTTCCCATTGTGTCATCCACTTGGATTCCCATTCCTAAAGCAGCTGTTCTGAGCTCATCTTCCGATTTTCCGGAAATATCAAAACCCGTAAATTGAATGATGGCATCGGTCATGGTTACACGTGCATAAGGTGCTTTGAAATTCACGTTATGCTCACCAAATGTTGCATTCGTCGTACCGTTTACTTGTAAAGCACAATATTCCAATAAGTTTTCAGTAAATTCCATCATCCAATTGTAGTCTTTGTAGGCTACATAAATTTCCATGGCAGTGAATTCCGGGTTGTGGGTTCTGTCCATTCCTTCGTTACGGAAGTTTTTGGAGAATTCATAAACACCGTCAAATCCACCAACAATTAGCCTTTTCAGGTATAATTCATTGGCAATTCGCATGTATAACGGAATGTCTAAACTATTGTGGTGTGTGATAAACGGACGTGCCGCTGCTCCACCTGGAATAGATTGCAAGATGGGAGTTTCAACTTCAAAGTAACCTCTGTCGTTAAAAAACGTTCTCATGGCATTAAAAAGTTTTGTTCGCTTTACAAAAACTTCTTTCACATGCGGATTTACAACTAAATCAACATATCGCATGCGGTAACGTAATTCAGCATCGTTAAAAGCGTCGTATACTTTCCCGTCTTCGTCTGTTTTTGGTAAAGGTAGTGGACGTAAAGTTTTGCTCAAAAAAGTAAAGTGATCAACACGAACGCATTGAGCACCCACTTTTGTGGTAAATAATTCACCTTCTATACCTACAAAATCGCCTAAATCGGTTAGCTTTTTAAAAACTTGGTTGTATAAGGTTTTGTCTTCGCCCGGGCAAAGCATATCACGGTTCACATACAGTTGAATACGACCTGTGCTGTCTTGCAGTTCGGCAAAACAAGCTTTTCCTTGATCGCGAATACTCATGATTCTTCCGGAGATGATCACCTTTTTTCCTTCTTCAAAGTTTTCTTTCACTTGTTTGGAAGTATGGTCTACAGGAAATAAATCGGCAGGATAGGGATTGATCCCTAACTGACGAAGTCCGTTCAGTTTTTCTCTTCTGATGATTTCTTGTTCCGAAAGTTGCATAGTATCGTTTTTTAAGCGTGCAAAGATAGGGATTATTTGGGAATGTGTCAATGGTTTAATGTGTGGATGTGTCGATGTATTGATGAGTTAATTTTCGGTATGAATTTATTTTGAAGTGGGGTTTTTACAAGGATTACTTTTTAGCCCCGACAGCAGCGGCATCCTTTTGCAAAGCAAAAGATAAAGCGGATGGCGGGAACATGGTTTACTGAAAAAGCCCGAGCCATTCGCTTCAAAAAAAATAGGGATATATATTAAGGTATAAAATTGTATTTTTGTACATTAAAACGAGATTATGAATAAAGTTGTTTGGAAGGATGATTTAGGTTTGTTGGATTATAAATTGGCTTGGGATTTTCAGGAGGCTTTGTTTAAGGAGATTGTCGATTTAAAAATACGAAACAGGCGAGAAGAGGTCAACTTACCAACATCAAATTATTTTTTATTTGTAGAACATCCGC
>NZ_JBIIVK010000077.1:0-10797 GCF_044339515.1 Flavobacterium sp.
AGGAAAATATTTACAATTATACCTAAATGAGTTCGTTTACAAGCTTAATAGACGGTATTTTGAAGAAAAATTATTCGACAGGCTAGTGATAGCAAGCATTACAGGGTTATGACTAATAACGGACAATAAAAAAAGTATATCCTTCGGGCACAGCTGTCATGACTCCCGGTAATCCTGATTCTACAACATACGGTCCAGTTTCTTTTTCCCAACCTTCATAAGTGCTGGTTTTTGAAGCTACTTCCGGAGATATAATTTCAAAACCTTTTGCCTTTAAATCGGCAACAAACTCGTTATAAAGTTGGTTTGTTTTTGCTTGAATATCTTCTTGAAGCAAACCATTTAATCCAATTGCTCCTCTTGCCATCGCTTCACCTTTAACGTTGCCTCCAAATCCGCCGGATGCTTTGTAATTAATTGCTTCTTTGTACACCTCAAAATTCACATTAAAACTGGCGATGTAAATTCGTTTAGCATTCTTTTTTAATTTTCCTGTACCATAATCCTGGGTGCTCGGTTTGAATTCTCCTATTCCCTGAGCATGAATGAGTGAGAAATTAAAGATGACCATGAAAAGTAAAACTATTCTAACATTTGTTTTCATTCGTAGATGATTTAAAAATTGAATGGTACAAACATCTTGTAAAATGAAAAACAAAAAAATAAGGCAGATGCCGTATTTTAACAATTCGAGATTATAAATGATAAAAATGGAAAAAATAAATCGACTAGGTCAAATTTAAAAAAGGATATTTTTCCTGCAGTTGCTCGATTCGTTCGTGTAATTTTTGAACAAAAAGCTGATGTTGTTCTGTATTCGGATTAAAAGGTCGATGTAGTAATCCCTTCTGAATGCTTTCTATTTCCAACATAATTGGAAAAACGTGGTACGAAATATGAGATTCCACAAAATGCTTCCAAATGTAATCCACCGCCGTTTGATTCGGATGCAACATATCTTCAGCATAGAATCGATAATCGCGTAAATCATCCATCATCATTTCATAGCTTGGAAAATAGCTGTAAGACGGAAGCTGGGAGATGGAAGAATGTAATGCCGAAATTAAATGGGACTTACTTAATTGGTTTTCTACAAAACCGTCTTTTAAATGACGAACAGGAGAAACAGTGAAAATAAACTTTATTTCGGGATTGAATTCTGTTATTTTAGTTTGGATGTTGTTTAACGAAGTAGTGATTTCTTCAACAGTTAACAATTCTTTTGTGAAATTGCTCTGTGGGATTTTATGACAATTGGCCACTCTTTTTTGAGTGTGCGAAAACCGATACGTCCAAGCCGTTCCTAACGTAATAATTAAATGTGTACAAGCTTGAAGTTGTCCGTTTAAATAAGTCAAAATGCCATTTAAATTGATGAGCATATCTTCTCTGTCGGGATTGTTCAACTCGGAATGTACTTCAAAACAATGCCATAATTCGTTTTCAAAAAACAAATCGGCTTCGGTAAACAATCGCATTTCTACAGCACGTAACAATACATTTTCAATGGCATCGGGCTGAAAAAGTATACCAAACGGATTGTTGTATTGCTGAAATTTATACTGCTCTAATTTAGTACTAATATTTTCTGAAAAACATGAACCTATCGTCACCACCTTCGAATAATAATCGATGGGATGATTGCTTTTAGGTATAGTGATTGGGGTGCGGAAGTTCATTGAAAGTTATTTAATAAAATCAACCGCTTTCTCCAACGCCTCTTTAATCCCCTCTACATTTTTACCACCGGCAGTAGCAAAAAAAGGTTGTCCGCCACCGCCGCCTTGGATATATTTCCCTAATTCGCGAACGACTTGTCCGGCATTTAAATTGTATGAAGCAACCAATTCTTTAGAAATGTAACAGGTCAACATTGGTTTATTTTCTTCAGCTGTAGCCAAAACTAAAAATAAATTAGTACCCAAATTACCTAATTCATAAGCCAAATCTTTTGCTCCTTCCGGATTCAAATCCACTTGTTTGGCTAAGAATTTTATGCCGTTAATTTCTTGTAATTCTGAAGCTAATTCTCCTTTTAAGTTTTTTGCTTTTTCACGCAATAATTGCTCAATTTGCTTTTTCAATTTGGCATTATCCTCTTGCAATGAAACCACCGATTTTAAAATATCTTGCGGGTTTTTGAGGGTTTCTTTCAACTCTGCTAAAGTGTTTTCTTGGTTTTTATAGAAATCTTTCACTGCATCGCCTGTAATCGCTTCAATTCTGCGAATTCCGGCTGCTACCGCTCCTTCTGAAATGATTTTGAAATGCCAAATATCGGCTGTGTTTTTCACGTGAATGCCACCACACAATTCTTTACTGTTGCCAAATTCAATCATACGAACAGTGTCGCCATATTTTTCGCCAAACAAAGCCATCGCTCCTTGTGCCATCGCTTGCTGAATTGGAATATTTCTATGTTCAACCAGTTGTAATTGCTCTTCAATTCGTTGGTTAACAAAACCTTCTACTTGTTTAATTTCATCATCCGAAACTTTTGAAAAATGCGAAAAGTCAAAACGCAAATAATTCGCATTTACCAATGAACCTTTTTGCTCTACGTGTGTTCCTAATATCGTTCGCAAAGCCAAATGCATCAAATGGGTAGCCGAGTGATTTTTGGAAGTTGACGTTCTTAAATCGGTATTGACTTTCGCCACAAAAGCAGCAGTAAGATTTTCAGGTAGTTGTTTCGCAAAATGCAAAATCAAATTATTTTCTTTTTTTGTGTCGATGATTTCAATGGTTTCATTTGCTGAAACTAATGTTCCTTTGTCACCCACTTGTCCTCCTCCTTCAGGATAAAATGGTGTGCTATCTAAAACGATTTGGTATAAAATACCATCTTTTTTTGAATCTACTTTACGGATTCGCGTGATTTTTACTTCATTTTCCGTTTGGTCATAACCCACGAAAGTTTCTACATTTCCATCGATTAAGATTTTCCAATCGTCTGTGGTAACTTCAGAAGCGGCACGAGAACGGGCTTTTTGTTTTTGCAATTCTGTTTCAAAATCTGCTTCATTGAATGTAAATCCTTTTTCTTTTAAAATCAATGCCGTCAAATCCTTCGGAAAACCAAACGTATCATACAATTCAAATACTTTTGCTCCTGAAACTTCATTTCCTTTGGTTTCAGAAACTACATTTTCCAACAATTGCAAACCTTGATCTAACGTTCTTAAAAATGAAGCTTCTTCTTCCCGAATCACATTGGTAACTAAAGCTTGTTGCTTTTTAATTTCAGGAAAAAACTCGCCCATTTGATTTGCTAAAACAGCGACTAATTCATAAATAAAAGGTTCTTTCGTATTCAAAAAAGTAAATCCGTAACGAATCGCACGACGTAAAATTCTACGAATCACATAACCCGCTCCGGTGTTGGAAGGCAATTGACCATCGGCAATCGCAAAAGCAACCGCTCTGATATGGTCAACAATTACTCGAATCGCAATATTAATTTTATTTTGTTCTTCTGTTACGTTTTTTACTTCGTTGGAAGTATATTTCAAACCTGTAATTTGTTCTACTTTTTCAATCAATGGTGTAAAAACATCCGTATCATAATTGGAAGTTTTTCCTTGTAACGCCATGCACAAACGCTCAAAACCCATTCCGGTATCTACATGTTGAGCGGGTAATTTTTCAAGACTTCCATCGGCTTTACGATTGAATTCCATAAAAACATTATTCCAAATTTCCACTACTTGGGGATGGTCGTTATTCACCAAACTTTTTCCTGAAACTTTCGCTTTTTGTTCTTCCGAACGTAAATCGACATGAATTTCAGAACAAGGTCCGCATGGTCCCTGATCGCCCATTTCCCAAAAATTATCTTTTTTGTTTCCTAAAATAATGCGGTCTTCATCAATCAATTCCTTCCAAATATCCCACGCTTCTTGGTCAAAAGGCACATTTTCTTCCGGATTTCCTTCAAAAACAGAAACGTATAAATTTTCTTTCGGTATTTTATAGACTTCCGTTAACAATTCCCAAGCCCAATTAATGGCATCTCTTTTAAAATAATCACCAAACGACCAGTTTCCAAGCATTTCAAACATCGTGTGATGATAGGTATCAAACCCAACATCTTCCAAATCATTGTGCTTACCGGAAACACGTAAACATTTTTGGGTATCGGCAATTCGTTTGCTTTTGGGTTCGGCATTTCCTAAAAAATATTCTTTAAACTGAGCCATTCCTGAGTTGTTGAACATCAAGGTTGGGTCATCTTTTAGAACAATAGGAGCCGAAGGAACGATTAAATGTCCTTTACTTTCAAAAAACTGCAAAAACTGCTTGCGAATATCGTGTGATTTCATTGTAAAAAATTGTTCGGTGTTTAATTTCCAAATAGTTAGACAATATTTAAGTTGAAATATGGCTTTTATGGTCTAAAAACGCATGCTTTCAATAAAAAATTAAATTAGCTTTAGAATGAAACATTTCTTAAATTTGTTCGTCTAATCTATTTTGAAAGCACAAAAATAGTATAATTTAAGAAATGTCGAAGAAAGTAAAGTATTATTACGACACAGAAAGTTTAGCCTACAAAAAAATCAGCCCAAAAAAAGGGAGGAAGTTTGGTTATGTAGCTTTATTTCTGCTTTCATCGGCTTTATTTGGGTTTTTATGTTTTGTGATTTTATTGAATACGCCCTATTTTGAAACGCCAAAAGACCGATTACAAGCACGTGAAATTGAGAACATGAAGCTTCGTTATGAAATTCTAAATAAAAAAATGGACCAATTGGATGAAGTGATTGCTAGTATAGAAGAACGCGATAACAATTTATACCGCATCTACTTTAACTCCTCTCCCATTCCAACCGAACAACGAAAAGCAGGATTTGGCGGAGTAAATCGGTACAAAGAATTAGAAGGATATGACAATTCAGAATTGGTAATCAACACAACCAAACGAGTGGATATGATTTCGAAAGAATTGGCTATTCAATCCAAATCGTTGGATGAAATTTTAGTGCTTGCCAAAGGGAAAGAAAAATTGCTTGCTGCCATTCCGGCTATTCAACCGGTTAAAAATGAAGATTTGACGCGTATGGCTTCCGGTTTCGGTTTTCGAAATGACCCATTTACTAAAATCAGAAAAATGCATAACGGAATGGATTTTACCGCCAAAACAGGAACACCTGTTTATGCTACCGGTGATGGTGTGGTAGAACGAGCCGACAATTCGATGTCCGGATTTGGCAATTTGATCATTATCAAACACGGATTTGGCTACACCACCTATTATGCACATTTGAGTAAATACAAAGCAAGAGTTGGACAAAAAGTAAAACGGGGTGATATTATTGGTTACGTTGGAAGTACAGGAAGAAGTGAAGCTCCACATTTGCACTATGAAGTACACAAAGACGGTGAGCCGATTAACCCAATCAATTTTTACTACGGAAGCATTTCCGCCGAAGAATACATTGCCATTTCAAAAATTGCTAACCAAGAAAACCAAGCACTCGACTAATGCATTTGAACTTACCAGAAAAACGATACTACAGCATTGGCGAACTGGCCAAAGCATTTGACGTGAACGCTTCTTTGATTCGCTTTTGGGATAAAGAATTTGATATTCTTAAACCGAAAAAGAACGCCAAAGGCAACCGAATGTTTACCCCGGAAGATGTAAAAAATCTTCAATTAATTTATCATTTGGTGAAAGAACGTGGGTTTACCTTGGAAGGAGCCAAAACCCATCTGAAAGAAGGTCAGAAAAAAACGTTGGATAAATTTGAAATTATCAGCAAACTAGAAGGAATAAAAGCCCAACTGACACAAATTAAAGAGGGATTGTAGAAAAAGAAATTAGAAATTAAAAATATAATAAACTCAGTTACTCAGAATCTCAGTAACTTATAAACTTAGAACCTTAAAAAAACAAATAAAATGAAAAAATGGTTATTACCTGTCGGGATTATTGTCGGACTTATTCTTATCATCGGATTCTATGTAGTTGGAATTCAAAACACAGCTATTACTAAAAGTCAAGCTGTCAATAAGTCGTGGGGAGATGTGCAAACGTCTTACCAAAGAAGAAGTGATTTAATTGGAAACCTGGTTAACACGGTAAAAGGTGCTGCTGACTTTGAAAAAAGTACACTGGAAGCAGTTATCTCAGCTCGTTCAAGAGCAACACAAACCACAATTGATCCAACAAATGTTACTTCGGAACAATTAGCAGAATTCAATAAAGCCCAAAGCGGTGTTTCTTCTGCTCTATCCAGACTTTTGGTGACAGTGGAGGCCTATCCGGAATTAAAAGCCAACCAAAACTTCTTGAAATTACAAGACGAATTGGCCAGTACTGAAAACACCATTCAGACTGCTCGTGTTCGTTTTAATGAAACCGTGGAAGGATATAACAATCATGTTTTGAAATTTCCAAACAATTTATTTTTAGGAAAATACAAAGAGAAACCGTATTTTGATGCTGAACCGGGTGCTGAAAAAGCTCCTGAAGTAAAATTCTAAATCATGTCTGTAACAGAAAATTTTCTTACTGCAGCAGAAGAACAAGAAATTGTTCAGGCGATTGCTATGGCAGAAAAAAACACGTCCGGAGAAATCCGTGTGCACATTGAAAATCATTCCGATACACCTCCTATTGCTCGTGCAAGGGAGGTGTTTGATTCCTTAAAAATGTATAAAACCGAAGCACGAAATGGTGTTTTGTTTTATGTGGGTGTAGCAGATCATACTTTTGCTATCATTGGTGATAGTGGAATTGATGATGTGGTAGAAAGTGATTTTTGGGAATGCACAAAAGACATTGTGATTGAGAACTTTATAAATAAAAAATTCAAAGACGGTTTGGTACTTGGAATTAGTAGAGCCGGCGAACGTTTGAAAGAGTTTTTTCCTTATGATTCGGATGACACAAACGAACTTTCTAACGAAATATCCAAAGGATAAATGAAATTGACCACAAAAATATACTGGATTTTAGCGTTGATAATTTTACCGTTTCAGGTTAGCCTTGCTCAATTTAAAATTCCTGACGTTCCCAGTTTTCAAACCAGTGTATATGATTATGCAAAGGTTTTATCAGAAGGTGAAAAAAGAGAACTAGAAGAAAAACTCGTGCGTTATTCCGACAGCACTACTACACAAATTGTAGTGATTACCATTGATGATTTAAAGGGTGAAAATATTGGATTATTAGCCCCAAGATGGGGACAAGAATGGGGGATTGGCGGTAGTGAAGAACAAGACAACGGAGTTGTTATTTTACTGTCTAAAAACGACCGACGTATTCATATTTCCGCCGGTTATGGTGTGGAAGACCGACTTACTGCCGGAATTACGGGTGAATTAGTCCGAAATGTGATTCTTCCCGAATTTAAAGCAGGAAGTTATTACCGTGGTTTAGACAAAGGTGCTGATGCTATATTTGATGTATTAAAAGGAAAATACAAAGGCAGTCGCAAAAGTAACGGAAACGGAATTCCGGTTATTCTCGTTTTGGTTTTTATTGTAATTCTTTTTATCATCATTTCAAAAGGTTCAAAAAATAACCGAAATGGTGGTTCAGGGCGTTTTTCCGGACCTGATTTAGCCGATATTATCATCTTGAGCAGTTTGGGTCGAGGCGGAGGCGGAAGCTTTGGTGGAGGCTCATCCGGAGGTGGATTTGGAGGAGGTTTCGGAGGTGGATTTGGTGGAGGGGGATTTAGTGGCGGTGGAGCCGGAGGAAGTTGGTAGAATAAGAAATTTAAATATAAAAAATGCCCCAAAAAGTTATCAATTTGGGGCATTCTTATTTATTTTTTATCTTAATCTAAGAAGAACATTCCGCCTTCGTTTTCTTTCTTACCTCCAAATTTATCTAATTTGTAAGTTAGTGAAAACATCACATATTGCTGCAAAACAATATTTTCAGCATCGGTAATTGCGGTTGGTGTGATGGTTCTTCGCACACCCACATTTTGATTTAAAACGTCGTAAACCTTTACCTTGGCAAGCAATCGGTCTTTGTAGAAATTATACCCTAAACTAGTATTCCATAAATAAAAATCTTTCTGAAAACCATCGGCAATGTTGGAGTTGTACGTATAACCAAAATCATTTCCAAAAACCACTTTCTTGGGCCAATAACTGGTAAACTCCATTTTGAATCGATGTACAAAATTGTTTGCATTTTCAATTACATAATTCTTAAAATCGGTTGAATTAAAAGTATAACTATAGGACGGAGCGATGGTAATTAGCTCTTCAATACTCCAATTCAAATTAACTCTTGGTTCAATTCGCCAGCCTTTTGCTTCATACAATTCGGCATTAGTTAACCCTTGATTGAGGTTATAACCGGAGTCAAATCCGGTACTGATGCGAAGCGTTCGTTTTTCTTTTTTAAACGATTTACTCCACGAAACACCCATGTAACTGTTCAAACCTTTATCCACATTTTCGTAGGTGGTTTGTGCTCTAAAACTTTCATCAAAAACCGTGGAAGATACTATTTGATCTTTTGAAAGTGTCATACCGCCATAAAAGAAAAAACCACTGCGAGATTGCCAATCGTAGTTGTTAAAATTAGAATAAAAAGAGTGTTGCTGCGTAGGATTTAATTCGCCGTTACCAACAATTGTATTCAACGGATTAGAAAGATTTTCTACGGGTAGAAATTGATTAGCTAAAGGCAACTCCATCCTGAAATTATAGTTTGTATAGATGGATTTACTTTTGCTGATGGTATAACTCAAGTTGGCAGAAGCCCTCGGAAAAACATAGTTTTTATCTAATCGTGTGTTGACCGATAGATAATCTGATTCGTTTTTAAAGGTTACAAACTCCGGACCAACATTAAATCGGGCTCGAATTTTTTTTCTTGTCAGGTTTAAACCGGCAGAAGGATAAATCTTTAGTACACTCGAATTAATTTCATTAGATAATGGAGCATTAAACTCAGAATAATTGCCGGAAACTTCATCAAAATCAAAAGTCGCATCAGAATCTTTTGATGCATAATAAGTGATTTCGGAAGCCAAACTTAATTTTAATGAATCGGTGATGGGTTCGCCATATCGAATTTCGGTTTCTACCTTATTAAAATCTTTACTTCGGAACACATTCTGATTCCGAATATCATCCGGTTCAGCTGTTAAATAATAAAAAGTGGACGAATTCAAATTAGAAAATGTTGTTGTTTTTTTGTGTTCATTACTTAAAGAAGCAGAAAATCCTCTTTCTTTCTTTTTAAATGATTTGTAATAATAAATATTGTTTTCAAAGGAAGTATCATCAACATCTGAAAACGAAATGGAATTACTTTCGTTAGAAAGCTCATCGGTTTGGTTACGTGTTTCCTGACCACTTGTAAAACGATCTTTATTCATTGCTCTAACGAACTTTGGGCTCATATAAATGGTCGCAGTGGAGTCTAATTTTACCTCAAAATCAAAACTCAAGTTATGTGAATTTCCAATTCGATTTGAAGTAGAATTTGACTCTGTAAAAGTAGTTTCGTTCGGTAATAAATTAGTCCGTGATGATCTACTTACGTTGTCGGTCTCGGCATTCGTAAAGAAGTAATTACTACTCATATCAACCTTTTCAAACCATTTGTCGGCAAAATTAATTCCGACTAAATTAGAAGTAGTTAAACCGTTATTTCCACCAAAATTCATCCCGTTAATTCCAAAAGAACCATCGTCACCCACATAAACGGATGAGTTTCTTCCTCCGCCCATGTTATCAAAAATCTCATTCATCGAAAATCCTACCGAATTGATATTGTTTGCCGATGCTAACACGCTGAGTTTCCGTTCGCCTTTGAACCAATTAAGCAACAAACTGGATTCATATCGTTCATCGGAACCATAGCCTCCCATGACTTTGCCAAAAAAACCTTTGTTTTTATCTTCTTGTATCGTTAGGTTAATGGTTTTTTCCTCAGAAGATGCTGCTTCTCCGGAAAGTTCCTCTGCTTTCGTTTTGGTATCCACAACCTGAATTTTTTCGATGATTTCTGCGGGAAGGTTTTGTGTAGCTATTTTACCGTCTTTCCCAAAAAAAGGTTTTCCGTTGACCAAAATTTGATTCACTTCTTTTCCGTTGACGGTGATTTTACCTTCAGGAGAAATTTCTACTCCGGGTAACTGTTTGATTAATTTTTCTACGTTGGCATCGGCTCCCACTTTAAAAGATGCCGCATCAAACTCCAAGGTATCGTTTTTAATGCGGATGGGAGGAGCTTCACCCTTAACGACCACTTCATCCAATGAAGTGCCACTTTCAATAAGTGATATTGTCCCCAATTCAAGGTTTTCATTTAAACTGCTGATTTCTTTTTTAAAATTTTGATAACCTAGAAATGATGCTTTTAAAACAACTGTTTCGTTACTTTTTCGGGTTATGATTTCAAAATTTCCATTTTTTTCTGAAATGGTGTAATCAATAACGGTAGAATCTTTTTTGGAGGTGAGATAAACTGTTGCCGATTCGAGTGGTAATTTGGTGCTTTCGTCAATGATTTTACCCTTTACGATGATAAAATTCTGGCTATTAGCACAAAACACAAATAAAAATAAAACTACAGAGAGAAATTGTTTGAACATAAAAAAGTTGTAATTAGCTGTGAGAAAATTCTATAACAGCGAATTAACACTTTTAGTATGTAAAGTTAAAATTTCTTACAGAAAGTTTAACATTTAAAATCATTAATGTCCGATAAAAACTAAAATCGGACTTTTTTATTTCTTATTAAATTGAAAATCAGTTTTTTATATTTTAATTTTATCTGCTTTAAAAAAGTAGGCTTTAAAAAAAGGACAATTGCTC
>NZ_JBIIVK010000078.1:0-10769 GCF_044339515.1 Flavobacterium sp.
AAATAACGGCCGTAAAACCTTCCACTAATTCTTCTTTAAAATTTCCTTTTAGGTCAAAATAAGTGATTTTGATAGTGTAATTTCGATACACATCACCTCGGTCTTCAGGAATAGATAAACAGCCTTCAATTCCTTTTCGAAGGAGTTCTGAACGCCACACAATTTTCGGATTAATATAAAATTCAAACGGTTCGCCGGGTTTGTCTAATCGTTGTACCCAAAATAAATTTCGATTAATTCCAACTTGCGGAGCGGCAATGCCAATTCCGGGATTTTCAGGATTTTGCATTGCCAAAAGCATTCTTTTCGCTACAATCGGAAGCAATTTATCTTTCGGATTCACATCGGTTGAAACTGCTTTCAAAATTTTCAAATCATTGGGTTCAGTTATCTGAATTACTTTGAACATTTGCGTTGAATCGGCTTCCAAAATAAAGTCACGTTCTTCTTTTGTAAACTTTTGAGAAAAAGTCACAACCGAAATCAACAAAAAAGTAACCAAAATCAATTTTTTCATCTTACTTAGCAATTACAGCTTTAATTTCATCAATGATTCGTAAAGCCAATGCATCTGCTGCTTGTTGAGTTGGAGCTTCAGTATAAATTCGAATAATTGGCTCCGTATTTGATTTTCGTAAATGCACCCATTCCGTGGCAAAATCAATTTTTACACCATCAATTGTTGAAATTTGCTCGTGAGCATATTTAGCGGTCATCGCCACCAAAATCGCATCTACATCAATTTCAGGAGTCAATTCAATTTTGTTTTTACTCATATAATACTGTGGATACGAAGCACGAAGTTCCGCCACCGTAACATCCAAACTCGCTAAATGTGTTAAAAATAAAGCCACTCCAACCAAACTATCACGTCCATAATGCGACTCCGGATAGATGATTCCTCCATTTCCTTCGCCTCCAATAATAGCGTTAGTAGATTTCATCAATTCCACCACATTGACTTCACCAACAGCACTGGCTTGGTATTTTCCGTTGTGTTTTTCTGTAATATCGCGTAAAGCTCTTGATGATGACATATTAGAAACAGTATTTCCCGGGGTTTTACTCAACACATAATCAGCCACGGCAACCAACGTATATTCTTCTCCAAACATTTCGCCATCATTCGAAATAAAAGCCAAACGATCTACATCGGGGTCAACCACAATTCCGAAATCGGCTTTTTCTTTCACAACCAATTCGCAAATATCTCCTAAATGTTCTTTCAATGGTTCCGGATTATGAGGAAAATGTCCATTTGGTTCGCAATACAATTTTACTACTTCCACACCCATTTGTTCTAACAAATTTGGAATAATGATTCCGCCCGAAGAATTGACACCATCAACAACCACTTTAAATTTACGTTTAGATACTGCTTCTGCATCTACCAAAGGTAAATTCAACACCTCATCAATATGAATATCCATGTAGGCATCATTCACAATAACTTCACCTAAACTATCCACATCGGAAAAATCGAAAGCCTCAGCTTCAGCGATTTCTAGGATAACAGCTCCTTCTGCTCCACTCAAAAATTCACCTTTTGCATTTAATAATTTTAAGGCATTCCATTGTTTTGGATTGTGCGAAGCGGTTAAAATAATTCCGCCATCCGCTTTTTCCAACGGAACAGCAATTTCAACTGTTGGAGTAGTAGAAAGCCCTAAATCAATCACATCAATACCTAAACCAATCAACGTGTTAACCACCAAATTATGAATCATTGGGCCGGAAATTCGGGCATCACGACCGATTACTACTTTAAGTCGCGATTTACGGGTTGCGGGTTGCGAGTTTTTTAAAAATGTTCCATAGGCCGAAGCAAATTTTACTGCATCTACCGGTGTAAGATTATCACCCACTTTTCCGCCAATAGTCCCTCTGATTCCTGAAATTGATTTGATTAATGTCATAGTATAAAAGTTGAATTGCTGAATTTTATTTTATTTTATGGCAAAGATATAGAAATGAATGTTTCTTAAAGTGATTTAAAATTCAATTTTTTAAGAATTAATTCCTACATTAGGCAAATGAATTTTTTAGCTCACATCTATCTTTCCGGCGACAACGAACTCCTTCAAATCGGCAACTTTATGGCCGATGGTATTCGTGGAAACGATTATTTGAATTATCCGGCAGAAGTTCAGAAAGGCATTATTTTGCACAGAGCCATTGATACGTTTACAGATGCACACCCTATTTTTAGGAAAAGTAAGCATCGTTTACATGAAAAATACGGACATTATTCGGGTGTAATTATTGATATTTTTTATGATCATTTTTTGGCTAAGAATTGGGTTAACTACTCGAATCAACCTTTAGAGAAAGTGGCAAATGATTTTTATGAAAATTTGCGAAGTCATTATGACATCTTAACCGAAAGAACCAAAGGAATGATGCCTTATATGATTGCCCGTAATTGGTTGGTGAGTTATGCCTCAATTGAAGGTTTATCGATGATTTTATTTCAAATGGATCATCGTACTAAAAACCGAGTTGATATGCATCTTTCCATAAATGAATTAAAAGAGTTTTATACCGAATTTGAAAATGAATTTACTACCTTTTTTGAAGAATTACAAATCCATTGCCAAGAAAAACTAGCTACGTTATGAGAACTATTTCATTACTTTTATTACTATTTTTAATGGGATGCAAATCGGAGCAAACTACTATTCCAACCGGATTAGTCACCGAAAAAGCGATGGTGGTTTCTGCCCGTGAAGAAGCATCTCAAATTGGTGTAGAAATTATGAAACAAGGTGGGAATGCTTTTGATGCGATGATTGCTACCGAATTGGCTTTGGCTGTTGCCTATCCTTACGCAGGAAATATTGGCGGAGGTGGATTTATGGTTTACAGAAAATTTTCAGGCGAAACAGGCAGTTTAGATTACCGCGAAAAAGCTCCATTAGCCGCTACTTCAAGTATGTTTTTAAATGAAAAAGGAGATGTCGTAAGCGGAATGAGCACTGAATCTGCCAAAAGTATTGGCGTTCCCGGAACTATTGCCGGCGTTTTTGCTGTGCATGAAAAGTTTGGAACCCTACCTATAGAAACTATTTTAAAACCGGTAATTGAATTAGCCAAAAAAGGAGTTGTTGTAACCCAAAAACAAGAAGAAAGATTAAATAAATATCGCCAAGTTATTGTTAAAGCTAATGGAGATAAAACTCTGTTTGCTAGCATATTTAAAGAAAAAGATACGATACGTTATTTCGCTTTAGCCAATACGTTAGAACAGATTGCCAAAAACGGCCGAAATGAATTTTATAAAGGCGAAACGGCTAAGAAATTAGTCATGTACATTCAAACCAAAGGCGGAATCATCACCTTAGAAGATTTAGAGAAATATGAAGCGGTTTGGCGTGACCCAATATCATTTGATTATAAAAATTACAAAGTAACTTCGATGGCTCCACCGAGCAGTGGCGGAATTACGTTAGGTCAGATTTTAAAAATGATTGAACCGTATGATGTGCAATCATTACAACATAATTCAGAAAAATACATTCAACTTTTGGTAGAGGCAGAACGAAGAGCATACGCTGACAGAAATCATTATTTAGGTGATCCTGATTTTGTAAAAATTCCTGTAAATGAACTAATGAATGATGTTTATCTTAAAAGCAGAATGTCAACTTTTTCATTTGAAAAAGCGACCAAATCAAGTGATATTACTAAAGGAACTATTCAATTTTCTGAAAGTATGGAAACCACTCATTATTCAATTATTGATCAATTTGGGAATGCAGTTTCTGCTACCACAACGATAAATGATGCCTATGGTTCAAAATTGTATTGCGATGAGTTAGGCTTCTTTTTAAATAATGAAATGGATGATTTTTCAGCCAAACCGGGCATTCCGAATATGTTTGGTTTAACCGGTTCCGAAGCCAACAGCATTGCTCCTCAAAAAAGAATGCTGAGTTCGATGACTCCTACCATTATAGAAAAAGACGGGAAACTTTTTATGATTTTAGGAACACCGGGCGGCTCAACCATTATCACTTCAGTTTTACAAACTTTTTTAAATGTTGCTGCATTTGAAATGAGCATGCAAGAAGCAGTTAATGCTCCTCGTTTTCATCATCAATGGCTACCGGACGAAGTAATTTTTGAACCGGAAAGTTTTTCTAAAGAAACTCTTCAATCGTTAAAAAAGAAAAATTATCTCATCAACGAAAAAGCTACTCCTATTCTAGGAAAAGTGGATGCCATTTTAGTGCTTCCCGATGGAAAATATGAAGGTGGAGCAGACAAAAGAGGCGATGATAAAGCCGTTGGTTTTTAAATTAAGTTTTATCTTAGCGTTTTAAAACAGTTTTTTCATGCCAAACGAAAAAAAATCAATCTTTAAAACATTTTTCAGAAAGAACTTCAGAAGACTGGAAGGGTTTATTTTTTACTTAAAATCATTTTTATCGCCAAGACAATTTATTTATTTAGCCTGTTTTTTGGTAGGAATCTCTTCTGCTTTGGCTGTAATTGTCTTAAAAACATTTGCTCACTGGGTATATATTTTTGCACAATATATCGATTCCATTTTTCATTTACCATACAGTAACAGTACGCTACCCATTATCGGAATTGTGCTTACCGCCTTTGTAGTAAAAAAAGTATTAGATGGTTCTATCGAAAAAGGCACTTCACAAATCATGTATGCAGTGGCCAAAAAATCAGGCATCATGCCCAAAAAGCAAATGTATGCTCAGATTATAACTAGTTCACTTACGGTGGGTATGGGTGGATCTGCCGGATTAGAATCGCCTATCACCATTACAGGAGCTGCTTTTGGAAGCAATTTTGCCCAAAATTATCGCCTGAGTTACAAAGACAGAACGTTACTTTTGGCTTGTGGAGTTGCTGCCGGAATTGCCGCTGCGTTTAATGCACCAATTGCAGGAGTGCTTTTTGCCATAGAAGTGGTATTGATGGACGTTAGTATTACCGCTTTTATTCCCATCATGATTTCGTCGGCAACGGGAGCAATCGTCTCAGCTATTTTGTTGAAAGATGAAATTCTATTTACTTTCAGTAAACAATTGGATTTTGATTATCATAATTTACCATTTTATATTCTATTAGGAGTTGTCTCTGGCTTTGTTTCAATAAATTATGCCAGAACTTTTCGAAAAATTGAACATTATTTTGAAAAATCGAAACTGAAGCCCATACGAAAAGCATTTTTTGGTGCTTTCCTTTTAGCTATTTTGATTTTCTTTTTCCCAACCTTATTTGGTGAAGGGTATGAAAGTATAAAAATGCTCGCCAATACAAATCCACAACAAATTTTAGACAATACAGTACTTCAAGGTTTTAAAGATAATAGCTGGATTTTACTCCTCTTTGTGGGAGCAACCATGTTAATTAAAGTCTATGCCACGAGTATCACCATTGGAAGTGGCGGAAACGGTGGAAACTTTGCTCCTTCCCTATTTGTAGGCTCTTATTTGGGATTTGTTGTCGCTACATTTTTCAATCAAGTTGGATTTAAACTTCCTGTGATTAATTTTACGTTGGTAGGTATGGCAGGAATACTGAGTGGCTTATTTCATGCACCGCTCACTGCCATTTTCCTTATTGCCGAGATTACTAGCGGCTATAGTTTAATGGTTCCACTGATGATAGTGTCGTCTATTAGTTTTGCTATTTCTAAAAGATATGAACCGTATTCTTTTGATATAAAAAATTTGGCGGCCAAAGGCGATGTGTTTACAGATGATCGCGATCGGAATATTCTATCGGGCATTACACCTTCCAATCTCATACAAACCAATATTCAAACGTTGAAATTATCCAATTCATTGGAAGAATTAGTCCAAAAAATTTCAAATTACAATCAATCCGTTTTTCCGGTTGTGAATGATAAAAATGAATTAATTGGTATAGTTAATTTTGAAGAGATTAGACCTTATTTATTCAATAATTACAAAGTAAAATTTACTGCTTTACAAGATGTAATGCATCCTCCGAAGGAAGAAATTAATTACGATGAAACAATGGACACCATCATGGAGAAATTTGATCATACTAAAGAAGAATTTCTTCCCGTATTGAAAAACAATCAAGTAATAGGAATGTTGTCAAAAACCTCAATTTTAGAAGCTTATCGGACTAGATTGAAGAATATGATTATTGAGTAACTGCAGAATAGTTAAATCAGTGTTCAGTTAGCATTTTTAACTGAACACTAAAAACTGATTACTGAACTCTACTTTGTTTTCTCTCCCACAAAATAATCATTCGTACTTTTAAACAACACATTAAACGTCGTCAAACTACCATAAATACGAGTGATATATTGTTGTAAATCAATTTTTTCAGCTTCGTCTAAGTTACTGGCATTGATTTTTTGCTCCATTACTCTTAATCTATCGCGAACCATTATGATTTTATGGAAAAAAGTATCGATTGGAACTTCTTTATTTTGTGTTGCTGTTCCGGGTTCCATAATCAATTTCCCGCCTTTCCATTTATCAGCAATTGGAACAATTTGGGAAACATCTGACCATTTTTGAAGTAGATTTTTTAAAGTTCTTTCCACTTCATAAAAACTTACCGAATCTACTTCGTCTTCCAACGCTTCAATTACTTCAAATTCACTGTCAACGTCGATGGTTTCTAATCCGCTTTCGATAAAAGTTACCCAATAATGTTTGGCTGTAACGTTTGTTACTACTCCTGCTCCGTTTTCAGGATGTTTAATTCGGGAACCAATTCCTAATATCTTCATATTCTAAATTTAATTTTTTCAAAAATAGAAATTGTTTAACAAATTCTTCTTATATGTCTATATAAATCTTGCTGTTAAAATCGTAACTTTGCGTTTTGCCAAAAAATTATGCAACAACCAGACGAAACAATTGAAATTTTAGGAGCTAGGGTTCACAACCTCAAAAATATTGATGTTTCTATTCCACGAGAGAAATTGGTGGTTATTACCGGACTTTCGGGCTCTGGTAAATCATCGTTGGCTTTTGATACCATTTATGCGGAAGGTCAGCGAAGATACATCGAAACTTTTTCGGCATATGCCCGACAATTTTTAGGCGGATTAGAACGTCCCGATGTAGATAAAATTGACGGACTTTCGCCTGTAATTGCCATCGAACAAAAAACGACCAGCAAAAGTCCGCGTTCAACGGTTGGAACGATTACTGAAATTTATGATTTCTTGCGTTTGTTGTTTGCAAGAGCCGGTGAAGCTTACAGTTACAACACCGGCGAAAAAATGGTTTCCTATTCCGATGAGCAAATTAAAGAATTGATTATTGAAAATTTCAAAGGAAAACGCATTAACATTTTAGCACCAATCGTTCGATCTCGGAAAGGTCATTATGCTGAATTGTTTCAACAAATTGCCAAACAAGGCTTTGTAAAAGTTCGGGTTAATGGTGAAATCCAGGATTTGGTTAGCGGCATGAAAGTCGATCGCTATAAAACCCATGATATTGAAATAGTAATTGACCGCATGCAAATCGAGAACGATGAAGAAACTGATAAACGTCTGACAGAAAGCATCAAAACCGCTATGCATCACGGTGATGATGTCATGATGGTCATCGAACACGAGTCAAAAGAGGTCCGCTTTTTTAGTCGAACGTTAATGTGTCCAACATCAGGAATTTCATATCCGAATCCGGAACCAAATAATTTTTCGTTTAATTCACCAAAAGGTGCCTGTGACCATTGCAATGGATTGGGAACAGTGAACGAAATTAATCTGAAAAAAATCATTCCAAACCCAAAATTAAGCATCAAACAAGGTGGTTTTGCACCGCTTGGTGAATATAAATCGAATTGGATTTTTAAACAATTGGAAACGATTGGTGAAAAATATGGTTTTAAATTGACCGATGCCGTTGAAACTATTTCGGAAGAGGCAATGGAAATGATTTTGAATGGCGGAAAAGAAAAATTCTCGGTAGAATCTAAAACATTGGGCATTACTAAAGAATATAAAATTGAATTTGAAGGAATTTCTAATTTCATCAAAAATCAATTTGATGAAAGCAATTCAACTTCCATTAAACGCTGGGCAAAAGAATTCATGGATGAAAACGAGTGTCCTGATTGTCATGGTTCTCGATTAAAAAAAGAAGCTCTCTATTTTAAAATCAATGAAAAAAATATCGCCGATTTATCACAAATGGATATTTCGGAATTGGCTCATTGGTTTTTTAACTTAGATGACAATTTATCAGATAAACAAAAAGCTATTGCTGTTGAAATTACCAAAGAAATTAAAGCACGATTACTATTTTTGTTGGATGTTGGTTTGAATTATTTATCGTTAAACCGCAGTTCCAAATCGCTTTCAGGTGGTGAAGCTCAACGGATTCGATTGGCCACACAAATTGGTTCGCAATTGGTGGGTGTTTTGTATATTTTGGATGAACCCAGCATTGGTTTACATCAACGAGACAACGAGCGATTGATTAATTCCTTGGAAAATCTTCGCGATATTGGCAATTCCGTTTTGGTGGTGGAACACGATAAAGATATGATTGAACGTGCCGATTGGGTGATTGACATTGGACCTAAAGCAGGTCGTTTTGGTGGACGAATCATTAGCGAAGGAACACCGCAACAATTGTTATTAGAAAACACGATGACAGCTCAATACATGAGCGGCAAGATGAAAATCGAAATCCCAAAAAAACGTCGTGAAGGAAACGGAAAAGTCCTGAAATTATGGGGAGCAACCGGAAATAATTTAAAAAATGTGACGGCAGAATTTCCTTTGGGAAAACTCATCTGCATCACAGGAGTTTCAGGAAGTGGAAAATCAACATTGATTAATGAAACCCTATATCCTATTTTGAATGAACACTTTTTCAATGCGGTAAAAAAACCACAACCTTTCAAAAAAATTGAAGGTTTGGAACATATTGACAAAGTAATTGACATTGACCAAAGTCCGATTGGGCGAACACCACGAAGTAATCCGGCTACGTATACTGATGTTTTTTCGGAAATC
The DNA here is from genome assembly GCF_044339515.1 of Flavobacterium sp. Classification (GTDB taxonomy): domain Bacteria; phylum Bacteroidota; class Bacteroidia; order Flavobacteriales; family Flavobacteriaceae; genus Flavobacterium. The sequence goes on from NZ_JBIIVK010000078.1 coordinate 8,987, forward strand.
AGAAGTCTGTTTACGCAAACACCCGAAGCGATGATTCGTGGCTATAAAGCAGGACGTTTTAGTTTTAACGTGACCGGCGGCCGCTGTGAAACTTGCGAAGGTTCCGGTGTTCGAACCATCGAAATGAGTTTCTTACCGGATGTTTATGTAGAATGTGAAACTTGTATGGGAAAACGTTTTAATCGAGAAACTCTGGAAATTCGCTACAAAGGAAAATCCATTTCCGATGTATTGAATATGACAGTGGATGAAGCGGTTGAATTTTTTGAAAACATTCCGAAAATATATCGTAAAGTAAAAACGATTCAAGATGTTGGTTTGGGTTACATTACTCTAGGACAACAAAGCACAACACTCTCGGGTGGCGAAGCACAACGAATAAAACTGGCAACCGAATTATCTAAAAAAGATACCGGAAATACGTTTTATATTTTAGATGAGCCAACGACCGGCTTACATTTTGAAGATATTCGGGTGTTGATGGAAGTGATTACAAAATTAGTAGATAAAGGTAATACCGTCTTGGTAATCGAACACAATATGGATGTAATAAAATTGGCAGATCATATTATTGATATTGGTTTAGAAGGAGGAAAAGGCGGGGGAGAAATCATTTGTAAAGGAACTCCGGAAGAAATTGTGAAAAACAAAAAAAGCTTCACCGCACAGTTTCTAAAAAAAGAATTACTTTAGCACGTTTGTTTAATTTAAAAAAAGAAAAGAAAATGTCAGTAGAACAATACGAAAATGAAGACCACAGAATACAAGAAAAATTCAAACAAAAAACCTGGAACGAAATACGTACGAATGATTCTTGGGCGATTTTTAAAATCATGTCTGAGTTTGTCAATGGTTATGAAAGCATGGCAAGAATTGGGCCTTGTGTTTCCATTTTTGGGTCAGCCAGAACAAAACCGGGTGAAAAATATTATGAATTAGCTGAAAGCATTGCCTATAAAATCAGTAAAGCAGGCTATGGAGTAATTACCGGTGGTGGTCCCGGAATTATGGAAGCCGGGAACAAAGGTGCTCATCGAGGCGAAGGAACTTCAGTAGGATTAAATATTGAATTGCCTTTTGAACAACATTTTAATCCTTACATCGACAAGGATAAAAACTTAAATTTTGATTACTTTTTTGTGCGAAAAGTAATGTTTGTCAAATATTCACAAGGATTTGTCGTAATGCCGGGCGGATTTGGAACGTTGGATGAATTGTTTGAAGCAATCACTTTAATTCAAACCAAAAAAATAGGTAAATTTCCCATTATTTTGGTAGGAACAGAATATTGGTCAGGCTTGTTAGATTGGATAAAAAATGTAATGATAGACAAGCAGAAAAATGCAAGTCCTGATGATTTAAATTTAATCAAACTAGTCGATACCGAAGACGAAGTAGTTGAAGTGCTCGATGCCTTCTATAAAAAATACAATTTAAGCCCAAACTTTTAAACATACAAAAACAATTAAATGATTTTTTCTTTTTTATTTGATAATATCTCATTTTTTTAAAAAAGCGAGTAGTAATGATATCATATTTACTTATTTTTTAGCATTTTTTTAATTAAGTAATGAATTGTCAATCAAATTAATACTTGTTATAAAAAATATTTATTTTAACAGAACTTTAATAATTGTAATAGTAAAAAAAAATAAATTTGATTGTCCGCAATTACCCATAATTAAATAAAAAGCCTTATATTTGATAAAAAAAAGCGATGAATTTATTCAGTTTTACGGCAAATTTTGGAAGTGAAGAAGCTTGTAGACTTCATTTTAAAGAA
>NZ_JBIIVK010000026.1:0-47241 GCF_044339515.1 Flavobacterium sp.
TCACTTTTTATTATATCTTTGTCAAGTACACTGTACATAAGGGTTGATTTTGAAATGATTATGTTTTGCAACACAAATTTCGTCAACCCTTTTATATTTACAAAATAAGTTTAAATCACTTCATTATGAAACTTAAATCTATCAAAACATTATCATTTTTTTCTATTTTTGCTTTAGTATTTACTCTAATCTATTCTTTATCTTCTTGTTCAGAAAATAATGAAGTTGAAAACGTTAATACTATTGATAAAACAAATTCTATGGAATATAAAAATTCATTGTTTTTTCCACAAAATGATGGCTCAATTTTGAAATATGAAAACAATAAACCTGTATATGGTGTTGCTATAAATACTGAAATTGGTGCAAGTTTAAATACGAATTCTAGAAACAATTCTGATTCATATAGAATTTCAAATCTTGAAACTGGAGAATATATTGATATCGTTGAGATTGTAGAGGAAAATGATTATTTCAAGTTCAATGCAATAACAAGTACTGGAGAGCAAATTAATGATGTAAAATATTACGGTGATGATTTTATAACAAGCCTAGAAAATTATACAAATGAAAACAATTCAAGAGGTGTTTATGAGAATGAAATTCAATATTGCGGTCCTTGTGTAGTAGTGGTTGTATCTGCTATCGTAGCAATTGTTGACTCTTTACAAGATTCTCCTTTAGAACAATGTAGAGGTGCTATGCAAGCTTTGAGTTGTCCAAGTGGTTCTCGACCTTATATGCAATTCAGCGAAGGATGGTTTTCTACAACTTGTAATGTAGGGTGTAGATAATTATAAATTATGTTAGAAAAATTTAAAAAATACAATTCAAACTATTTAATATTAAGTGGTGCAGTGATTTTTTGCTGCACCATGCTATTATATACATTTGTTTCAATCTATTTTGAAAAAGAATTAGGTAGTTTATCTCGTTTTGATTCTTTTAATAATTATTTTGTTTTTGTTTTTAGTGCATTAATTATTGCACCGATTTTTGAAGAATTTTCTTTTAGAGGTTATTTTGCTAACAATTTACTTTTTAGAACAGTATCAGTTATAGGTATGATAATCTATATATATTCTACCGATAACTTATACCTTTATATTTTATTAATAATCTTGTTTGGGCTAAATTTTGTAAAAAATGTGGATAATAAGTTTTCTTTTATTATTAGTTCAATTATTTTTTCACTTGTTCACTACAAAACACAAGACTTTTCTTCAATTATAACTATTATACCAATGTTTTTTCAATTAAGTTTAGGATTAATTCTAATTTGGGTAGTTTTAAACTTTAATTTATTTAAATCAATTATTATACACTTCTTATTTAATATTTTTTTTATAATATTGTTTACAATACCATTACAATTTCCAAAAGGCGAGAATAAAAAAGTTTCTTATTTGGGTTATACTATTGAATGGAGTAAAACCCCAATATTTAGCTATAAAAACACTTTGATTTCAAGACCAAGCGAATATGAGGTAATAGCTGAAAACGTAGACATAGAGAAGTTTTATAATGCTTTTGATTCTAATAGTATTACAATTAATAATGATAACAAGTTTTTTAAATTTAAAATCAAAATTAACAGAGTTGATTCGACGGCTAATAAGTTAGATTCAAAAACCCTAAAAAAACTATTAGAAAAAGCAAATTTAACTGAAAACAAATAAATACTCTATTTTCTTCATTTTGCGTGAAAAGTGTCTGTTTATTTATGGTGTTAAAATTTTTTACTAATATTTTTTCTAAATTTTAAGTATATTATTTCATTCCATTATTAAATGATAAAAGTTTTTTAAAACAAAATCCTTACAGATGTAAATTTGAAAGGATTTAATTTTTATTAAACAGAGCTTAACAAAACTCGTTATAAGCATCTTTTAAATTCTCTGCAATCATTTCTGCTGGACGTCCTTCAATGTGGTGACGTTCTAACATGTGAACCAATTCGCCATCTTTAAACAACGCCATACTTGGCGACGATGGTGGAAAAGGAAACATGTGTTGTCTCGCTGCATCAACGGCATCTTTGTCAACACCGGCAAAAACGGTTACTAATTGAGTTGGTTTTTTTGCTCCGTCTAAGCTCATTTTGGCTCCCGGTCTTGCATTTCGGGCGGCACAACCACAAACCGAATTCACCACCACTAAAGTTGTTCCGGATTGTTTGATTGCATTTTCAACCGCTTCTGCACTATATAATTCTTGAAAACCTACTTCCGATAATTCGGCTCTCATGGGTTTTACCATTTCTTCTGGATACATAATTATTTAAGATTTATGATTGTTGATATTTGATTTTCTGAATGCAAAGTTAGTAAGAAATCATTTTGATTGGATGATTTGAATCATAAAGATTTGTTATGGTTTAATAAGTCCTCATAACAAATCAGATCCTATTTTTAAACCAATAAAAATGGTTCTGGGTCGTGAAGGACCGTAAATATAATTCGCATCACGATTCACACCCAAGTCAAAATCATTTTGGTATTGATTAAAAAGATTCTGAATACCGCCACTCAATTGAAGATGTAATTTTTCTTTTACCACAAATGTGTAGGAAGATTTTAAGTTTATTTCATAAAACTCATTTGTAGTCACCAAACGGTCTTCTGCAATAAACCCAGCGAAATGTTGTGCATACATTCTTCCGGTATATACCAAAGAAAGATTGTTCTGAAAAGCTTTTTTGGGCGAAAATGTTGCCATTAAATTTCCATAAACATTCGGAGAACGAAAGAAATTTCGATTGGTATTCGTCACGTTTTCACTCCATTGAACCGCTTCGTCATACAAAGCTTTTTGAATGGTTGCTCCTGCTTGAAATTGCCATTTTTGTCCCGGAGCATATTTTGCCTCCAAATTCACACCATACACATCAGCTCCTTTTCCGTTACGTTTTTCCCAGATGGTTTCTGAAAGTTGTTCTAACACAAAAGGGTCGTTTAATCTAGTGTAAAAAGCTTCAAATGTCAATCCGGCTTCTGAGTTTGGTGAAACTTTACTCCAATCTAACGAAGTTAAAAAGGAATGGGATGTTTCCGATTGCAACCCATCCGCTAATTCAACCAAAGCGACTTCTCCGGCTGCAATTCGAGCGTGAATGTCTTCCGAAAAAACTTGTGGAGCTCTAAAACCTTTAGCATAGCTATTTCGCCACTGCAAATTTTCTTTAAAATTATAAAGTATGTTTAATCTCGGATTAAAAATCACGGCCTCATCAGCAGCATTGTGAAAATCGGCTCGCAAACCGCCTAAAACTTTTAGTTTTTCATTTACTTTCCATTCTTGTTGAGCATAAATTCCCAAAATATCTAATGTTTGATTTACAAATGCATTATAACCTGGTTTTTCATCAACCATCATTTCTTTTTTGTATTCGGCTCCGGTTGTTAAGGTTGCCGATCCACCTAAAAATGATTCTTGTTTTCGGTTGTATTGAGCTCCACCAATCCATGTGATGACTTCGGTATTTCCATAACCGCGAATGCTTTCTGCATAATCAATATTACCCAATTCATCATCGGCTCTACCACCATAAAAGTTGTCATTTTTAGATTGTTGGGTGTTGAAATAAACAGCATATTTATTTTTTTCATCCTCTGAATAATTTTCGAATGTGAGTCCGCCACCAACCATTTTGGAATTAATTTGTTCTGTCGTAAGAGCTTCAAAAGGTTGCAAATCAAAACGATTTTCGCCACCTCTTCTAAATTCATTTACCGTATGAAATTCTGCTGTAATTTTACTTCGTTCAAACGGACGATAAAACGATTTGAATCCGAATGTTCGATTTTGCATCGTCGTAATTTCCGTAAAATTATCATCATTGGCATCAAAAGGTTCACGGTCACGAAGCATCGCAAAAATTTGAAGACCTAAATTTAAATCTTCTGATAAAACTGTTCCGTTTAATGTTAATGCTTTGTCGGGCACATTTCCTTCAATTATACCTAAATGCGAATTAATTTCAAACGAATTTTCTATCGGATCTTTGGTAATGATATTGATTGTGCCCGCAATCGCATTCGACCCATATAAAGACGAACCACCACCACGAACAACTTCAATTCTTTCTATCATATTGGTCGGAATTTGATCTAAACCATACACACCATTTAAAGCAGAAAAAATCGGTCGGCTATCCATTAAAATTTGGGAATAAGCTCCATCCAAACCATTCATCCGAACTTGAGAAAATCCACAGTTCTGACAATTCGTTTCCATCCGTAATCCGGGTTGAAAACTTAATCCTTCGGATAAACTAATGGCTTGGGCTTTTTGTAAAACTTCTGAATTGGTTACGGTGACAATGACTGGAGCTTCTGTTCTTTTTTGCAATCCTCGTGTGGCAGAAACCACCACTTGATTCAGCCCGAAAACACTTTCTTCCAAATTAAAATTCAAATGAATTTTTCCGCCGGATGGTACATTAATGTTTTTTTCCTGATTTTTAAATCCAATGGCTTGCACAATAATGGCTTGTTTTCCCGACGGAACTTCAATTGAAAAATTTCCGTTTTCATCAGAAGAAGTTCCTGTGGTTGCATTTTTTAAAAGAATGCTTGCAAATGGAACTGCTTGACCTTCAGATAAAACATGACCAACAACCGTTCCTTTTTCCTGAGCTTGTGTAAAAAATGTAAATAAGAATGATACTAAGAGGAAAATTTTTTTCATACAAAAAATAAATTTAGACAAAACTAAAAATTATTTTACTCATATCAAATTATCTTAGTATATTTGTTTCAAATTAATTGAATTCATGACCTATTCGGAAGAAAATTATATCAAGGTAATTTACCATTTATCGTTGGTTTCACCTAAAGGAATCAATACGAATGCAATTGCCGGAATGATAGAAAGCAAAGCGTCTTCTGTTACGGATATGGTTAAGAAATTAGCCGAAAAAGAATTGGTTGATTACCAAAAATACCAAGGCGTGACGCTCACTCAAAAAGGATTGCACGCCGCCAAAATGATTGTAAGAAAACATCGGTTATGGGAAGTTTTTTTGGTAGAAAAACTAGATTTCACTTGGGATGAGGTACACGATTTAGCAGAAGAATTGGAGCACATTAAATCCGAGAAATTGATCAATCGTTTGGATGAATTTTTAGGCTTCCCTAAAGAAGATCCGCACGGTGATCCGATTCCTGATCGATATGGACAGATGATAAAAGTGGAAAAACAATTACTTTCTGAAGTAGGTTTGAACAAAAAAGTGATGTGTTTGGGTGTTAAAGATAGTTCGCCGAGTTTTTTGCAGTATTTAGATAAACATCAAATTTCGTTAGGTTCTGAAATTGAAATTATCAATAAAGAAGCCTTTGATATGTCGTTGACTATTTTGATGAATGGAAAAGAGATTTTAATTTCGAATAAAATTGCAGGTAATTTATTTGTAAAAGTGATGTAATATGTTTGATCGCATTGTTGATTATTTATCGAGTATTGACCCTATTTTAGCTGCGTTATATGCCACGTTATTCACTTGGTTTTTAACAGCGTTAGGAGCTTCTGTGGTTTTCTTTTTTAAAACAATGAACCGGGCCGCTTTAGACGGAATGCTTGGTTTTACAGGCGGAGTTATGGTTGCTGCCAGTTATTGGAGTTTGCTTGCACCTGCTATTGAAATGTCAGAAGGAGAAGGTTTTGTAAAAGTAATACCGGCAGCGGTTGGTTTTCTTTTAGGAGCTTTTTTCTTATTTGGTTTGGATAAAGTTTTACCGCATTTACATATCAATTTCAAAGAAACTGAAGGTGTAAAATCACCTTGGCAAAAAACAACACTTTTGGTTTTAGCCATCACGTTACACAATATTCCGGAAGGATTGGCTGTGGGTGTTTTGTTTGGTGGTGTAGCTGCCGGAATTCCGGAAGCATCGATTGCTGGAGCAACAATTCTAGCGATTGGAATCGGAATTCAAAATTTTCCGGAAGGAATTGCGGTTTCTATGCCGTTACGACGAATGGGAATGAGCAGAAAAAAGAGTTTTTTATACGGTCAATCCTCCGCTTTAGTAGAACCTATTGCCGGTGTTTTGGGAGCAGTAGCGGTTACGTTTTTCACTCCAATTTTACCTTATGCTTTGGCATTTGCTGCCGGAGCAATGATTTTTGTGGTGGTGGAAGAAGTAATTCCGGAAACGCAACAAGATAAACATACCGATATTTCAACCCTCGGATTTATTGGTGGATTTGTGGTCATGATGAGTTTGGATGTGGCGTTGGGAAGTTAATGACAACCACAATCATTTCCATCGCAATTCTTCTTCGATTTTTTCTTTGTGAATAAAGGTTTAAAAAGAATAATTACGGCTACTACCACTAAAATATAAACAATACTATTTTGTATCATAATGTAAAAATAAATGGTTTTCAATTACTTGAAAACCATTTATTGTTAAAGTTTTGCTCCTACAGAAATATAAAATGTTCTGCCCTCTCCTGGAAGAATACCGGGACCGGGATAACCTCCTGCTCTTCGAGTGGTAAATTCTTCATTAAGTAAATTATTAATACCTGCTCGGATATTATAATTTTTCAAAAATCTATATTCGGTTGATAAATCAAATACGCGATAATCGTCCAAAAGGCCGGTAACACCATTAGCTGATGGAGCTATTGTGTTATTAGCATCCGTAAATATTTTACCGGACATTCTGTATTGTAAAGTAGAAGAGAAATTATCATTACTCCAAGAAAGCCCAAAATTATGAATATAGCGTGGAGCATTTTCAACTCTATTGCCTTCTAAATTAGTTTCTGTAATCGTAACATTTGGTGCCGTTCCGGATGTGTTAAAAATTCTAAAATCGTTATAACGACTATCAATAAAACTTACAGACGCAAATAAATCTAAGTTTCCATAGGGTTTATCAATATTAAATAACTTGGTAAAGTTCAGATTAAAAAAACCTTCGATTCCTTTGTTTACTGTTTCACCCAAGTTGGTTCTGTAAATAAAAGTTCCTTGTGTGGGGTCGTTATTCACAAATTGTCTAATCCCACCAATTCGGTTATTATAACTCAAATAAAACAAACTAAAATCAAAGTTTAAATAGTTTTTAAATGTTCCTCTAAATCCTAAATCAGCATTAAAACCACTAGCGTCTTTTAAATTTGGGTCAATAACATCGGTTACCGCTGGAGGAGTATAATCTGAAAACAATACAGGTCTGTAAGCTTGAGTTATATTAGCATAAATATTTGTGGTTGTAAATTTGTACTCTAAACCCAGTCCAAATAAAGGTTGACTTCTTGAAATCGTTTTATCAGGAAAAGCAACATCATTATTATTACTGATTCCAAATCTTCCTTCGCCTGTGTTTTTGATGTATTCATATCGAACTCCAGGTGTAACGCTAAATTTTTCAGAAACTTTAAACTGATTTTCTGCAAATACCGCTACGTTTTCTGTCGTAAAATTTAAATCACGGGCAAACCTCCCATCTATAGACAAATCAAAATCAAAACCTGTTGTTCCTCTTCCGTCTTGAACCCGTTGTGTATTAGCTTTGTACAAACGCACACCAAAGGCGAGATTATTGTTTACTTTCCCAAGCTTGTATTTATAAATGTTTCTGTTCTCCAAGCCGAAATTTTCGTAAAAATCGCGATCTACTCTTCGGTTGGCATACTCATTAGTAGCAGGATTGATAACATCTTCAACATTTGGAGTTGCAGTGAATCCAACACTGTTTCTTTCGCCAACAAGCCCAAAAAGTTTTGTGTTTGAGGTAAAATTATCATTTATCTTAGTATCAAAATTTAGGGAAAACACATTCCAAGGCGTGCCAAACCAATTTCTTTCTCGCAACGATTGTCTCGGGTCATCTTTAAATTGTTCGTCAGTTAAACCCCCAGCTTGTTGCATTTGGTAATCCATATTAGTATATTCTGCAGACAATTTGGTGTTTTCTGTAAAACGATATTCCACAAAAGCGTGTGTGTTTCGAACCGTATATTCACTATTCTCTCTCCATCCGTCAGCACTTCGGGAATGGTTGTAAACATAATAAGAAAACTTTTTAAAATTTCCGCCAATAGCGTTGTAGCTACTCATCATACCATAACTTCCCACAGTGTTTTGTGTTTCAAAAGAAAATTTCTTTTTTGTTTCTCTTTTTAAAACATAGTTCAGCATTCCGCCAAACTGTGGACCAAATTGCAAAGATGAACCACCGCGAACTAATTCTATGGTTTCAACCGCTTCCAAAGGTGGATTATAATAAGCTTCCGGATAACCAAATACATCAGACGAAATATCATACCCGTTTTGACGTGTATTTAATTCCCAACTTCTATTTGGACTTAAACCGCGAACTCCAACATTAACTTGGATTCCTGAGCCTTCGTTCTCCCAAATGGTGACACCAGGAATTCTGGAAAAAATTTCTCTACTATTGTTGGTCGTAAAATTTCCGTTAATATTAGATAATTTTAAAACTTCATTTTTTTTACCTGAAAACAATACATTTTGTTTTATTTCAGGTAATCTTTCTGGGCTGTTCTTTTTGGGCTCAAGAGTAACTTCTTGTAATCGTATAGTGTCTTGTTGTTGTTTTTGATTGTTCGTTTGAGCGTTTACTACTATGAAACTAGATGTTAAAAACAGCGTAAAATATTTTTTCATTTTTATTTAGATTGATTCTACATTGCAAATGTAAAACCTATTTTTTATTTAGACAAAATATAAATAAGAAAAAAATAAAGAATTTTATAAGTGTTTGAAAATTAAACTGTTTTAAATTTTAATGCTTGAAAGTTATTTTATTTGAGTGTTTGAAAAGCCAGAAGAGCGACTAAATAAGCAAATCCGCTCATAACAAATAGCTGTATTATCGGCCATTTCCAAGAATTAGTTTCTTTTTTAACAATGGCTAACGTACTCATACATTGCATTGCAAAAGCATAAAAAAGCAAGAGTGAAATTCCGGAAGCAAAAGTATATATTGGTTTTCCTGTAATGGAATTTACCTCATTTTTCATTTTTTCTTTGATGGTATTTTCTTCTTCACCATGACTACCTACACTGTAAATAGTAGCCATTGTACCTACAAAAACTTCTCTTGCCGCAAAAGAAGCAACAATTCCAATACCTATTTTCCAATCATATCCAAGAGGTAGAATAACAGGTTCAATTGATTTTCCGATGATTCCGATATAAGAGTTTTCAAGTTTAAAAGAAGCGATTTTATCTTGTATTTCATCTTCAGATAACGATTGATTTTGAGATTCAGAGCTAATGATTTCTTCTGCATTTGCAAAATTATCAGTCGGCCCATAGGATGCCATAAACCATAAAATGATAGACAAAGAAACAATGATTTTACCGGCTCCAAACACAAATGCTTTTGTTTTTTCAAGCACATTTAATCCCACATTTTTATAGTATGGAATTTTGTAATTTGGCATTTCAATCACAAAAAAACTTTTTGATTTGAGTTGGAGCATTTTGTTTAAAATGGTTGCCGAAATAATTGCCATCAAAAAACCAAGCGTGTATAAAATCATCAACGTAAGCCCTTGTAAATTCAGAAATCCAAAAATTCGTTTGTCTGGTATGATTAAGGCAATTAAAATAGCATAAACGGGAATTCTAGCTGCACAAGTTGTAAATGGCGTAACTAAAATGGTAATTAATCGCTCTTTCCAATTTTCTATATTTCGAGTTGCCATAATGGCTGGAATAGCACAAGCGGTTCCAGAAATTAATGGCACAACACTTTTTCCGCTAAGGCCAAATCGTCTCATCGTCTTGTCCATCAAAAAAACGACTCTACTCATATATCCGCTTTCTTCCAATAAGGATATGAACAAAAACAAAAAGGCTATCTGAGGAATAAAAATCACTACACCACCGATACCGGGAATAATTCCTTGTGAAATCAAATCGTTTAATTTTCCGGATGATAAATGTTCGTTAACCCAAGTACTAAGTGTAGCAAACGATTCGTCAATAAATTCCATAGGAATGCTGGACCATTCAAAAACAGATTGAAAAATCAGAAATAAAATGGTAAAGAATATAATATAACCACCAATTTTATGGGTAAGAATGCTGTCTAGTTTGCTTCGTAAATCTTTTGCTTTTGAAGGATCAATTGATTTACCAATTTTGAGTAAATCATTGATAAATTGATACCTTTTTATGGTTTCTTTATGTTGTAATCTTTTTAATTCATCATCTGATTTTGAGAACGAATTATTTTGGATTACCTTTTTTGAAAGCTCACCAAAATTTACATCTTGTGAAATAACCAACCAAAGTTTATACAATTGTTGATTGGGATATATTCTTCGTAAATTATTGAAATAGTCAGAATCAATTTCAGAAGCATTCAAACAGGGTTCGGTTGAAAGCAATTCATAATTAACAATCAATTCTTTCAATTCCTCGATTCCGGTTGCTTTTCTGGAGCTAATGAGTGCAATTTTGGTTTTTAAAGCTTCTTCTAGTTTAGGAATATCCAATGAAATTCCTTTTAACGCCATTTGATCGGCCATGTTGACGACCAAGATAGTTGGAATTTCTAAATCTTTTATTTGTGTAAAAAGGAGTAAATTTCGTTTTAGATTTTCTACCTCAGAGACTACAACTGCAACATCGGGATAATCTTTATCATTCTTATTTAAAAGTAATTCTATTACCAGATTTTCGTCTAATGAATTAGCATTTAAACTATACGTTCCCGGTAAATCAAGAATAGTAGCTTTTTTATTTTGAGGTAAACTACAGGTGCCAACTTTACGCTCTACTGTCACTCCCGGATAATTTCCAACTTGTTGATTGAGTCCTGTTAATTGATTAAATAAGGAAGTTTTTCCGGTATTTGGATTTCCAATGAGTGCAACTTTTAGGGATGTGTTTTTCATTCAGCAATTTAGTTTTGAATGATTTCTACAATAATCTCCTTTGCCATTTCTTTTCGAATAGCCAAATGAGTTCCATTCATATCAAGATACAAAGGATCTCCAAAAGGAGCTGTTTGCACTAATTCAACCAAATGACCTTCCATGCAACCCATTTCAATTAATTTCAAGGGAATGGTTTCCAAATTAAAAGCTGTAATTATAGCTTTTTCGCCTTTTTTCAGTTGGTCAATTGTTGTTTGCAAAGTTTATTTAGAATAAATATAAATACAAAAATAACTTATTTTCATCAATATTAATTGATAAAAGTCTGTTAAGAATTTAATTTTTTTCGTCTATTAAAAAACGTATGTCTTCTATTAATCGTTTTATTTCCTCCTTTTTAGTACCATCATAAAAACCACGAACTCTTCTTTTTTTATCCACTAAAATAAAATTTTCAGTATGAACCATATCATATAATTCTCCTTCGGTTTCGGTTTTTACGGCTAGATAAGATTTTCTGGCAATGTAAAAGATATCTTTTTTATCTCCCGTTACTAAATTCCATTTGGAATCAATCACTCCTTTTTCTAACGCATATTTTTTTAGAACAGGAACACTATCAATATGAGGCATGACTGTATGAGATAAAAGCATCACACCTGAAACATCTTTAAAAGCATTTTGAATTTCCACCATATTGTCTTGCATAATCGGACAAATTGTAGGACAAGTAGTAAAGAAAAAATCAGCGACATAAATTTTTCCTTCATAATTTTTTTGAGAAATGATTTCTCCGTTTTGATTGGTAAAAGAAAAATCAGCAATGGTATGGTATTTACTAACATGTTGAACCGTGCTGTCAACTAATTCAGGATTAACGTCGGATGGATTGAAAATGGGGAGTTTTTTCTTTGGCGTTAATAAATAAAAAGAAATGGATAGGAAAGCAATAGAAAAAATCAGGAATCCTAACAATTGAAATTTGTAGCGTTTAATAAAGGAATGCATAACAATTATTTTTACAAAGGTAGAAAAGTTATCCTCAAAACTTCTGCTTATACAACTGTTAATTAATAGTTATCAATTGAAAACGTTTTTCTATTTTTGAATAAAAAATTCAACCTAAATGAAAAGAAATCTACTTTTATTATTAATAATTCAATCTTCATTTGTCTTTGCTCAATTTAATCCAACCGCTCCATGGATGGATAATGTTCAGAAAAGAGATAACAAGGATGCTACAATTGATGAAATCAAAACAGCTTTTGATACTTATTGGCAAGACAAAAATAACAAGGTAAAAGGTAGTGGATACAAACCTTTTATGAGATGGGAAACCCATTGGCGAAATAAAGTAGATGAAAACGGATATCTAATGACACCTACCCAAATGTGGGAAGCTTGGAATCAAAAACAAGCAAGAATACTGAGTCGCAATGAAACACTGAACGACATCAGCAATTGGGAACCGCTTGGCCCTTTTAATCACATCAATACCGGTTCTTGGTCATCCGGACAAGGACGTGTAAATGTAGTCGTAGTTGACCCAAATAATGCCAACACAATCTACATTGGTGCACCGGCAGGTGGAATCTGGAAATCAACAGATGCAGGACAAAACTGGACTCCGTTATCGGATTATTTGCCGCAGATTGGTGTGTCGGGAATTGCCATTGACCATACTAATTCAGATATAATTTACATTGCCACCGGTGATAAAGATGCCGGTGATACCTATTCAATCGGCGTTTTAAAATCAACTGATGGTGGATTAACTTGGAATACAACCGGATTGACATTTAATAACACTTCAACAGTAGCGGCAGATATTTTTATGCATCCAAACGATCCTTTAACGTTATGGGTTGCAACTAGTGCAGGGCTTTTTAAAACCTCAAATGGCGGAACAACTTGGACAAATAATCTAAGCGGAAATGTAAAAGATTTGAAATTGAAACCGGGCAATCCAAACATTGTGTATGCCGTAACGAATAATCGTTTTTACCGCTCAACCAATGGCGGAAATAGTTTTACAATGATTACATCCGGTATGCCTGCCAATTCGGGGCGGTTAATAATTGATGTTACTCCTGCAAATCCTGAATATGTATATGTTTTGAGTGCAAGAACAAATTGGAGCCATCAAGGATTATATAAATCAACTAATTCCGGTGTGAATTTTTCAATAACTCAAAACACTGTTGATATTTTTGAAGCTGATCAAGCCTGGTTCGATTTAGCCTTAGCGGTTTCGGATACCAATCCGGAAGAAGTTTACACCGGTGTTTTAAATGTTTGGAAATCGTCTGATGGAGGTAATAATTTTACTAAAATAAACAGCTGGTCAAACCCTTTTCAAGCTACTTATACGCACGCAGATATTCACTTTTTACGTTTTTATGATGGTGTGCTGTATTGCGGTAGTGATGGAGGGGTGTATGTTTCTACAAATAATGCAGCTTCGTTTACTGATCTAACAGCAACGGCTCAAATAGGTCAATTTTACAGAATTTCCGTATCGAAACAATCGAGCTCAAAAATAGCCGGAGGACTGCAAGACAATGGTGGTTATGCTTTAAGTAATAATCAATGGAAAAATTTTTACGGAGCGGATGGTATGGAGACTGCTATTGATCCAAACAACAGCAACAAATACTATGGCTTTATTCAAAACGGTGGAGGTTTGTATTTTACCAATAATGCTGGAGCATCACTCTCAGGAAGTATAGGTGCCCCGGAAGGTGAAGGGGGTAATTGGATTACTCCGTTGGTTTTTAATTCAGCCGGAGAATTGTTTGCTGGGTACTCTAATTTATACAAATTGGTCAATGGTTCATGGCAAAATATTTCGATTAATTCTTTCTTCAATGGAAATATCGAATTAATTGTAGTTGACCCTTCCAATGATGATATCATGTATATTGGTGATGGCCAAGATTTGTATAAAAGTTCAAACAGAGGAGTAACATTTGATTATCTTTTTTCATTTTCTTCGGACATTACCTCAATTGAAGTAAACGTTCATAATAATAACATAATTTACATCACCGCCTCTGGTCTTAATGGAGTGGTTTCCAAATCTACCAATGGTGGTTTATCGTTTGCCAATTTTGCACAAGGGTTGCCTTCGATTGGTCGAAATGTCATCAAACACCAAGCCAATCATCCTTTAAATCCCGTTTATTTAGGAACAAGTTTGGGCGTCTATTATCGTGACGATTCCATGAATTCGTGGATTCCCTATGATACTAATTTACCAAATGTTACAGTGACTGATCTAGAAATCAACGTTTTGGACGGAAAAATTATTGCATCAACTTACGGAAGAGGTGTTTGGCAATCACCAATCCCATCCCAAATAGCCGAAAATGAAATTGCTCTGTTGAGCATAGAAAATCCAGCGGCATCAGTCATTAACTGTAGCACGAATAGTTTGTCATTTTTAGTAAAAAATACGGGTTCAACCACAATCACTGATTTCATATTAAATTATTCGATAAATGGAATGGATGCTAGTTATGATTGGAATGGATCTTTAGCTTCATTAGCTACAACTACGGTAGAAATTCCGAACATCACATTAATCAGAGGAAATTCTATTATTCAAGCAAATATTGTAATGGAAAATGATACTTTTTCAAACAATAACGCCCTAAATATAGAAGTATTGAACAATGATGGTGGTCAAGTTGGAGAAGTAAATACTTTTGAAACAGAGGAATCATCACTATTATCCAATCATGAAGGATCCGAAAATAGCTGGCAACGAGGAATACCAACCGGAACATTATTAAACCAAGCAGCTTCGGGAGCAAATGTATATGCAACGAATTTAGATGGGGATTACCTCGATTTAACTAAAGCCTATTTGTATTCACAATGTTATGACCTCACACAAATTACAAACCCGATTATGCGTTTTAAATTAGCGTTTGATATCGAAGAAAATTGGGATGTGCTTTACGCAGAATATTCAACTAATTTTGGTGAAAATTGGGTTGTTTTAGGAACCGCAGATGATCCGAACTGGTATAACAGCGACAGAAATCCGCAAAGTGGTGGAGATTGCGAAATTTGTCCGGGTGCACAATGGACAGGAACAAATACTAACCTACTAGAATACAGTTATCCGTTAAATGCCTTTACAAATGAAAGTAACATTATCTTCCGTTTTGTCTTTCACTCTGATTATACAGTTACAAAAGAAGGAGCTGTTATCGATGATTTTGTTATTGACGGAACATTATCAACACAAGCTTTTGAAAACAATTCTATAGCGGTTTATCCTAATCCGACAAAAGGTGTTTTCACTTTATCGTACGGGAATTTTAATCCGCAACAAATTGATATATATGATGTTACCGGTAAAAATATTTTATCTGTTGGGAATGCGGATTTAACCGATAATCAAACTGAATTGAATTTGTCTAACGTTTCAAACGGAGTTTATTTTATCAAAATTTCAAATGAAAACGGGCAAACCGTGAAACGAATAATTAAAAATTAAGAAATGAATACAATTAAAAGAAATCTAATCTGTGTGTTGACATTGTCTTCCCTAACAGTCGGATTTGCTCAAGAAAAAAGTAAAGAAACCATCGGAATTAACATGGAATACATGGATAAATCCGTAAAACCAAGTGATGATTTTTTCCGATTTGTAAACGGAAATTGGTTAGATAAAAATGAAATTCCTGCTGACAGAACCCGTTGGGGAAGCTTTGATGAACTTCGTAAAAAGACGGACGATGACATGAAAGTTATTCTCAATGAAGCATTGCAAAATCCGGCTTATACAAATGAAACTGATCAAGAAAAAGCATTGAATCTTTACCGCTCAATTATGGATACGGTTTCTCGAAATAAACTCGGCATCAAACCGTTAGAACCTTATTTAAAAAAAATAAATGCCGTTAAAAATGTTTCCGATTTAAAGAAACTTTTAATCGAAATGGAAACCGAAGGTGGAATCGGATTTTTTGGTGTTGGTGTGGGCACGGATGCGAAAAACAGTAACCGAAACGTTGTGAATGTTGGGTTGGGAAGTCTTGGTCTGCCCGATCGAGATTATTATGTTTCCGATGAAAAAGACAGCAAAGAAAAAAGAGAAAAATACCATGCTCATATCATTAAAATGATGAGTTATTTGGGAGAAAAACCTGCACAAGCAAAAGCCAGTGCCGATAAAATTTTAGCTCTGGAAATTGCGATGGCAGCACCTCGTTTAGATCGAGTGGAAAGAAGAGACCGAAGAAAAACATACAATCCGATGACAGTGGCTGAACTTCAAAAATTAACACCTACGATTAATTGGACAGAATATTTAAAAGGAGTTGGTTTGCCTATTGTTGATACTTTAATCGTATCGCAACCCAAATACATGACCGCATTAGAAACTATTTTCAAAGAAAATAAAGTGGAAGATTGGAAAGCTTACATGCGTTGGACCTTGTTAAACCGTTCAGCCGGAGCACTTTCTACTGAAATCGGAAATGCCAACTGGGAGTTTTTCGGAAGAACGCTTACTGGTGCAGTAAAACAAAGACCGTTGGATGAAAGAGCTTTACAAACCGTAAACGGTTCCTTTGGTGAAGCATTAGGGAAAATTTATGTTGAAAAAAAATTCCCACCTGAAGCCAAAGAAAAAGCAAGAAAAATGATTGATAATGTGTTTCTAGCCTTTGAAAACAGAATCAATAATTTACCTTGGATGGCAAAATCTACCAAAGAAAATGCAAAAGCAAAACTGAGAAAATTTAATGTAAAAATCGGTTATCCCGATAAATGGAAAGATTATTCTAAAATAACCATAATCAGTCCAAAAGATGGCGGAACTTATTTTGAAAATTCGAAGCGAATTACGAAATGGCGTAACAATGAAAATTTTGCCAAATTAGGTAAACCGGTTGATAAAACTGAATGGGGAATGTCTCCTCAAACCGTAAACGCTTATTATAGTCCGTCGTTTAATGAAATCGTATTTCCTGCTGCAATTCTTCAACCACCGTTTTATGATTACAGAGCAGACGAAGCTGTAAATTATGGTGGAATTGGAGCCGTAATTGGTCATGAAATTTCACATGGTTTTGATGATAGCGGTTCGCGTTACAACGCCGATGGAAATTTAGTCAACTGGTGGAGTGACGAAGATCTAAAACAATTTACAGAATTAGGCGGAGCTTTAGCAGATCAATATTCGCAATTGGAACCGTTACCGGGAATTTTTGTAGATGGGAAATTTACGTTAGGGGAAAATATTGGCGATTTAGGTGGAGTAAGTGCCGCATTAGACGGATTGAAAATTCACTTAAAAGAAACCGGAAATCCTGGTTTAATCGATGGGTTTACTCCTGAACAACGTTTCTTTATTTCGTGGGCCACCATTTGGAGAAGTAAAGCCAGAGACGAAGCAATTAAAAATTTAGTCAAAACCGATACACATTCTCCAGGTCAATACCGGGCGTATGTTCCCCTTCAAAATGTAGATGCTTTTTATGAAGCATTCAACATTAAACCCGGCGATGGAATGTACATTGCAGAAGACAAACGAGTACGAATTTGGTAGTGAAGTTAAAATATTAATAATCAATGCAATAATATTCAAAATCCAACGTTGTAATTCAACAATCATTTGCTTCAAGCAAGTTAGAGTTAGTTAAATTTTGTTTTGGTGTTTTGAAAAAGGCGTTCCGGAAATTACTTCTGGAACGCCTTTTGAATTTTTTTTTCTGAGTGGCTGAGTTACTGAGACTCTGAGAAACTGAGTTTCTAATATTTTAAGTTTCACATTTTTTTCTCAGCTACTCAGCTACTCAGTATCTCTTTTTAATAACTCATCTCCACAGTCTGTCTCACTTTTTCTAACGTGATATTTTGTTTTTCGCCCATCGCTTTCCAGCCTCTTTCTTCAAAACGATCTACAATAAAATCAGCTGTTTTTTCATAATCAGTGGTGTAATTGGAAAGTTTAGTTTCCATTCCCATTTTATGTAAAAATTCAACCGTTTTTTCAATGGCTTGTGTTGCTTTTTCTTCAATAGAATTTCCTTCTACATTCCAAACGCGTTCACCGTATTGAGCTAATTTTTCTTTTTTGGTTTCAAACATGGTTCGGTATAAATTTGGACCTATGATAGCTAATGTTCGGGCGTGATCAATTTCATATAAAGCGGTTAGTTCGTGTCCAATCATGTGTGTTGCCCAATCACTTGGAACACCTTTTTGAATCAATCCGTTTAGTGCCATCGTCGCACACCACATAAAATTGGAAGCCAATTTATAATCTGATGGGTTTTGAACCACATCCGGTCCAATTTCAATTAACGTTTGTAAAATACTTTCGGCAAATCGGTCTTGTAAAAGAGCATCGTGTGGATAGGTTAAGTATTGCTCCATTACGTGTGTGAAAGCATCAACCACGCCGTTTTCCAATTGTCTTTTTGGTAAAGAAGCCACCACAGATGGGTCACAAATCGAGAATTTTGGGAATAACGCACTTCCGCCTAAAGTTAATTTTTCTTTCGTAGCTTCGATGGTAACTACCGCACCCGAGTTCATTTCGCTTCCGGTTGCCGGTAAGGTTAAAACCGTTCCAAACGGAATGACTTTGGAAATATCTTTAAATAAAATTCTTTTCTTTAAAATTTCAACGGCATCACCTTCAAAATTCACAGCTCCTGAGATGAATTTCACGCCATCAATCACACTTCCGCCACCAACGGCTAAAATGAAAGTGATTTTTTCGTTGCGAATGATTTCTACCGCTTTCATCAACGTTTCATAACGAGGATTGGGTTCGATTCCTCCAAACTCTACCATTTCTACTGATGAAAGTGCGGCTTTTACTTGGTCGTAGATTCCGTTTTTAAAGATGCTTCCCCCACCGTAAGCCAATAAAATTTTACTGTTGGCAGGAATTAATTCGGATAATTTGGCTATTTGACCTTTTCCAAAAATATAATTGGTTGGGTTGTATAATTCGAAGTTTGTCATTGTAAGATTGTTTAAGAGGTTAAAGGTTTAAGAGTTTAAAAGGTTTAAAGCTTAAACGCATACAAAGTTACAAAACGATTGAAGGAACAAGTGGTAAAGGAGTGTTAAGAGAACGAATTATTTCCTATAAAACAAATTATGATCTAAAAAAGCCCACACATTTTCCGGTAAAACGGCTCTCACATTTTTACCGTGTTTGATGCTTTCGCGAATGAAAGTAGAAGATAATTCAATCACCGGAGCTCCTACACGATGAATTTTTGGATGATTGATAAATTGTTCGTCAATGACTCCGGAATTTAATCTTGGATACAGAAAAATGTCATGGTTTTGCAGAATTATTTCGTAGTTTTTCCATTTATGTAGTGAATTCAGATTGTCTTCGCCCATAATCAAAGCAAATGCATAGTTAGGATATTTTTCCTGAAGATGAGCTAACGTATTGATGGTATAATTCGGTTGAGGTAGTTTGAATTCGATATCAGAAGGTTTTATTTTCGGATAATCTTTGGTCGCTAAATGCACCATTTCTAGTCGATGATAATCATCCAATAATGTGCTTTTTTGTTTATGCGGATTGTGCGGCGTAACCACCATCCAAATCTGATCCAAATCAGAATACTCCGCCATGTGATTGGCAATGATTAAATGCCCCACGTGAATTGGATTGAAGGTGCCGAAATAGAGACCGATTTTCATAGATTAGTCCTTAGTGAATAGTCCTTAGTCCTTAGTTTTTGAGAGTTTTTGAAAAGGAATAAATCATTTTTGACTCTTCCTGAATCATTAGCATTAGCTCATCATATAAAGATTCATCTTTAATAAAATCTAATTCTTTGGAAATAATGAGTTGCGTTTCAATTTCGTTTAATGATCCTTTAGCAATATCAAGAAAATAACTGAATGATTTATCCGTATTTCTTCCAAAACCTTCGGATATGTTAGATGGAATTGAAACTGACGCTCTTTTTAATTGGCTTGTTAAAGCAAAACGTTCATCTTCAGGGAATGTTTTAACCAATTTATAAACTAAAATGACAATTTTTATACCTTTTTGCCAAATAAGTAAATCTTTATATGAATTTACAGCTGCCATAAATATTTTTTTTATTAAGTACAACAAACTAAGGACTAAGGACTATTCACTAAGGACTATCAACTAACAAACTTCTTAACCAATTCATACGCCTCTGCTTTCGCCACATCCAAATCATAATTTTTAATCACTTTATCAAATTGCGGTGCGGTAGCTAATTCAACCGATGCTTTTGCAATTCGCATGTTGATTTTATCATCCGATTCTGTAGAACGCTTTTTCAAACGAATTTTTAATTCATCAATACTCGGCGGTTTCACAAAAACGGCTAATGTCTCGGTTTTAAATTTCGATTTTATTCGCAAGCCACCCGCTACATCAATGTCGAAAATGACATTTTTTCCTTTGGCCCAAATGCGTTCGACTTCACTTTTTAAGGTGCCGTAAAAATTATCGCGATAAACCTCTTCCCATTCAACAAATTCTTCTGCTTTGATATGGTTTTTAAATTCTTTGAGCGATATAAAATAATAATCTTTTCCGTGCACTTCTTCACCTCGTGGCTCTCGAGTGGTACAAGAAACCGAAAATTCCAAATTCAAGTCGGATTGAGCCAACAAATGTCGAACAATGGTGGTTTTTCCCGATCCGGATGGTGCAGAGAAGACAAGTAGTTTTCCTTTAGTCATATTTTTTTTAAGTGATTAGTGAATAGTAATTAGTGAATAGTAAGTATCGGCTAATTACTATTCACTAATCACTAATTACTCTATAATACATTCAAAACTTGTTCCTTAATTTTCTCCAATTCATCTTTCATCATCACTACCAATTTTTGCATTTCAGAATGATTCGATTTGGAGCCCATCGTATTAATTTCACGACCGATTTCTTGGGTAATAAAACCTAATTTTCTTCCATTCGCTTCCGTTCCTGCAATAGTTTCGATGAAATAATTAAGGTGATTTTCTAATCGAACTCTCTCTTCGGTAATGTCATATTTTTCAAGATAAAAAATCAACTCTTGTTCAAATCGGTTTTCGTCCACATTGGCTTCTAATTCTGCTAAAGCGGTTCGAAGTCGATTTTTTACTGTTTCAATTCGTTCAGTATCCATACTCACCGCTTGATTCATGAAATTTCGAATATTTTCAATTCGCATAATGAATTCGCTTTCCAATGATTTTCCTTCATCGACACGGAAAGAAGCAATATTTTTCATGGCATCATCCACTACCTTTAAGATTTCATTCCATTCATTTTCATCAATTTCATCACGTTCGGTTTTTAAAGCATCCGGCATCCGAACGGCCATTTTCATCAATTCGGTTTCATCTGCATTTGGAATCACCGCTTTCATTTGATTGATATAGCCTTTCACAATCGGAACATTGATTTTGGAGGAAGTTTCCTCACCGGTAATTTCTATATAAATGGAAAAATCAACTTTGCCTCGCTCTAATTTTTGTGAAATGATGTTGCGTAATCCCAATTCCATTTCACGATAAACAGATGGCATTCTTACATTCAAATCCAATCCTTTACTGTTTAACGATTTAACTTCTACGGTTATTTTTTTGGTTGGAAGTTGCAAAGAGGCTTTTCCAAAACCGGTCATTGATTGTATCATGCTTGTATAAAAATGTTTTCAAAGATAATTAAAAGTTTACAGTCTCAGTCTCAGTTTTCAGATTTACTGCGACTGTAAAGTGCGACTGTAAACTACTTTTTTTTTTGCGTTACCAAATAAACTCCCGTGAATATCAAAATAGCCGAACCAATTTTCACCCAACTCAATTCGTCTTTTCCTAAACTGATGGCAAAAACAGTGGCAAATAAAGGTTGAAGATAGATAAAAACCGCCACAGTAGTAGGTTTTAATTCCCGCATGGAAACTAAGTTTAATAAATACGTTAAGAAGGTTGAAAAAATGACTACAAAACCTATTTTCCAATATATATCAATCGGAACTAATGACCAATTCACGGCATCAAATTCGCTCCACCCAAAAGGTAAAACCATCAAAAAACCAAATGTATATATCCATTTTACGAATGTAAAGGCATTATATTTATCCATTAGTTTTTTGACAATGATAAGATAAAAACCATAAGAAACGGCATTGATAAACACCAACAAATTCCCTAACATTTCGTTTGGAGCATTTATCATCGATTTTCCGTAAAGAATAAGAGAAATGGTCCCGGCTAAGCCCAAAAAGATACCGAATACTTTTCTTTTTAACATCCGTTCTTTCATAATAATGGCAGAAAGGATAAGCACAATCATTGGGGTGGTAACCATCAAAACCGCTCCCATGATGGGCGAAGTATAGCTTAAACCTTTAAAAAATGTTAGCATGTTTAAAGCAACACCAAAAAAAGCTGCAGCAATGATTCTTGGAAAATCAGATTTTGCAATTTTTTCTTTCGGACCAAAAAAGGAAATCATCCAAAATAATAAAACTGAACCTCCAACACGTAGAACAATGAAACCAAAAGGTTCTATAAACTCAGGCATTACATCTTTGGCAATGGTAAAAGTAACCCCATAAATAATGGAAACCAAGGTGGCCGCCATTAACGCCCAATGTCTTTTACTCATTTGCTAAAATATCAATGGCTGCTTGAACGATTTTGGGGCTATTTCCAACAAAAATAGATTTGTCAATCAGAATCACCGGACGGTTTAGGAAAGTGTAATGTTCTAAAATATATCTTTTATAGTCGGATTCAGTGAGTTTTTCATCTTTTAAGCCCATTTCTTTGTACAATTTGGCTCTTTTGCTAAAAAGCACTTCATAATTACCTGTCAATTGTTGAATTTCTTCTAATTGCTTGACAGTTATGGGTTCTTCTTTAATATCTTGGAAAATAAAGTTGTTTGTGTTGGGTAGTGATTTGATGATTTTTTTGCACGTATCACACGTTTTGAGGTAGAAAATTTTACGCATCTAACATTTTTTTACAAAAGTAATTACTTTTTGACTAATTCTAAATCAACAAATTGAGATGTTCTTCCTGTTTTATAAAAAGGTATGACAACAATAAAATTGATTTATATTTTGAGTAAAACAAAAATAGTAGTAATATTGCACTCTCTAAACCGGTCCTATAGCTCAGTTGGTTAGAGCACCTGACTCATAATCAGGTGGTCCTTGGTTCGAGCCCAAGTGGGACCACAAAACCTCCCAAACGGGAGGTTTTTTCTTTTTTTCTTTGTAATTAAAAATATTTTTTTCAAATCTCACAAACCAAAACCAAACATTTTACGTTAATATAATTTTGAAATCAAAGAAGTTAACAAAAAAAATGTATTTTTGCCGATGATTTTAGAATTTCATAGACTTGAGTCAAAAAAAAGTAACATAGCTTTTGTTTTATAGAGATTTTTACTTTATTTGTCAAAATATTTTGTTAAAGAAAAAATTTATTTACATTTACACCCTATGACAATTGTTCCAAATAAGTTTTTAAACGCATTAATAGGATGCTTTATAGGAATGGTTTCGTTAACTGCTCATGCTTCAACATCAGTAGCTAACCCAAACCCTCCGCCACCTACACCGCCACCACCGGGATTACCGATTGATGGAGGGGTTGCCCTTTTAATAATAATAGGATTACTATTTGCTTTTTATAAATACAACTTCAACCAAAACATAAAAAAAACGCTGAAATAATTCAGCGTTTTTTGTCTAGTTTACTTTCTCAGTTCGTTAAGTCGTGAAATATATTTCCCAATTACGTCAAATTCTAAGTTTATAATTGTGCCTTCTTTTATAGTGTGAAAGTTTGTGTGTTCATATGTGTAGGGAATAATGGCAACACTAAACTCATTTAATTTTGAATTTACTACGGTAAGACTTACGCCATTTACGGTTATAGAACCTTTTTCTATGGTAACATTATTCAACGTGGCATCGTACCTGAAAGTAAAATACCAACTCCCATTGGATTCATTAACAGCAACACATTGCCCTATTTGATCCACATGACCTTGCACTATATGACCATCAAGGCGGTCACCCAATCTCATAGCTCTTTCTAAATTCACTACATCACCAGTCTTCCAAGAACTCAAATTAGTCTTTTCAATAGTTTCTTTGATAGCCGTTACAGTGTAATCAGTATTGTCAATTGACACAACAGTTAAACAAACGCCATTATGAGCAACACTTTGATCTATTTTTAATTCCGATGTAATGCCGGAAGTGATTGTGAAGTGAACATTATCCCGCTCTTTTTCAATCGATTTTATTCTTCCGAGAGTTTCTATGATACCGGTAAACATTTGTGGTTTTATTTTTGTAAATTTGCACTTCAAAAATAGCAATAAATTACGTCTTGTCATGGTAAAAAAAGCAGAAAATATTCTCGTAGGAATTTCAATTGGAGATTTAAACGGAATTGGAAGCGAGGTCGTTCTTAAAACATTCGAAGATTCAAGAATGTTAGAATTATGTACACCTGTGATTTTTGCCAATGTAAAAATGCTGTCCTATCTCCGAAAAGGGTTTGAGTCAACCGCAACACTTCACGGAATAGACAAGTTGGATCAAATTATTCCCGGAAAAATCAATGTCTTTAATTTATGGAAAGATAGTTTTAATTTGGAATATGGTGTGGCCAACGACATTGTAGGTTCTTATGCCATTAAATCATTTATAGCAGCCACAAAAGCTTTAAAGGAAGGAATTGTAGACGTTTTGGTTACAGCTCCTATTAATAAATACAACATTCAATCGGAAGATTTCAAATTTCCCGGACATACCGATTATTTAAATCAAGAACTTGACGGCGATGCGTTGATGTTAATGGTCAACGATTCATTAAGAGTAGGTTTACTTACTGATCATATTCCGGTAAATGAAGTAGCGAAACATTTAACCGAAAAATTGATTGTTCAAAAAATCTCAACCGTCAAAAAATCACTTGTTCAAGATTTTAAAATAGGAAAACCTAAAATTGCTGTTTTGGGATTGAATCCGCATTGTGGTGATAATGGTGTAATTGGGAAAGAAGATGATGAAATCATCCGCCCTACTATCAAAAAATTATTTGATACAGGAACATTTGTTTTTGGACCCTATGCTGCCGATAGTTTTTTTGGAAACAACATGCATGAGAAATTTGATGCTGTTATCGCGTGTTATCACGACCAAGGTTTGATTCCTTTTAAAACACTTTCTTTTGGAAGTGGTGTGAACTATACTGCTGGCTTAAACAAGATCAGAACATCACCCGATCACGGCACCGCCTTTGAGATAGCCGGAAAAAACAAAGCCGATTTTAATTCATTCAAGGAGGCCGTATATTTAGCTATCGACATTTATAAAGCCAGAATTGAATATGACCAAATTACTGAAAAACCCCTAAAAACTAAGGAAAAACAGTTTTAAACAAAAAAATGTTTATAACTGTCTTGGATTTGCGATTATTTTATATCTTTGCAAACCAAATTTTTGGGACAAATTGCTGTTGAGATGAAAGTATCTAATGAATATTTAATCCCGTTTATCGGATTAAAGCTAGGAAAACATCAATTTGACTATCAAATAGATAAAACGTTCTTTGATCGCTTCGAATACGATGAATTTGAAAGTTGTAATGTTAAAGTAGATGTTGTTTTAGATAAGAAATCAACAATGCTTGAACTACATTTCAAACACAAAGGAACAGTTCATGTGCCTTGTGATTTAACGGGAGAACCATTTGATTTAACCATCAAAGGAAAAATTGATGTGGTTGTTCAGTTTGGAGATGCTTTTAATGATGAGAATGAAGAATTACTCATATTGCCTCATGGTGAACATCAAGTGGATGTATCTCAATATATTTATGAAATGATTGTGCTTTCAATTCCATTAAAAAGAATTCATCCCGGTGTAAAAGACGGAACATTGAAGTCGGAAGCAATCGAAAAATTAGAACAACTGAAAGTCAAGGCGAAAAAAGAAGAATCGAAAAGTGAAGAAACAGACCCTAGATGGGATCAATTAAAAAAACTATTAACGGATAAATAATATAGTAAAATGGCACATCCAAAGAGAAAGACCTCGAAAACCAGAAGAGACAAAAGAAGAACTCATTATAAAGCAACTGCAGCTCAAATTGCAACTTGCCCAATAACAGGTGAAGCACATTTATACCACAGAGCATATTGGCATGAAGGTAAAATGTACTACCGTGGACAAGTAGTAATCGACAAAACTGAAGCTGTTGCTTAGTATTTTCTTATCGTATATAGATAAACTCTCACCATGTGGGAGTTTTTTTGTTATACCTATATTTTAATAAAATTAGCCTTTCGAAAATAATCAAGTTTAGATTTTTTTTTGTAATTTCCACCTCTTTTAACCGTTACGGGAAAAGAAAAACAATCAAACCCTATGAGTAAAACAACAGCCGCCATAACCGCAGTGGGTGCTTATGTTCCTGATTTTGTGTTGTCAAACCAAGTACTTGAAACATTAGTTGACACCAACGACGAGTGGATTACGACCCGAACGGGAATTAAAGAAAGAAGATTATTAAAAGAAGAAGGAAAAGGAACTTCTTTTTTAGCTATACAAGCTGCTCAAAATTTAATAGAAAAAAGCAATATCAATCCGGAAGAAATTGATGTAGTCATTGTTGCCACGGCAACACCGGATATGCCGGTAGCAGCAACCGCAGTTTATGTAGCCTCTCAAATTGGTGCTGTAAACGCATTTGCTTATGACTTACAAGCGGCCTGTTCAAGTTTCCTTTATGGAATGTCTACTGCCGCGGCTTATATTGAATCCGGAAGGTATAAAAAAGTACTTTTGATCGGAGCGGATAAAATGTCCTCCATTATTGATTATACTGACCGAGCCACCTGTATTATCTTTGGAGATGGTGCAGGTGCTGTTCTTTTTGAGCCAAACCACGAAGGCCTCGGACTTCAAGATGAATTCTTAAGAAGTGATGGTATTGGTCGTGAATACCTAAAAATTGATGCCGGCGGATCAATTCTTCCTCCTTCGGAAGAAACGGTTAAAAATAGACAACATTTTGTTTTTCAAGACGGTAAAACCGTGTTTAAATATGCCGTTTCTGGAATGGCCGATGTGAGTGAAAAAATCATGCAACGAAATAATCTTTCACACGATGATGTTGATTGGTTAGTTGCTCACCAAGCCAACAAGCGAATTATTGACGCTACTTCCAGTCGAATGGGCGTTGACGAGAGCAAAGTGTTGGTAAACATTGAAAAATATGGAAATACAACTTCGGCTACATTACCTTTGCTATTAAGTGACTTTGAGCAAAAATTTAAAAAAGGAGACAACCTTATTTTTGCTGCATTTGGCGGCGGATTTACATGGGGATCTATCTATTTAAAATGGGCTTACGACAAAAAATAAAAAACTAAACTAAACTATCATGGACATTAGAGAAATTCAAAACCTAATTAAATTTGTAGCAAAATCTGGTGCTACAGAAGTAAAATTAGAAATGGATGATTTTAAAATCACCATTAAAACTACAGAAGCCGGAGCAGCAGAAGCCTCCTATTTTCAACATTATCCGGCAGCTCAACCCATGCAACCAATGATGCAACCCGTAGCCGCACCAAGTACTCCGGCACCAGCCACACCAAGTACTCCTGTAGCAGCACCGGCAGAAGATAATTCAAAATACATCACGATAAAATCACCAATGATTGGAACATTATACAGAAAACCGGCTCCGGACAAAGCTCCTTTTGTAGAAGTTGGAGCTACAATTTCAAAAGGTGATCCCGTTTGTGTGATTGAGGCAATGAAGTTATTCAACGAAATTGAGGCGGAAATTTCAGGAAAAATCGTGAAAATTCTTGTTGATGATATGTCACCTGTAGAATTTGATCAACCTTTATTCTTAGTAGATCCATCTTAAAAAGTTAGAAGTTAGAAGTTGGGAGTTAGAAGTTTTTCTTTCTTCTTAATTGTCTAATTGACACCTTGTCTAATTATCTAATTTAAAAAATATGTTTAAAAAAATATTAATTGCCAACCGAGGAGAAATTGCACTTCGTGTGATTAGAACCTGTAAAGAAATGGGCATTAAAACAGTAGCGGTATATTCTACCGCAGATGCTGAAAGTCTTCACGTAAAATTTGCCGATGAAGCGGTTTGTATTGGTCCGCCACCCAGTAATTTGTCGTATTTAAAAATGTCAAATATTATTGCGGCAGCTGAAATTACAAATGCTGATGCCATTCATCCGGGTTACGGATTTTTGTCTGAGAATGCTAAATTTTCTAAAATATGTCAGGAACATGGCATCAAATTTATTGGTGCTTCGCCTGAAATGATTGATAAAATGGGGGACAAAGCTACGGCTAAAGCAACCATGAAAGCAGCCGGTGTTCCATGCGTTCCGGGTTCAGAAGGTTTATTAGAAAGTTACGAACAAGCCGAAAAAATCGCAAAAGAAATGGGTTATCCTGTGATGTTGAAAGCGACTGCAGGTGGTGGTGGAAAAGGAATGCGTGCAGTTTGGAAAAAAGAAGAATTGCTTAAAGCTTGGGAAAGTGCTCGTCAAGAATCAGCAGCAGCATTTGGAAATGACGGGATGTATATGGAGAAGTTGATTGAAGAACCTCGCCATATTGAAATACAAGTTGTAGGAGATGCATATGGAAAAGCATGTCACTTATCGGAAAGAGATTGTTCAGTTCAGCGTCGTCACCAAAAACTAACCGAAGAAACACCTTCACCATTTATGACCGATGAATTGCGTGAAAAAATGGGTGAAGCTGCGGTTAAAGCTGCTGAATTTATTAAGTATGAAGGAGCCGGAACAGTTGAATTTTTGGTTGACAAACACAGAAATTTCTACTTTATGGAAATGAATACCCGGATTCAAGTCGAACATCCTATTACGGAACAAGTTATTGATTACGATTTAATTCGTGAGCAAATTTTAGTGGCAGCAGGTGTGCCAATTTCCGGTAAAAATTATCTACCACAATTGCACTCAATTGAATGTCGTATCAATGCAGAAGATCCTTACAATGATTTTAGACCTTCACCGGGAAAAATTACGGTTCTTCATTCTCCTGGCGGACATGGCGTACGTTTAGACACCCATGTTTATGCCGGTTATACCATTCCGCCAAATTATGATTCGATGATAGCCAAGTTAATTACTACGGCTCAAACCCGTGAAGAAGCTATCAACAAAATGAAACGTGCGTTGGATGAGTTTTATATCGAAGGCATCAAAACTACGATTCCATTCCACCGTCAATTAATGGATGAACCGGATTATGTGGCAGGAAATTATACTACAAAATTTATGGAGAGTTTTAAAATGAACGATCCGGAATAAATAGAAAATCCCAAGTGTTGAGCTTGGGATTTTTTTATAGAATAATCTTAAGAAATGGGTTATAGTTTGAATCATAGCCTATCCAATAGGATGCTAAATGATGAGATTTACTTTCGTTTACGTAAACATGAATTTTGTAACCCTCCCATAAATTTCTAGACCATACGAGTTCCTCGGTAATTATAAAATAATTATACCACTTTCTCGCTCCTAATTTGGTTAAGTTGAGTTTGTTAGTGTTTAGGGCGTTTAGGATTTTGGTTTGGATGTTATTCATGTTGTTAATTTACGTAGTTTAAAAATAAATGATCAATTTCTTTTTTTTGATGTTTAGATAAATGACTATCAATTGATAAAAAAGGCTGTAATTTTTCTATTAATTCATTTTTTCGACCATCTTTCATAAGTAATTTATTAATTCCATCTACACATTTGTCAACACTTCCTTCGAGGATGTATCCGACTAGAAATCCTTCACAATCACAATATTTACCTCCAAGTAAAAAATTATCAATACCGGTTGTAATATATCTTCTTTTCAAATCTGAATCATTTTCTTTTAGGTTTTTTGCTTCGACAAAATATTTATATTCTTCATTATCGTTCCAAAATTTAGAAAATCTCAAATCTATTCTAGAGAATTTTGCGGCAAACCCTTTAACAGGGATAGCAGTTTTATTAAATTGATGATCTTCTCGGTTTGTGAAAATTTTCCAATTTTTTCTTTTTGGGTTTTCATCAAGGTACATATGAAGTATTGCTGTAATATCATTTTCCTCCATATCTAAAGAAATAGTATTACTTGATTTCGAAGTATAATAAGCCTCAATAATCAAAGTTGTACATCTTACTTTGAACTTTTTTTGAAATTTTAGAAATATAGAAGTAGCTAAAGTTCCTGCCATTATTCTTTCATGTTAAGAATTTCAACTAACAAAGCCTTACTATCTTCCATTGCAGCTGTCTCACTCCAAAATCTTCTTTGATTAGGTTTTATGATATAGATATCATTACCATCAAAATAATTAAGTTTTTTTCTAAAATAAAGATTTTGAGATTTTTCATTCCAAAGTTTTTCATCTAATGATTTGAGTTCCCTATAAATATCTTCTTTAGAGATATTCACTTTTTTTTGCTCACTTCCAAAAGACAATTTTATCATATACAAAGGACAATCACTATTAATAGTATAATGTGTTGCCGATACTTTTAAATCAACATCGTCAAGCCAGTCATTAAGTTCTTGAGTTACTCTTTTAGAATAAACATCAATTTTTTTGATAGGTAAAACGGCTATTGAATTTTCTTGTTTTTCAAATAAATCTAAACTATAGTCTAAAGTGTCTTGAATGATAATTTGCTCATCTTCTGTTAACTCTAATATATCATTATAAATGATTTGGTCAATTTGCTTTTCTAAATGAATTATGTTAGTTATTAAACCATTTTCATAGTCAATTTTTTTTGCTTGAAAAATTTGATTAAATAATTCTACTAAACCAAATTTAACTTCATCAGTTATTGTATAAGGTATGGTAAGAAACTCATTTTTCATAATTTGTTCCCTTTCTATTCCATATGATGATATTGTTAAAAAAAGCAAGTAAGAACTAATTTTTGAATTTAACAATGTTGTTAATGCCTTTAAATAATTTTCATTTTTATCCAAAGAATAAAAGCCATAAACGCCATCTCTAAATGTGCATATTTCATCTAAATATGATGCACAAATTTGATTGTCAATTAATCCCTTTTTAAGTAGTACATGTGGTGCAAAATATGCTTCTAAATCACCTAATCTTCTAAAAAAAGATATATTTTGAAATTGATTGTGATTTAATAAAGCATCATCAATACCATAAAATAGTTTAGCTTTTTTTGTTTTTATTGAAGTATTAATTCCTTTTAAATTTGAAGAATTAGATGTAAATCTTTCAATATAATCTGCATCTAAGTACTTATTATCAGATATAAATTGGTTTTTTAAATTTTTGTCTTTTTTGTTTGTTAATAATTGAAATCCAACACCATTTTTGATATTGTTCTTTCTCAAATCGCTTTTTAGAGATTTATTTTTAAAAAGTTTTTCAATCAACTCAAAATCAAAATAGCTTCCCCACATAGCAATTTTCCAGATTTTTGTATCTGGCTTTTGGCATTCAGTTCTTGGTAAATGCTTTTCATCAGATGAATCAATAACAATTCCCTCTAAAATATCATTTTTGATATACGTTTTAGGTGCGTAATAGGTAATTGTGTCTTTCTGTTTTTTAGGGATTTCATTTTGATAAAAAACAATACTAATTGGTCCAACTGCTGAACCAAATAATTGTCCACCAGAAAATTTTGGAGCCTTTCTTAAAATTGAAAAATTATATATTTTCTCAACATGATTATCGTTAAACAACCATTTTCTGAAATTTTGATATGTTCCTCCTGTATTGGTTAAAACTTTTGTATTGAAAATTAAAGCTATTTGACCTTTTGGTGCTAAAAAAGTTGCTTTATGTAAAAATGGCAAAACCATTTCCTGAGCAAAATTTTCCTTTTTACAATAAGTAGATATTGACGGTAGTAAATTTTTTGTGCCAAAAGGCGGATTTCCTACAATCAAATCAAAATATTGTAATTCTTTTATTTCAGATAAATCAGAAATAGTATCTCTCTTAAAAAGATTACTACCTTGTTCTTTTAAACTTTCGTCTTCTGGGTCGTTAATTAAATATGGAAACTTTATCGAGCCATTCCACCAACCTGTTTTTGGATCTAAATTATCTAACAAAGCTAAATACAAACTGAACGCAGCAACTTTTATAGACTTCCCATCCAACTCAATTCCAAAAATATTAGACTTAAGAATATCTACTAAAATATTAAAATTATTAAGCGTTGATGTGTGCTTATTTTCATAACGCTTTACCAATCTTTTAAAGCTTTGAACCAAGAAAATTCCAGAACCACAACTAGGATCTAATGTTTTTACATTATAATTTGATTCGCTATTTCTGACTGGTAACTTTTCATTAAGAATTAACTCAACCAATGAAGGTGGTGTATAAAAAGTTCCTGTATTTTTTTTCTCTTTCTTATCTAATTCAGATAGAAAATTTTCGTAGATTTCACTTAATAATTCAATTCTGATTATACTAAAATCAAATAATTTCCAATTAAATAGTTTGGGTTGATATTCATCAATATTACCATCAAAAAAACACTTTCCTATTAATGATAAATGTTCCTTTGTAATAAAATCTTTTTCGTTTTGTTCAAAATTAAATAAACTTCCATTAAAGTCATCTGATAGTTTTTCGAACAGATTATAGGTTGCTTCAATATCCTCTAAAATATCAAAAAAAGAAGTAGCTTCAGGTAAAAATGATTTATATAAATCAACAGATGTTGCTTTTCTGTCTTCTAAATAGAACAAAAACAAAGAACGCATTATTAATTTATGAATAATAAATTTGTTTTTAAGTCCTTTTCTATCTAATGCATTAGCAACATTGATAAGACTTTGAATTAAAAATTTATCTACTCTTTTTTGAAGATTTATCTTTTTTCTAATTTCTATTGCTTCATCTGATGACCAG
Source organism: Flavobacterium sp. (assembly GCF_044339515.1). GTDB lineage: Bacteria > Bacteroidota > Bacteroidia > Flavobacteriales > Flavobacteriaceae > Flavobacterium. Next base: position 32,833 of record NZ_JBIIVK010000026.1, read on the forward strand.
ATAAATCCGGTGTCTATTGCAATTCTGGAAAAGACAATATTTAGTTTTTGTAGTTTTTGGGTATCTGTTTCTTTACAAGAATAAAGTTCTAATTCTTTTAACTTCGATGTAAATTCATTTTCTTTAATAGTTGAATTATCATAGCTGAAAGGTTTTTCAGAACAATTGTAAATCCTGATTTCTGTTTTGGTATAAACATACAAGAATAAAACCTTTTGAAAATTCCAACAAATTTTTTGTATGTCAGCAATTTGTTTTAAAGTATAAAAATCGAATGAATCTACTTCTTTTAAAAAAAGAACAGGTTGATTTTCATTACCATATACGTTAATAATACCGTGTTTCTTTTTATCAAACAAATCATTAATGTCAAATGCCTTGCAATCTTCTGCAAAATTTAAGATATCTAATTGATTAATTATTGAATTTGACATTGTTTCTATTTTTACAAAAATATGATAAATAAAGAATCTTGCATTAAATAGGAATTAATATTTTGAGTTTAATATTAACAGAACATGATTAATAAAATAAAAACAAAATATTGGTTTTTTTTGATAAATTTTATCTAAGTACCACACTCTCTATAATAAGTTTTTCTTTTAGATTTTTTTTGTGAATATATTTGGTATGGTTTTGAATTTATATTTTATGAAAATATTTAAAAAGTCAAACACAATGAATTAGTTTAAGTAAAAACCAAAATGAATAAACTATTCTAAAAAGAGAACTGCCCTACGCATAGATTAAATATTACAACGTCTCTTTCAACCATCCAAAAAACTCGCGTTGCCAAACCATCGCATTTTGCGGTTTGAGTACCCAATGGTTTTCTTCAGGGAAATAAACAAATCTACTTTTGATACCTTGCAATTGAGCCGCTTGAAACGCTTCTTGTCCTTGACCAATTGGTACACGGTAATCTTTTCCTCCTTGGATAATTAAAATAGGTGTGTCCCATTTGGTTACATTTTTAATTGGATTGAACTGATTATACGTTTTTTGTGCCAATGCATTGGTTTTATCCCAATATGGTCCGGCTAAATCCCAATCGGTAAAGAAAACTTCTTCTGTGGTTCCATACATACTTTCTAAATTGAACACACCGCAATGAGAGATAAATGATTTAAAACGTTTGTTGTGAATTCCGGCTAAATAGAAAACGGAATAACCACCATAACTTGCACCTACTGCTCCCAAACGTGAATTGTCTACATAACTTTCTTTGGCAACATCATCAATGGCAGAAAGGTAATCGTCTATTACTTGTCCACCCCAATCTTTACTGATTTGTTCGTTCCAAGCTACTCCATGGCCCGGCATTCCGCGACGGTTGGGAGCTACTACAATATAACCTTGAGAAGCCATCAAACTGAAATTCCAACGAAAAGAATATGATTGTGACAAGGCACTTTGAGGACCACCTTGACAATATAACAAAGTCGGATATTTTTTAGTTGCATCAAAATTGGGAGGAAGAATAACCCAAACCAACATTTTTTTCCCGTCTGTGGTGGAAACATATCGTTTTTCAAATTTTGGTAAAGCTAATTTGTTATAGGTTTCATCATTCACTTTAGTCAATTGAAGCCATGTTTTTTTCTTAAAATCGTAGGAATAAATTTCTTTCGCATGATTCATGTCAGTTCTCCCAACAATAATTTTATCTCCTGAAAATCCAACAATATCGGTCACATCAAAATCACCCGAAGTGATTTGACGAACAGTAATGGCTATTCGGGTTAGGCCCGGAAAGTTCACTTCAAATAATTGTTTGGTGCCGTCAATCGGAGCCAAGAAATAGATTTTTTTACCATCGGCACTCCAAGTAAAACTATCAACGGTTCCGTCCCAATTCGCGGTAAGGTTCATGTCTATTCCTTTAAAACGAACGATAATGTCATTTTTATCTGCTTCATAACCATCCCGTTTCATTTGTAACCACGATAATTCACCATTAGGAGAAATGGTGGGATGCGTGTCGTAACCCAAATTACTTTCTGTTAGATTGGTAGTGGTTTTTGTTTCTAAATGGTACTCGTATAAATCGGTGTTGGTGGAAATAGCATACGCAGTACCGGATTTCTTTTTACATACATAAATAATACTTTTCCCCTCTTTAGACCAAATGTAATCTTCATCGCCACCAAATGGTTTTTGAGGAGAATCGAAGGGTTCATCTTTCATGATGTCAACAAATGATTTTTCTTTATCAGCTTCAGAAAAGCCAACATGGTTATAACTTCCTTCGTTCCAAGTATCCCAATGGCGATAATTTAAACCATTGTAAATTTGAACATCTGATTTTTTTAAATCAGGATGAACATCTTTTCCATTGATTTTTTCAACTTTAACTTCTTTATGTGAAAGTTTATATTTTCCGTCAGGCGAAAGATTTTTATCCACTAATAGTTCTTTTGTATCGATAATTTCTGTAGCTGTTCCTCCGTTAACAGGAATGCTGTAGGTTTTTGAATTAGACTTGTTTTCTTCCACGGAAGGAATAGAAACTTTATAAAGTATATTTTTTCCATCTTTTGAAATCCCTAAAGGCGAAACTCGACCTAATTTCCAGAGGGTTTCAGGTGTTAAAACTTCTTGGGCGGCTAGTGTTTGAATTCCCATAAATAAACTGAAAATAATGATGCTTTTTTTCATCGCATAAAAAAATTAAAAGTATAAAAGTAACGCTTTTTGCATAAAAAAACCATCTCTGAAAAAGAGATGGTTTTAAAAAAGTGATGTTTTTTTTATTGTTTAATAAAACGTTTTGTCTCTGAACTCGTTTCGTTGACTAATTCAAGTAAATAAGTTCCCGTTGTTAATGAAGAAACGTTGATTGTATTTTCAGTTAAAGTTCCGGTTTGAACTACTTGCCCCATTACATTTATGATTCTAAATTGCGAATAAACCGTTTCTGATGAAATAAATAAGTTTCCATCTTTCACTGGATTTGGATATAGTTTAACTTCGTTGTTTGCTATTGGTTCAATTTCAACTTCACCTTCTCTACCAGTTGAAACAATATTTACAGTATAATCTTCCACTTCTCCAAAAGAGAAGGTTTCACAAGCTGTTGGAGAAGCATTATATTTCATTGATACTCTCATTCTAGTTTGACCTAAAAGAGCAGTTGTTGGAACCGTAAAACTACCGGAAATTGGAGTTGCAGTTGTGCGATTTCTGTTGAAAACTTGTTCATCAGCATCGGCAAAATCACCATCTCTATTCCAATCAATCCAAACACGATAAGCTTCGCTGTAAACAGTTCCGGTCCATCCCGGTGTAATTGTAATTGCATTACTCGTTCCTCTCACTAAATTAGTAGATAAATTAGTAAAGTTGCCATATCCGCCATTGTTTCCTGATAAGTTGTTTATTGTACCCAATTGAACTCTATTGATGAACTCATCAGCAGTACTATTCCCTCTTGAGGCACAATACGTAATCGTATTGGCTAGAGTAGTAACATTTACTGTATTGCTGTTTACAGATACATTTCCGGCAGCATCTTTTGCTCTAACATTAAAAGTATAGGCTGTAGAAGCAGTTAAACCGGTAACAGCAAATGTTGTTGCAGTTGTAGTAGAACCGATTAAAATTCCATTTCTAAGCACATCATAACCTGTTACACCTACATTGTCAGTAGCACCAGACCATGATAAATTAGTTGATGTTTGTGTAGTTCCAGAAGCAGATAAAGTTGGAGCCGTTGGAGCTGTTGTATCAGGAGCAGGAGCAGATGGAGTGGTTACTGAAACGGTATTGCTGTCGCCAGAGATATTACCGGCTCCGTCTTTTGCACGAACAAAGAAAGAATAAGTCGTAGATGCTGTTAAACCAGTTGCAGTATAAGTTGTTCCGGTTACAGAAGCAATTAATGAACCACCTCTATACACATCATATCCTGTAACGCCAACATTGTCAGTTGAAGCTGTCCATGATAAATTTGTGGATGTTTGAGTTGTTCCGGAAGCGGTTAAATTGGTTGGTGCTGTTGGAGCAGTAGTATCAGCTACAGCTGTTGTCAACGTAAAATTAGCATTAGAAACATCAAAGAAAATGTGATTATTTCCTTTAACCATGATACGACAAGTTGAGCTACTAACGTTTGGCATTGTTACTGCTTGTGAACCATCATTTGGAGTGGCTGTTAACAAATTTGACCAAGTATTTCCACCGTCTGTTGAAATTAAAATATCAACATTGGCACAATTTACATTGTTTGCTGTTGTTCCGGCCACGTTCCATGTTACAGTTTGTGAACTTCCACCTGCATATGAAACGGCTGTATTTGGTGAAGTTACCGAAAATGGTCCTGCTGTTGCATTAACAGTCACAACCATATCGTCACTGTTGTTAGCAGAACCACCTGCTCTGTTGTCACGAACAGTTAGTCTGAAATTCATCGTTCTGGCAACAGAAGGAAGTGCTTCTACTGTTATTTCTGTACCTGCTGTTGTCGTTGCACCCGCTAAAACAGATTGCATTCTTGGGAAGTAACGTACAGGAGAAGTGCTTGAATTATAAGATCTGAAAGTAGGTCCGGTGGTTCTTGTTGCACTTGCAGCTGAACTTGCTCCGGTTGCGGTTGAAGCAGCATTATCAAATTGTTCCCAGTTAAATGTTAACACATCACCATTAGCATCTGTTCCGATTCCGGTTAACATAAATGGAGTGCTTCTTGGAATGGTATAATCTAAACCGGCATTGGCTGTTGGTACTGTGTTTCCGGTTGCTGTATTGGTTTGACAGGTTTTGTTTTTAACATTATTCGTTACTTGTTGAATGCTAAACGCATGAAAATACACGTCTGAATTAGGTTGAACATCTTGGTTGGTAATACCTGCATAACCCATAATGGTTGACCCTGAACCAGGTTCCATGTTAGCTCCAGTTCCTTCATTACTCATTGAAAAGGTATGATTTGCCCCAAATTGATGACCCATTTCGTGAGCTACATAATCAATATCAAATAAATCTCCGGTTGGAACTGTTGCGGCTGTAAAAGCACTTCCTTTCGAACCATTCACACATACACAACCAATACAACCTGCATTTCCATTGTTAGAAGCTCTCACAAATAAATGTCCTATATCATAATTGGCCTCACCAATAACTGATGTTAATGTGCTTTGAACTTGACTGTTATAACTTGTAGTATATGGGTCAGTTGAAGCGTTGGTATAAATTACTAAATCTGTATTAGCAATTAAAACCATTCTCACTGCAAAATCTTTTTCAAAAACACCGTTTACACGGGTCATTGTTGCATTGATTGCAGCCAAAGCTTGTGCTTTTGTCCCTCCAAAATAAGCAGTATATTCCCCAGTTGTAGATACCGCTAAACGGAATGTTCTTAATGTACTGTCATCTGCATTTGGGCGTAAAGTTGAAGGGTCGATCTGATCTGCTACCGTATCGATTACACCACATTCAAATGGCGAAAAGTATTTTGCTTTATCCGCTTTTTTGTAAACGGAATAGGTTGTTAAATCCTCTGTTAAAGGCTCAATAAAAACCGCAGCTTTTCCTGAATTCAACTGCATAGATTGAAAACCTAAAGGAGAAATACTAAAATAAACCGTTGAGGTTGGATTGTCAATCCCAACACCGATATAGGATTTAATTTCGGGATAATTAGCTGCCAATTCTGGTGCTAAAATTGAGTTTTCATACACCGTGAATCGTTCCATAGTTCCCTCTGCATTGGGAAAAGAAATTACTTTACCGCTCTTAGTTTGGGAAAATCGATTTGGAGTTGTGGAAAGAAACGTTTTGATACCTTCCACATCTAATTCAAAAACATTGTTTTGTGGAACTCCTGCCTTGCTTTCTAAAAGGGTGGCATTACTTTTTAAAGCCGAGGTTTTCCAGAAATTGCTTTTCTCTTGTGCATTGGAAAAGCATACACTTGCCAAAAGTGCAATGGTGAGTAATTTGAGCTTCATAAATCTTGGTTGATTAGTTAATATGAAGCCAAAAGTAAAATTATTTTTATGCCGTTAATGGATGAATCTACTAATTTATTAACAATTTTAAAATTTTACATTTAACACATTGTCATATTAACAACACATTTGTTAAAATTTAGTTTTTACAATCGAGTATAATCAATAAACAATATGTCTTTTGGAAAATATTTTCTAACAAAAAAAATAAAAAGTACATTTATGAAAAATTTTCAAACAGATGCAATTAAGTTTTTGGGAACTTAAAAATTGGTTTACAAATGTAGATTTCACTATTGTGGGTAGTGGAATCGTAGGATTACATTGTGCTCTTGAATTGCGAGAAAAATTTCCTTCTGCTAAAATTTTAGTGCTCGAAAAAGGTGTTCTTCCGCAAGGAGCGAGTACGAAAAATGCCGGATTTGCCTGCTTTGGTTCCGTTTCTGAAATCTTGGACGATTTGCGAACACATACAGAAGAAGAAGTATTCCAATTGGTCCAAAAAAGATGGGAAGGATTACAATTACTTCGCAAGCGAATTGGTGATGAAGCGTTAGATTTGAAACCTTTTGGCGGATTTGAATTGTTTTTGAAAGAAGATGAATCTACGTATGAACAATGTTTACAGAAGCTTCCTTTTATCAATGATTTATTAAAACCGTTGTTTAAAAATGACGTTTTTTCAAAAGAAGTGGATCGATTTGCTTTTCAGGGAATACAAGAATATGTACTTTTTAATCCGTATGAAGCTCAGATTGATACCGGAAACATGATGCAAAAGCTATTGAAATTAGTGGTTCACCAGAATATTTTAATTTTAAATCAACAAACTGTTTCTTCGTTTATTGAAAAAAATAATGTTGTAGAAGTTGTGTTATATGATTTTTCCTTTCCAACCAAAAAATTGTTTTTTGCCACAAACGGATTTGCGAAAGAACTGACCAATGGTGAAGTAAAACCGGCAAGAGCTCAAGTTCTGATTACAAAACCCATTCCGAATCTTGATATTAGAGGAACGTTTCATTTGGATAAAGGCTATTATTATTTTAGAAATTTTGAAAATAGAATACTACTAGGCGGAGGAAGAAATTTAGATTTTGAAGGCGAGACGACAACAGCATTAGCTCAAACAGAAATTATTCAAAATAAGTTGGAGCAATTGCTAAAAGAAGTAATTTTGCCCAACCAATCATTTGAAATTGAACACCGCTGGAGCGGAATTATGGGCGTTGGCAATCATAAAAAACCCATCGTGAAACAGTTGAGCGAAAATGTTTTTTGTGGTGTTCGTCTTGGCGGAATGGGTGTAGCCATTGGTAGTTTGGTGGGTAAAGAATTAGCAGATTTAATTGATTAATCTATGATAAGAAAAATAGTTCGCTTCCTTTGGAAAGCAATTTTGTGGTTTTTTGGAATTTCTATTTTTTTAGTTATTCTGTTCAAATTTGTTCCGATTCCGTTTACGCCTTTAATGGGAATTAGAGCCATCGAACAAAAAAAGGAAGGCAAAGAAATGATTTGCAGTCACGATTGGGTGCCGATAGAAGAAATTTCGATTAATCTGCAAAAAGCCGTAATAGCCAGTGAAGACGGTAATTTTTTAACCCACAATGGTTTTGATTTTGAAGCGATTGAAAAAGCAATGGAAGCTAACAAAAAAGGAAAAAAATTACGAGGTGGAAGTACCATTTCGCAGCAAACAGCCAAAAACGTTTTTCTATGGCAAGGAAGAAGTTATTTACGTAAAGGTTTGGAAGCCTATTTCACCGTTTTAATCGAATTGATTTGGGGAAAAGAACGCATCATGGAAGTCTATTTAAATAGTATTGAAATGGGTAACGGCGTGTATGGAGCACAAGAAGCATCACGCGTATGGTATCGAAAAGACGCGATTAACTTGACTCCACGTGAAGCTGCCGGAATTGCTGCAATTCTTCCTAATCCGAGAAAATTTAAAGCGACTAATTCTTCGAATTACATCAATCGTAGAAAGAATAAAATTGTTAGACAAATGAGTTATTTGGGAAAGATTGAGTATTAGAATCAAATAGTATTAAATCATTAAAAAATTAAGGTTCATTAAGAAGTTTGACTTAATGAACCTTAATTTCTTAATCGTTATATGAAAAAAAATGTTGAAAGCTAGATTTTCTTAATCCCCATATTAAACAACGTAAATGCTTGTATATCGGCATTTTCCTCAATGGTTTTAGAAATTGGTTTTCCGGCACCATGTCCGGCATTTACATCAATTCGTATCAAAACAGGATTTTCTCCCGATTGTTTATCTTGCAACTCGGCAGCAAATTTAAAACTGTGTGCAGGAACAACTCTATCATCATGATCTCCGGTTGTCACTAAAGTAGCAGGGTATTTTACTCCTTTTTTTACATTGTGAACAGGAGAATAATTTTTCAAATAATCAAACATTTCTTTATTGTCGTTGGCTGTTCCGTAGTCATACGCCCATCCCGCTCCTGCTGTAAAAGTATGGTAACGTAACATGTCTAACACGCCTACCGCTGGTAATGCGACTTTTGCTAAATCCGGACGTTGCGTCATTACCGCTCCCACCAATAATCCTCCATTTGATCCACCACGGATGGCTAAATAATCAGATGACGTATATTTTTGAGCGATCAAATATTCGCCGGCAGCAATAAAATCGTCAAATACGTTTTGCTTTTTCATTTGCGTTCCGGCATCATGCCATTTTTTACCGTATTCTCCGCCTCCACGTAAATTAGCCACCGCATAAATTCCGCCATTTTCCATCCAAACAGCATTGGTAATACTGAAACTTGGCGTTAAGCTTACATTGAATCCGCCATATCCATAAAGAATGGTAGGGTTTTTACCATCCAATTTTATTCCTTTTTTATGGGTAATAATCATCGGAATTTTTGTGCCGTCTTTAGAAGTATAAAATACTTGTTTACTTTCGTAATCAGCAGAATTGAAATCTACTTTCGGTTTTTGGTATTCTTTTGATGTTCCGGTTTTTGGATCAAAGGAATAAATCGTTCCGGGTGTTACATAATTTGAAAAACTAAAGTATAATTCTTTTTCCGTCTTTTTCCCACCGAAACCTCCGGCAGAACCAACTCCAGGTAATTTTACTTCACGTATAGCTCTTCCTTCATAATCATATTGAACAACTTGTGAAATGGCGTCTTTCATATAGTTGGCAAAAATATAACCGCCACCTGTAGATGGAGACAAAACATAATCTGTCTGAGGAATGAAGTCTTTCCAATTTTCAGGCTTGGCGTTTTTCGCATCCACTGTTACAATTTTTTGGTTGGGAGCATTCAAGTTCGTTACGATGTATAATTTTGAACCAACATTATCAATAATGTAATTATTACTATTGAAATTATCTACAATCGTTTCTAACTTACTGTTTGGATTACTTAAATCTTTAATGTATAACTCATTTCCGGTTGTAGAGTTAGCCGCCGTGATAATCAAGTATTGTTGGTCTTCAGAAACACCACCACCCACATAACGTCTCTTTTCATTTAGTCCAAAAATGACTTTGTCTTCTTTTTGAGAAGTTCCTAATTTGTGGTAATACAATTTATGTTGATCGGTTTTAGCAGAAAGTTCGCTACCCTCAGGTTTGTCATAACTGGAATAAAAGAAACCATCATTCCCTAACCAAGAAATGCCACTGAATTTTACATCAACAATGGGTTGTCCCAACACTTTTTTAGAAACCGCATCCATAATGATAATTTTGTTCCAATCACTACCGGCTTCGGAAGTAGAATAAGCGACCAAAGAACCATCTTTTGAAAATTCTAAATTCGCTAAAGAAGTTGTTCCGTCCGCCGCAAATGTATTAGGGTCTAGAAAAATTTCCTCTTTACCGGATTTGTCTTTTCGGTATAAAACCGATTGATTTTGCAAACCATTATTTTTGTAGAAATAGGTATAATTCCCCTCTTTAAACGGTGCCGAAATACGCTCGTAATTCCAAAGTTTCTCCAATCGTTCTTTAATTTGATTACGATAAGGAATGGTGTTTAAAAATTTAAACGTCACTTCATTTTGGGTTTTTACCCAATCTTCTGTTTCCTTGGAGCGGTCGTCTTCCAACCAACGATAAGGGTCGTTTACTTCCGTACCAAAATAGGTGTCTTTTACGTCACCTTTTTTTGTTTCAGGATATTGAATAGAAGAGTTTGTTTGTGCATTCATACTAATTACACAAACAATTGCAAATGCTGAAATAGATTTTTTCATTCTTTTGAATTGATTGATATGTACAAATATAATCAACCGGAATGTTAATTTTAGTTAAATAGAGGCTTGTATTTTGGCCACAGTTTATACATCAAAATTCCATTAAAAATGGCTACCAAAAGAGCTCCGCTAATTCCCGGTATATCTAAAAACAAATGAAATAATAAAATGTTTACCGAAATCGGAACTAAAACAACTAAGGCAAAAGCCACCCATTTATTTAAAAGCAGCAGAAGTCCAATCAAAATCTCAATTACGCCAACCACTTGTAAAACGTAACCGGTTGAAGCTAACGAATTAATAAAATCAGCTGCATTTTCCGGTAATTCAGGAGCCGGAATAAATTTTAAAAACTTGTTTAGTCCGAATACAACCAGGATAGCTCCCAGCAGAATTCGCATCAGTTTGGTAAATTGTGAATTCATAAGTTATTGTATTTTTTGGTTAGAAAATGTAATAAAATATCTAAATTAATAAAAAATACTTTATAAAATTCACAAAATGAAATAAAAAAACCAAACCCTAGCGTTTGTAGGGTTTGGTTGGAAAAGATAATTTTTTAATAAATTTAGATTATAACGATAGGAAAAGAAACCTCAACATCGGTTGAACCACCGGCATTACTAATGTTGCCATCTGAAACACCATCGGCATTTTTGTTTGGTAAATGTCTTAGAGTAATTGTGATTATTCCTGTTTCAGGATTTGCTCCTGTTGTAAAGGTAAATTCTAATCCAAGTGGATTTCCTTCAGTATCCAAATCCGAATAGGTGAAGTTTCCTAAACTGTTTGGAATTTGATAAAACACTTGGTGTTCCAAATCTTTCTCTTCAATTTCTTCAGTGATATTTTCAGCAGGATTTACCAACTCATTCAAAAACTGAACAGAACCGGAATAAGTGGTTGAAGCGGCAAAATTTCCACTTACGGTAATTACCGGTGCATTTGGGCCATCGCCATCAGCATCTCGTGAAGTTAATGTGATGGTTTGTCCGCCACCCACAAATGTTGCGGTTAAGGTTGTGATTAATTCTTCTTCCACCACCGGAGAATCGTCGTTGCTGCACGAATTGAAAGTGAAGATTGCTGTTAAGGCCAAAGCCATCATTTTTAAATTTTTCATTTTTGTGTTTTTTAATAATTAAATTTTAATTGTAATTGAATGTTTCTACCCATTTCATCAACAAAAAAACGTTGGCGATTTAAGTAGTCACGGTAGTTTGTGTTTAAAATATTTTGAACTGAAAAAGCGATTGTTGTATCCAGTTTTTTGAACGTTTTGAGTTTCATTTCCGAATAAAAATGGAACAATTGATACGCTTTTGGTGGCGTACTGATGTCTACCAAAACTGTAACAAACTCGCCATCAACAATGATATCGGTTTCAAAATTAAAGTTGGGATAACGGTTTTGGCGAAACACTGATTCGGATTGAAGTTCTAGAACCAAACCATTCCATTCCGGTTTTTTGTACTGAATTGAGTTTGAAATCGTCATCGGCGGCATATCAATCAAAGGCTGTTTTTTTGATAAATCTTCTCCGTTTACATAAGCAAAGGAAATTTTATGTTGCCAATTGGATGAAATATTCCACTGCGAATGAAAATCAAGTCCGACTAACCGAGCATTGGTTTGTTGAAATTCCCATACGGGGAAAGCTCCTCGAATTGTCGTTTCAAACCCAATCGGTCGCAAATACATAAAATTGGAGATGTAATGCAAAAACGGATTGATTTCCATTGAAAAGGATTTTACGTTTTTGGATAAAGAGGAAGAAAATTTAAGCGATTCTTCTTTCTTTAAACGTAAATCGCCCAACTCAATTTGCCCGGTGGAATGATGCAAACCATCGGAGAAAAATTCAGATGGATTCGGATTTCTGTTGGATAAGCTCAAGTTGTTCAACCATTTCCAATCCGACTGAAAATCTTTTCGTATACCTAAACTCGCCGAAACGTTATGAAAAGTAAACTGCGGTTTGGTCAACCATTGATCGGCAAATTCGCCTACAATAATATCAACAAAATCAGCTTGATAGCCTCTTTCATCCCATCGCGATTTCAAATAATATTTGGTGGCTTCGATGGTTGAAAAATCATACCGAATTCCACCATCTACAATCAAATCTTCTTTGATTTCATACGTTCCGATGCCATACCAACTTCCATCAAACCGAAAATAAGTCGGAATCAAAGGTCGCACACCGGTTCTTGGATTGGCAAAATTATTTTGAAATAATCCGCTGATTCCGGTTTTCAACGTAAATCGTTCCCACTCTTTTTTATAATCCGATTGAAGAGAATGAGTGGTCAGTTCCAAATCCAAATCCGATTTGTTGACATTTCCTCCTCTACGAATATCAAATTCATTTCGGTTGTTGAATTGAAGCGAATAAAAAGTAGAAATCGAACTGCTTTCATCCAATTTTTGCAAATAATTGAACTTAAATAAATGATGCTGAATGGCTTGTCTTGGTTGTTCAATCGAATACGTAAAATCATCAATTCTGTACGGAATTTGATTGTTGATGGAATTATACAAATCGGTTACATTACCAATATGCGAAGCACTCAAAATGCCAATAGTAGCATTATACAAACTGTAAAACGCAGAGAGTTCATAGTTTTCTTTCACATACGAAACATCACCTGAAAAATTCAGTTCGCGGTTTCCGGAATTGGATAAAACGTAATCCGGAGCTTCGCGATCACCAAAATAGGTCAATGTTCCCAACGCATTCCATCGCCAACCTTCCGAATTTCCTTTGTGAATACTCGAACTTATTGTTCCGCCACGACCGTTGGATGAACCGCTGACAATCGTTTTACCAAACAACGTATCTTGTTTCACACTAATTGATTCGATAATTACCATTCCGCCCACCGCATCGCCACTGTATTGCAAACCCGAAGCACCTTTGACAACTGAAATTTTTCCTGCAGCGTTCAAGTCAAAATTCGGAGCGTGTTCCGTTCCCCATTGTTGGTCTTCCAAGCGAACTTGATTGGAAAAAATGGGAACTCGACTGCTGTGCAAACCGTTAATAACCGGTTTTACAATACTCGTTCCGGTTCTTAAAAGTGAAACTCCGGCAACTTCTTTCAACGCTTCTGCTAAGGTTTTGGAACTGTTTCGCTCCATCGATTCTTTAGAAATTTGCTGTTCGGATAAACTGTTGCTTATTTGCGAAACTTTTTGCTTCACTGTGATTTCTTCCAAAGTGGTTTCGGAAGGTTTCAATTGCACATTCAGCACGACATCTTCGGTCATATCCACTAACGTATCACAAGTTGCATAGCCCAAATAGGAAATATACACCCGCAATTCGCCTTTGGGCAAACCGTTGATTTCGAATTCGCCAATTGGATTACTGGCGGTATTCAGGTATTTGGTATGAATGTGACTTCCGGTTAGCGGTTGGTTTTTTTCGTTGGTGATTTTTCCACTTAACGTGAATTGACCATAGCTCGAAAATCCAAACCACAACAAGAAGAAAAGGATAAAAAAGTATCGCATTTTTCCGGTTCAAAATATAAAACACAAGAAGTCATTACTATTTTGTAGCAAATGACTGTTTTTTGTTTCTAAGATTTTAAACGGTTTGCGGTGGTCCGCGATGCGAAAAAAGGGAACCTGAAAAAGAAGAAATTAATGCTTGCTCCTGATATAAATACGGAACAGGTTTAATCGGTAAATCAAATCGATAGGTTAAAACTTCCGGTTGGATGTAAAACCAAAAATGAAAATCACAGATGGAACAGCTCTCTTCCGAATGTTGATGCGAAACACCATCGTGAGAATGATGACACACTTCGGTTTCCTCAACATCATCAGCCACTAAATACTGATAGCTATGCAATGACTGAAACAGTATTGTGAACAACACTGCCGACATTAAATACAAATTTAGTATGGCTACTTTCTTTTTCATTGGTGCAAAGGTAGGGAAAAAGCTCTTTAAAGGGAAATTTTTAGGAAGAGTTTATGAAGAGGAAATATAATCAGAGCGTATAATAAGAAATCAATGCTAAAAATACTTTTCGAATTATGGATTGGATATTAAAGAAATAAAAAAATTTAAAACCATTAATGTCCGATAAAAACTAAAATCGGACTTTTTTATTTCTTATTAAATTGAAAATCAGTTTTTTATATTTTAATTTTATCTGCTTTAAAAAAGTAGGCTTTAAAAAAAGGACAATTGCTCTAC
>NZ_JBIIVK010000027.1:0-45916 GCF_044339515.1 Flavobacterium sp.
TTCTTGAACAATTTGAAGCTTTAAAGACATTGAGTAGTCTTTCTGGGTTCGCTTAACATAGCGATTTTCTTGAAGGTTTTCCATAACGATGAAGTTTGTGTATCGCTATTTCAGGACAAGACACAATTTGAAAATAAAAAGAATAGTTTTAATACTTTTTTGTTTTTTTCTATCGAATTTAGTTTCGGCACAATCAGGAACGATTACAAGCGTTGGGAATGGGAACTGGAATGCAGATGCAACATGGGCCAATGTAAATGTTACCCGAACCGGAACAATAACATGCTCTACTGGTTCTACAACCGTTACTGGAACAGGTACCTTGTTTTTAACACAGTTAACTGTAGGTTCTGTAATTCAAAGAACTAATGGTAATGCTATAGGAACAGTTGCTTCTATTGCTAGCAATACAAGTTTGACTTTAGTGGCTAATGCTGGGACTAATCAAACAAATCAAGCGTACAGAACCAGTGCAGGTCCCCCAAGTCCTGTGGATACAGTAGTTATTGATGATGGTGACGATGTAACCGTAAATTTGAATTCGGTTTGTGCAGCATTAACAATTGCATCAGGAGGAAATGATAGTACACTTATCATCAGTGGTACCAATTCTTTAACAGTGAATGGTATTGTAACCATCAATAATGGAACTGGAACCGGAGACAATAAGATAATAGAAGTGGGTTCAGGTACACTTACTTGTAATTCTGTTGTAATGGCAGATACTACTAATGATAATAGAGATTCAGAAATAACAATTTCAACCGGAACGGTTAATGTATTAGGTAATCTTACTATGAATGGTTCTGCAAATCGTAATGCCGTTCGTTTTAGTGGTTCAGGGTTATTAAATATTGGTGGAACCGGAACGATGTCGGGTGGTGCCTTAATTCCATCCACAGGAACTGTAAATTATAATGGAAGTGTTGCTCAAAATATTGGAGCTTATACCTACAACAATTTAACTACATCAAATAGTGGAACAAAAACGTTAAATGCTAACATTACCGTAACCAATAGCCTTTCCGTTGAAGGGACTACAGTTTTAGTGCCTAATGCTGCGGATAGGATTAGTAATTCTTCACCAATTGATTTAAATGGCGGTACATATAGATCAGGAGCAACTACTGGTTTTTCGGATACAGTTGGTGTATTAACGCTTAGCGAAAATTCAAACATAATACTGGGAACAGGTAATCATACATTGACTTTTGCCAATAGTAATGCTGCTTCTTGGATACCAGAAAAAACACTCACTATTACGGGTTGGGTAGGTGGATATAATGGAACTGCTGCTTCTGGAACAAATCCAAAGATATTTGTTGGAACATTGGCAACTCATTTAACTACGCAACAATTAAACCAAATCCGATTTTTTGATGGGACAAATAGTTTCGGTGCTATTTTATTAGGCACTGGTGAATTAGTACCAAACGGAATTCCAAGAGTTGTAAGTTTTTCACCTATGGCTGTTTGTCCAAACAGTACAATTACAATCAATGGTTCCGGTTTTATTGGAGTTTCTTCCGTTCGTGTGAATGGTGTAAACGTGCAAAATTACACTGTCAATTCTTCTACTTCTATCACTGCAACATTAACTGCAAGCCAAACGAGTGGAGCAATATCAGTTGTAAACCCTAACGGTACAGGAACTAGTAGTGGAACTTTAATAATCAACCCAATTCCAACAACGGTTACTGCTGTTGCAAGTGCGGCTACTATTTGTTCCGGTGGTAGTATTAATTTAACATCAAGTGCCACCTCAAATTCAGCTAGTGCAACGACCCTGTTAACACAAAACTTTAATGGAACACCTACAGGTTGGACTACTACTAATACAAGTACTGGAGGTACACCAGCGAATGCTGCTTGGACGTTAAGACCAAATGGATATGTGGTTTGTCCTACATGTGGAAGTAGTCAAACTTTAAATAGCAATGACGCTAGTCAATTTTATTTAAGTGATAGCGATAGACAAGGTTAGTGGAGGTACAACAAATACTACTTTACAATCGCCTTCTTTTAGCACGGTGGGAATGAGTGCGGCTACTTTAACTTTTTATCATTATTACAGAGATTGGGATACAACAGACTCTGCTATTGTTGAAATTTCAACGAATGGTGTTAGTTGGACAGTGCTTAACACCTACACTACTACACAAGGTGCTAATAATAATTTTGCATTAGTTACCGTAAGTTTGAATTCTTATTTAAATCAAACAAATGTTTCAATTCGTTTTAGATATGCCGGAGTTTGGAGCTATTATTGGGCAATAGATAATGTAACCGTAACTTCAACTCCAAATACACCTGATTTAAGTTATGCCTGGACGTCAACTCCATCTGGATTTACATCCTTATTGCAAAATCCAACAGGAGTTTTTCCAACTGTTAATACTACTTATACAGTAACAGTAACCAATAATTTAGGTTGTTCTGTAACTGCATCTAAAGTAGAAGTTATTGTTGACCCAACTTCTGTAGGAGGTTCAGTAACCGGAGGAACTGCTATATGCTCAGGTTCTACTAGTGGGGTATTGACTTTGTCAGGAAATACTGGGAATGTAGTACGTTGGGAAAGTGCTGTAAGTCCTTTTACAACTTGGAATCCAATTGTAAATACTTCATCAACTTATACTTCTGGTGCATTGACTCAAACCACTCAATTTAGAGCTGTGGTACAAAGTGGTGTATGTGCAGAGGCTAATTCTACTCCAACTACAGTATCTATCAATACGACCACATGGACATCTGCTTCAGGAGGAAGCTGGGATAATGGAGCTCCAACAGCAACAACCACTGCTATAATAGCTCATAATTATACTTCTTCAGGTAATCTAGATGCTTGTACTTTAACAGTGAATAATAATGCCGTTGTTGTGATTTCAAGCGGCGATGTGGTTTCATTGAGTGGAGGTTTAACAGTAGACACGGGAAGTACCTTTACCCTCGAAAATGATGCTTATTTAATGCAAGAAGGTGCCACCAATCCAAACAGTGGTGATATCACCGTTGAAAGACAATCGCAAAGTTTAATGCGTTTGGATTACACATTGTGGTCTTCGCCGGTTGAAAGTCAAAATTTATTGAGCTTTTCACCGCTAACTGTTACCAATCGTTTTTATACTTACAATACAACTGCGGATAATTATGCAGCTATAACTCCGGGAACAAATGATTTTGTAACCGGGCAGGGATATTTAATCAGAATGCCGGACAATCATCCAACTTCTCCAACCGTATGGGAGGGAAGTTTTATAGGAAAGCCTAATAGTGGTGATTTAACTTTTTCTTTATCGAATGCCGGTAACGGTTTCAATGCAGTTGGAAATCCATATCCTTCTCCAATTAGTATTGAGACATTTTTAGATGACAATAGTAGTTTAATTGATGGCGATTTGTACTTCTGGAGAAAAACAAATAATGCTGCCGGAAGTGCTTACATTACCTATAGCGGAGGTGCTTTTAGTGATGGACCTCATACTTATGACAATATCCAACCCGGACAAGGTTTTATTGTAAAAGCAAACAGTGCCGGAAATTTAGTATTCAATAACTTACAGCGTGAGGTAAATACAAGTGTTTTTTACAGAAGTGAAGAAACCGGTAACGCATCTAGAATTTGGTTACATTTAAAAAACAATACTAATACTATTGTTGGGAATATGGCAGTAGGATATAGAGATGATGCCACAAATGACATCGATGACCAATTTGATGGAGAATATATTAATGATAGTTCCTTATCATTAAATTCTATTGTAGCTGACACAGAACTAGCTGTTCAACATCGTGCCACTTTTGTTTCTACTGATGTGGTGCCATTGAGTTTTAAAACAAACAATCCGGGAAGTTTTGAAATTGCCATTAATACATTGGATGGTTTATTTTTAAATGAAGAACAACAAATTTTCTTAAAAGATAATTTACTTAATCTCGAACATGACTTAAGAAATGCTGCTTATAGTTTTGTTTCGGAAGCCGGAACATTTTCAAATCGTTTTGAAATTGTATATGAAAGTACCTTGTCAGTTTCTAATCCAATACTCGAAAACACTGTTGTTGTTTATTCTAAAAATAAAACAATCGAAATCAATTCCGGATCGGTTCCAATGAATAACGTAAAAGTATTCGATATGCGTGGACGTTTAGTAGCAGAGCAAAAAGATGTTACGGCAACAACTATCTCCATTCCATTAGAACGAGTAGCGAATCAAGTGTTAATTGTTCAACTGACTGCAGTAGACGGACAATTAATTTCCAAAAAAGTAGTTCACTAGAAAAAGTAACACTTTATAAATTGTAAAACCTTCGAGTAATCGAAGGTTTTTTTTATGCCTAATTGTGACACATTAGATGAAATGCACATTTCATCGTTCTATGAAAAGCACTGTCAATAAAGCAACTATCGACGAAATGCATATTTTTACCATTCACTTTCAGTCCGATGTCTTTTTATCGAGTTTATCGACACGTCATCGAAAAAATGGGGTAGGAGCATACAACCGATATACTTTTACATCAGAAATAAAAACAAAACGAATTTTTAAAATACATATGAAAGCAATCAACACAAAATTCTTAATCACTTTAATCGTAGTTCTTTTCTCTGCTATCACAGAAGTTTCTGCTCAAACTCTAGTAACTAACGAAATTGTATCAGAAGAGAATGCTCAAGAAATGATTCAAGAAAACGCTGTTGAAATGAGTTCAATTGAAATATCAAATTGGTTTTCCGGAGCAAAACAAGAAACTAAAGTTTCTACTGCAAAAGAAGAATCAACTACTATTAACCGTTCTTCCTTAGTTTCAAAAAAAGAACAATATTTAAAATCTGGAATGTCTACCAAAACAATCTTGATTCGTTCAATTATGAAAAAAGCAGACAGTTATGTAAACGCAACGGTTTAGTTTTACGTCAAAAAGAAACTAAACAATCAGTTACTTAAAACCCTTCATAACCCTTCTTTTAGAGGGGTTTTTGATTTTATAGAATTAAATTTCAACAGTAGTTTGACAAAAAGAGATTTATAAGAAATATAGGATATGGATTTCAACTAAAGTGCATTTTGTCGATTTTTTTTGCTTTTTGTCGAAATGTTAATTTTTTAAAATTAAAAAGACAAAAGGTTAAATCAAATGCTGTACTTTTATAATGGATAAAACTGATTTTTAAGTTTTTAGCTAAATCCAAAAACAATCTATACCACAGAAATAAATGATATAATACTTTTATGGTTAATGCTATGTGTCTATGAAAAAAAATAAACTTTATTTAATAAGCGATTTGTTCTGTGAACTACTTTCTTTAAAAAAAGAACTAAATTGTTTTTTTTGCTTTCTCTTTTTAACGGTATGTTTTACTAGCAAAGCTCAGGTAAGTACATACACTTTTTCAGAAGATATTTCAGGCTATACACCACTTCCGGTCTCTGCATCTGTTGTTTATCCGGGCGGTTGGGATGATCATACTGCTGGGGCTACATCCCTCGTAAACTTCGGATTTAATTTTGTATTTGATGGCGTAACTTACACGGAGTGTTACGTTAGTCCAAACGGGTACCTAACGTTTGGAGCTACTCAGCCACTTCCAAACACTTATACACCGATAAGTACTAATACAACTCATCAAGGTGTAATCAGTGCATTGGGTATCAATTTGATAGATAATTCCGGCACATCACCTATTTTATATGAAATTCAAGGAACCGCTCCTAACAGAGTTTTGGTTGTTCAATGGCAAGATGCAGAAAGAGTAGTTGATCCGGGTGTATTTAATTTTCAAATTAAATTATTTGAAACATCTAATCAGGTGCAGGTATCATATGGTAATTGTGTGCCTTTAGGTACAACCGCACGCACAGTTCAGATTGGTCTACGTGGACCAAATAATAATTTTCCCAGCAACGGAAATATAGGTAACGTTTTAAATAGGCTTAAAGCTACAAACACACCTTGGTTTGGAACTACAACCCCAGGAACTGCAAACAACAGTGCTGTTAGAACAATTGGAAATACAGTTGCTATTCCGCCATCATTAGCTTACCCTGATTTAGGATTAACATATACATGGACACCACCCACTGTTAATTGTGTTACTCCACCGGTTACTCCAACTGGGTTAGTAATAGGAGGAACAAGTACGACCTTTAACTCATTTGTTGGCAATAGTTTTACAGGTGCTATACCTGCTCCAACAAATTATTTAATCTTAAGAAGTTTAGTTAACACAGCTCCAACTGCTACAGAAATATTAGATGGAAGATATTGGGGAGTTGGAAACGTAATTGCTTCAACATATACTGTTATTAGTAATGCCTCTTCAGCTGTAACAACATTTACCCAAACTGGTTTGACCGCGAGTACCACTTATTATTATTGGGTAATCCCATACAATGATAATTGTATTGGTGCTCCGTTTTATAATTTAACAAATATATTAACTACTTCAGCAACCACGTGTACACCTACTGCAGTTGCAACTGCGGCTACAGCAGTAAATGGAAATGGGTTTACACTCAATTGGAACAGTGTTGCTCTTGCTACTGATTACCGTATAGATATTTCAACAAACAGTACTTTTACTAATATTCTTCCCTCTTATAATAACTTTTCAGTTGGTTTAGTTACAAGTTTTACAGTTTCTGATTTAGCAACTGCTACTAATTATTGGTATCGAGTTAGAGCTATAGGCCCCGGTTGTGTTAACAATAGTAATACAATTAATGTTGGTGTTTTACCATGTGGTTATTACAATATCCCCTACACGCAAAATTTTGATACATCACCGATTGCTGGGTTAGCAACTTGTTTTACTCGGGTTAACGATAATGCGGATGTTATTCAGTGGGGTGTACAAGGTGTTAGTTTTTCCTCCTCACCCAGGGCAATGTATATTGCAAAGAATCCAACAGTAGACATGAATGACTGGTTTTTTATGCCGGGATTAAATTTGACAGGTGGGACATCTTATCGTCTATTTTTTAGATACAATACCGGTGCAGCGGGAACCTTTTTTGAAAACTTAAGAGTTCGTTTGGGGAACTCCCAAGATGTTGCAGGAATGAACATTACGTTATTAGATTTACTTAATATTAATAATACATCTTTTCAAGTTGCATCGGTTGATTTCACCCCTGTAAGTACGGGGATTTATTACATTGGTTTCTATGGTTTTAGTATTGCAGATCAAAGTTTTATTGCTATAGATGATATCAGTGTAACAGTTTCACCGACATGTTTTGAACCCACTGATGTTCAAGTGATTTCTGTAACAAATAATACAGCAGATGTTACTTGGTTAGCATCGGTACCTCCACCATCAGCAGGATATCAATATTATTATTCAACATCTCCAACACCACCAACAGCAGCTACAGTTCCTTCTGGATCAGTGGGGGCTGGTGTTACAGCCACTACCATCACCGGTTTAACAGCTTCTTCTTTTTATTATTTATGGGTGAGAGGTTTTTGTGGAGGTGTCGATAGAAGTATTTGGAGTGAAGTACAAACATTTACTACCGAATGTAATTCGCCATTGGTGACTTCATCTTCGGGAGCTTCAAGATGTGGTGTAGGTTCCTTAAACTTAACAGCAACCCCCAATCCGGGATCATTTATTGAGTGGTATGATGTGCCAACAGATGGAGTAAGTCTTTTTACAGGTAATAATTTCACAACACCTTTATTAGGATCTTCAACTGTATATTATGCTCAAGCAAAAGCATTTGGTGCAACTTCAAAAGTGGGGCCAATATCACCTACCACATTAGGAGGTACAATTGCAACGTCAACATTTCCAACCTCAATGAGTTTTGATGTTTTTAATAGTACAACTATTCAAGCTGTTGATATATTTCCATTGGCATCAGGTCAATCAGGAGAAATTGTTTTACGTAACTCATTTAATGTAACAATAGCAACCTTTCCTTTTACAACATCAGTAACGGGTGGAAATACAGCACAAACTATACCTTTAAATTATCCGCTTCCACCAGGAACTTATAATCTTTTTGTAGGCTCAATGCCAACATCCGGATTAAGAAGTAATACAACCGGAGCAGTTTATCCTTATGTATCTACAGTTGCTCAAATTACAGGGAATCCAATAGACAATACTAATTATTTCTTCTTCTATAATTGGAAGTTTACCACAGAATGTATTTCACCTAGAGTAGCAGTTAATGCCACTGTAGCAATTCCACCTCCTTTTTCATTAAGTAGTGTAAATGAAGTAATTTGTGAAGGAGAAACAACTCCATTAGTAACAGTAACTGGTGCGGCTTCCTACAATACATTTACTTGGTCACCAGCAAGTGGTGTTTCCGGCTCTGTTGGGGCAGGTTTTCAATTTAATCCAAGTGCAACAACTACTTACACATTAACAGCAAATCAAACATCTGGCTCTTTTTGTACCAATGTTGTATCAATTACAGTAACGGTAGACCCCCTACCACCGGCAATAGCAATTGTACCGGCCGCTGCAACAATTTGTGAGGATACTGTTCAACCGCTATCCGCTTCAGTTGGTTCTACATCTTCAACAATTGTTTATGCAGAAAATTTTAATGGTTCAGCACCTGGTTGGGTAGTTTCAAATACATCTGTTGCAGGAGATGTTAATGCCTCTCAATGGACATTACGTCCTAGTCCTTACAATTATTCAAGTCCATATTGGACATATACTTTCAATAGTAATGATGCTACTCAATTTATTTTTGCTAATTCTGATGCACAAGGACCTAGTTCAGTTACAAGGACAACATTAACTTCGCCTCCAATTGATCTATCAGTTTATGTTTCTGCATCATTCAGTTTTTGGCAGTATTATAGATATGTGAGTGGTGATACCGCAATAATAGAAGTTTCTACTGATGGAACCAATTGGACTACCGTTGAAACATTCCTTTCCTCACAAAGAAGTGGGGTTAATTTCGTTCAGCATACCGTTAATTTAGATGCCTACATTGGAAATCCTAATTTGCAAATACGATTTAATTATCAATCAAATTGGGGCTATGGCTGGGCAATTGATAATTTAGAAGTATCAGCAGCTATATCGCTTGAAGTACAATGGTCTCCTGATACTGAATTATATACCGATGCCGCTGCAACGATTCCCTATGTATTGGGAACACCTGTAGGAATTGTATTTGCAAAACCCACAACTACACGAACCTATACTGCCACAGCTTTAGGAACAAATGGATGTTTTACTACTGAAGATATTTTGATAACGGTAGATCCAACTCCACTAGGAGGAGCTTTGTCCGGTAGCCAAGTTTTATGTTCGGATACAGTTCCCTCTTCAATAACTCTTACAGGTTATTCAGGAACAATTATTCGATGGGAATCTGCAGATGATTCAGCATTTACAGTTAACCTTTCTACAATTGCCAATACAACAGATACGTTTACCCCAGCTCAAATGGGTGCCATAACCAATATTAAATATTTTAGAGCTGTTATACAAAGTGGTGTATGTCCGCTTGTTTATTCCGTTGTAGAAAGTGTAAGCTTCCCTACAACAGTTTGGAACGGAACCACATGGAGTAATGGGCTACCGGATAACACCAAGAGGGTTGTTTTTGCGGGTAATTATACTTCAACCGGTGATTTAGAGGCTTGTTCTATTGAAGTACAATCCGGTACAGTTACAGTCCTGGCAAATCACAATTTTATAGTGAATAACCAGATTGATGTAACCGGATCACCTGCAACAACTTCTATTGTTTTTGCAAATAATGCCAGTTTAATTCAAATTAATGATGTTGTGAATTCTGGCCCCATCACTTACAGAAGAAATTCTACACCGATGGTTACTTATGATTATACGTATTGGTCCTCACCTGTAGCCAACCAAACTTTTGGTTCGTTTTCCCCTAATACAAATGCGGCACGTTTTTATTTATGGAATACAGGAATATATAACTGGTCTAATGTCTCAACTGCATCTAGTTTTGTAGCGGGTATTGGGTACATTATTCGTGCACCCGGTATATTGCCTTTTAATGCCGTAACACCAACGATTTACAACGGTCAGTTTGTCGGTGTACCACACAATGGAGATATCACTGTTCCAATAGTAGTAAATGGCTTAAATGATAGAAACCTACTCGGAAATCCTTATCCAAGTGCTATTAGTGCAGACGATTTTATGGACGACCCCTCGAATGCAGGAGTTGTTGGAGGAACTATTTATTTTTGGACCCATAATACTCCTATAACCAATTATCAGTATACTTCCAACGATTATGCAGTTTACAATTATACTGGTGGTGTAGGTACACAATCAGCCATCAATTCCGGAATTAATAATACTATACCCAACGGAACTATAGCTGCAGGACAAGGATTTTTTATGAGATGTGTTGGAACTGGAATAGCTACTTTCAAAAACTCGATGCGTTTGTTAGGAAATAATACCCAGTTTTTTAGAATGAGTGGCTTACCATTGTCAGAATCAACTGAAAATAAAAACAGACTTTGGCTTGAGCTTTCAAATACAGAGGGTGGTTTCAAACAATTGTTAGTTGGTTATGTTAATGGGGCTTCCAATGAGTTTGATTTTAAATATGATGGAGAAGTATCAGAAGTTGGAAATCCGGTAAGTTTTTATTCGGTGTTAAACGATAAAAAATTAGCCATTCAAGGTAGAGCCATGCCATTTGCAGAATCCGATTTAATACCTTTGGGATATAAATCTCCTTCTGAGGGGACGTACTCTGTTCAATTAGCTACATTTGATGGATTTTTTGCCGAACAAAATGTATATTTAGAAGATAAGTTGCTAAACCTTATCCATGATTTAAAAAGTGAGCCCTATGTTTTCTTTTCAGGGTCTGGGACGTTCGATAGTCGTTTTATTCTCCGCTTTACTAATGAAACATTGGGTATAAATCCGATTGATTTACAAGAAGTTATAGTAGTAAAAAGTGCTCAAAGCATTGCTGTTCAAGCTTCTTCAAATGTAATTTTAGATAAAGTAACTCTTTTTGATATCCGTGGAAGACTAATTGCATCAAACATAAATATAAATGATAACACCACTACTTTTGAGAATTTAAACATTGCGAATCAAATTTTATTGGTTCAAATTGTTGATCAATACGGCAATATCATTACTAAAAAAGTAGTTTTTTAATTAATCTTTTTTCAACTTATCATAAAGCCCTTTTCCTTTGAATTGGGCTTTTTTTTATAAAAATAGTAATAGAAAAATTGTGAAAAAGAAACTATCAAGTAAAACTTACATTTTTTCATTTCTTTGATTTTTTAAAGTTAAGAAACACTTTGTTAATTGTTTTTTTACTTTTGAAATATTTAAATCCTTCAGTTTTTTTAATGCATTGTAGATTACTATAAATGAATATTATCAAAATCACCTGAACATTTTTATCAATTATAATTTCCAAAAAGTGAAGCAATTCATTAGCTCTGTTTCTCCTAATCGATTTTTATAGCTTTTTGTCGAAAAAGTAACATTGGCTTAACATTTCTACTTAGCTTTACCTTTTGATAAGAAAATAGTAGTAATCTAATGGTATATTTAACAAAACAATTTCATTGTGTTAATAATTCATACACTTTTAATGAGTATTATTCGCGAAAAAATGTATTTTTGTTGTTAGTAATTCAAAAATAGATGGCTTTAAAAGGCTGATTAAAAACATTTTACCGTAGTTTTTAGTCAGAAATTTAAATCACATTTTTGAATTGTTTGTATTTTGTCGACATTATGTGAAGATGGTCGATTTTTGAACAAAAGAAATTAAATGCTATGTGAAGAAATAATGAAAGCAATTTTCTATCATTTTAACACATTAGAAAAGAAACCAAACTAAAAAAATAAAAAAAACTGAATTTCCTAAAATAAAAACTATGAATTCAACTTTACTTTTAAAAAATACCCGAACGACCTTTTTCCAAAAAGCAACCTCCTTTTTAGGGGTTATGTTTATTGGAATGATATTGTTGATGTCCACAAACACGCAAGCTCAGGTAACGGCGTATGGTTACCAAGAGTTTAATGGCGTTTCAGATGGTGAGGTCTATACTCCGATTACTGGAACAGACCTTTTTGGGGCAACAATTTATCAAGAGTTTACACCTATAGGTTCAGAAATACCGTTAGGATTTACTTTTAACTATAATGGAGTAAATTATAGCCAAGTAAAGGTTCATTCGAATGGATTTATTTATTTTGGTGGAACTGTCAACACAACAGCAACTCAGGGTGCTCCAATTAGTGGAGCCAATTTAAATCAATATGCAGGAGCTATCGCCGCATATGCGAGACAAAGTTTAGTTCATGCCAGTTTTGGTTCTGCACCTATTTATCCCGCTGTAGTTTCCAGTGTGGAATATTTAACTACCGGTTCTGTAGGTAGTAGAGTCTTTACGGTTCAGTATGAAAATATGACTAGATATAATAATTTGGTTGCTCCGAGAGAGGGTTTGTTAAATTTTCAAATAAAATTATATGAAGGAACCAATATTGTAGAGGTTGTACATAATGTTCAAACTTTTCATGCTAGTCTTACAACTAACCTTCCTGGACAATGTGGTTTGAGAGGTACTTCTAATACCGATTTTAATAACAGAGCAGCTAATTCAGCAGGATATACCTCTACTACAGCTGGTGCATTAGCAAATACTGCGTTAAATTATAGAGATACATCTTACATGGGTACAGTTATCCGTATGCAATGGACACCACCATGTTATGTTCCTTCTGGTTTAACAGCGATAAATTTAACCGGTACCACTGCTGATATTTCGTGGACCGCTCCGGCAGTTTCGCCTATTAGCTATCAATTTGAAGTGCGTAGTAGCGGGACAGGAGGTTCAGGACCGGTAGGTCTTGCTGATTCTGGAACTTTCGCCGGAACTTCAACTACAGCAACAGGTTTAACAGAAGGTTTTACTTATCGATTATTTGTACGCTCATTTTGTGGTGGGTCAAGTTATAGTGCTTGGGTTCCGGGTCCAATTTTTACCTTACCATGTTCGGCTACAACTGTACCTTATTATATACCTTTTGATCCTGTTGGTGATGGGTTTACATTGCCTGGCTTACCGGTTTGTACAGTAAATAATAATTTAGGCACAGGGAACAATTGGGTTTCATCACCTCCCGATTTTGGAGCTTTCTTTGATGAGCATTTAACCTACACATTCAACGCAAACCCAGCCAATACTTGGTTTATTACAAAAGGAGTTGCCCTTACTGCAGGTCAAACGTACCGAATTCAATACATTTATGGAGGTTCTTCGGAATTTACTTTTATTACCAATCGTATGGAAGTTCGTTATGGAACCACGGGAACAGGAGCCGGATTAGCAACTGCAATTCAATTGGATGATCATCCTGAAATAAAGTCTGTTCCGGAAAGTAATGTCGTTAATTTTACTGCACCTACAACTGATACCTATTATTTTGGTTTTAGAGCTTATTCTGCTGCCAATAATGGTACCTTATATTTAGATGATATTTTTATTGATGTATCAAATTGTCGTCAACCTACAGGATTAATTGCACCGCCGGTTTTGGTGAGCTTTAACAATGCAACCATTACCTGGACGGCTCCAACGCCATCTCCTGTTAATGGATATGCTTATTACTATAACACTACAGGTGTTCCTCCAACTAATTCTACACCGGCTTCTGGAACTGTTCCTGCCGGAACAACATTAACTGTAATCCCCGGATTAACACCTAATACCTTGCATTATGTTTGGGTACGAAGCATTTGTGGGCCTGGCGAATTTGGAGAATGGTCTACTAGTGCAACTTTTACAACATTACCTGCACCACCGGTTTATTGTACACCGGTTGGGTCTTCTGTGGATGGAACAGGATTAACCAATGTTACTTTTTCTAGTATTAACAATACAACAGGTAATGAAGCGGCAACTAATTTTTATGGAAACTATTCAGGTTTAACTGCAAATATTGCTCAAGGAGCAACCGTGCCAATTTCAATGACTTTCTCTACTTCAACTTTTGATTATTTTGTAAGTATATGGATTGACTGGAACAATGATGGTGATTTTATCGATCCGGGTGAAGAAGTTTATTCCGGTGAAACGGTTAATCCTCCTTCACCTTCAGTATTAAGCGTTTCTTTTAATGTACCACTAACTGCCACTTTAGGTCCAAAGCGAATGAGAATAGGTGGAATTGATGATCCTATTTTTACTGGAGGTGCACTAACCCCATGTAGAAACGGAGCATTTCAAACTTTTGAGGATTATACAGTAAATGTAATCGTAGCTCCACCGGCATTAACTTTAAGTCAAACAACAATGCCGCCACAATGTGGATTAACAGATTCGCCTTTGGTTACGATTACGTCTAATATAGCCGATTTTGATGTATATACTTGGACACCTTCTTCAGGAGTGACCGGAGATCCGGTTTCGGGGTATACATTCAATACAAGTGCTACGACAACATTTATCTTAACTGCAAGTCAAACGAGTGGTGCTTTTAGTACAAACACAGTTAACTTTGTTTATACAGCAAATGAAACACCAACTCCAATTACTATCGCTACTCCTGATGGAACAGATAGTTGTATTAATGGGCCTGCCATTGAGTTAAATGCAGCGGGTGGAATTGTTTCTAATGTTGTAGTTTATCAGGAAAACTTCAATTCCGGGATTAATGGACCAGGTCAATTTACATCGTTTAATAGTTCAACTGGTGGTGTAAATCCTGCTAATCCTGCTTGGACAATTCGCCCAGAAGGTTATACAGCACCAGGTCCTTCTTGGTTTGCTACTTTTTCAAGTAATGATGATACAAATTTTGTTTTTACCAACTCTGATTCACAAGGTTCAGGGGCAGCCAGTACAACAAGAACACGATTGGTTTCACCACCAATTGATTTAACGGGTTTTACTTCTGCTACTGTGAGTTATTACCATTTCTTTCAGTTTTGGGGTAATGATATTTTTGCACGTGTAGAGATAACCACAAATGGTGGTGGTACATGGACTCCTCTAATTAATTATACAAGTAATCAAGGATCTAGTTCAAATTTTACTCAAGCTTTCTTGGATTTAAATCCGTATGTTGGCAATATCATTCAAATTCGATTTGATTACCAAACATTATGGGGTTGGGGTTGGGCTATTGATAACTTTAGAGTTATTGGTAGTGCTACTTCAGATATTGTATGGTCTCCAACAACCGGATTGTTTACAGATGCTGCCGGAACCATTCCATATTCAGGAACAGGAACAAGTGTGGTTTATGCTATGCCATCAACGGATACAGTGTACCAAGCTACTGCTACCGGACCTTCGCCAACATTTTGTGAGAGTTCTCAAACCGTAGCCATCGCTGTGACACCTCAAGTAGGAGGTACGCTTTCTGCTGACCAAGTTTCTTGTGATACATCTTCTTTTACTAATATAACTTTAACCGGTCATGTTGGAAATATTATTCGTTGGGAATATGCCGATAATGCTGCATTTACACTAGGGGTTAACCCAATTGCGAATACTACAACTACCTTGACACCGGCAGAATTTGGAACTTTCTTAACGGTTCGTTATTTCAGAGCAGTGATTGGAACCGGTGCTTGTAACCCTGTTTATTCAACGGTAACATCAGTATCAACAAATACAACCATATTAACAGGAACAAATACATGGAGTAACGGAACTCCAGATATCACTAAGCGTGTTGTCATTCAAGGTAATTATACGGCAATTGCTAACTTTAGTGCTTGTTCTGTTCGAGTGTTTACAGGTGCAACTTTGCTTGTTCAATCTGGCGTTACGGTGACAGTAGAAAATGAATTTACAGTAGATGGCCCATCTTTGCCAAATACCGTAGTTTTTGAAAACAATGCAAGTTTAATTCAGTTAACAGATGCTGTAAATACAGGTTCAATTCGTTATGAGCGTAATACAACGCCGGTTGTTTTCCATGATTATACATATTGGTCTTCTCCGGTTGAAAACCAAGTGTTAGGCAATTTTTCACCAGATACAAGTCCATCTCGTTTTTATATCTTTAATAATGCAACTTATGCTTGGCAGAATATTAGCACTGCTTCTGTGATGAATGCAGGTCAAGGATACATCATTAGAGCTCCCGGTACATTTAGTCCAACTGTTCCTTCTGTGTTTACTGGAGCATTTTATGGTGTACCTCATAATGGTCCATATTCGATTGGAGTAACCGTTTCGGGCACTCAAAATAGAAACTTGTTAGGTAATCCATATCCAAGTGCTATCGATGCTGATTTATTGTATTTAGGGAACAACGGAGTGTTGCAAGGAAACATGTTCTTCTGGACACACAACACCCCAATCACAGCTAATAATTATAATGCAAATGATTATGCAACCTATAATGCAACCGGTGGTGCAGGAACAGCTGCTTCACCAAACCCAGGTGTAAATCCGAACGTTCCTAACGGTAATATTGCGGCAGGTCAAGGTTTCTTTGTACAGGGATTAACCTCTGGAACGGTTAATTTTGATAACACTATGCGTTTAACCGGTTTAAATAATTTATTTTACAGAAGTGCTGATGCACCAGCTACGCTTGCCATTGAAAAGCATAGAATCTGGTTAAACATTATCAATCAACAAGGAGCTTACAAACAAATGTTGTTAGGTTATGTGCAAGGGGCAACCAATAATTTGGACAATGCATTCGATGCTCAATTAACAGAGGCTGGAAATATAGTGAGTCTTTATTCATTAAACAGTGATAAAAAGTTAACTATTCAAGGAAGAGCTTTGCCTTTTGATGTGAATGATGAGGTTCCTGTTGGATACAGAACATCTGTTGCCGGAAACTATTCGATTGAATTGGAAAATTTTGATGGTTTGTTTGAAGAAGGTCAAACAGTTTATTTAGAAGATAAATGGTTAAATGTTATTCATAATTTAAATGAAAGCAATTATGATTTTACTACAACAACTGGAACATTTGATGATCGTTTTGAAATTCAATTTACTGATGGTACGTTGAGTGTTAACAGCCCAACAGATGCTTCTAATGCGATTGTTGTATATAAAAACAGTGAAACTATTTTTATAAATTCTTCCAACCTAACAAT
This sequence comes from Flavobacterium sp., assembly GCF_044339515.1. Classification (GTDB taxonomy): domain Bacteria; phylum Bacteroidota; class Bacteroidia; order Flavobacteriales; family Flavobacteriaceae; genus Flavobacterium. The sequence goes on from NZ_JBIIVK010000027.1 coordinate 17,085, forward strand.
GTCTGAAGTAAAACTTTTTGACATCAGAGGAAGGTTGATAACGGCCAAACAAGACATTTTAGCTTCCGAAGTCAGTTTTGCTAACTTGAATGTGGCGAATCAAATGATTTTAGTGCAGATTACTACCACCGATGGGTTGGTGGTTACTAAAAAGGTAGCATACTAAAAATACACACATACTTTACTCAAAACCCTTAGTTTTTTCTAAGGGTTTTGTTTTTTATTGCAAAAGCATGAAAAAAATTGTTAAAATAGTTGATTTTGCATTTTATCGATTAAATATGTTTTTTAACGATTTGTGCTCATTTGCTTAACAACATGTTAACAATAATTACTATATTCACTAACTTATTTTAAACCAATTTTTTTAATTATGATTAAATACTACAATTCCTTGAGTTGGCGTTTGGGGACGCAGCTCAAAACCCGAGAACCGGACTTTGTTGGTCAATTGACCAACTCTTCTGGTAATTTTCTAAAGTCATGGCTAGTGAGTGTTTTCATCTTAATCGGCTTGTTTGCCGGTATAGATTCTTATGCTCAGGTTTCTATTAATGAGAGTTTTAACGGTGCTACTACACCTGCTGGTTGGAGCTACACTGGTTTTTCTCGCACTACAAGTGTACCTTGTACAGGAGCCGGAGCTATTCGAAAAAATCAATGGAGTTCAGCTACAACAGGTAATGCTCAAACACCAACTTGGGTGTCAAATGGGCAAGATTTGAATATCTCCTTTGATTACAAGATGTTAAACTGGGTTTCAGTAGATCCACCTACCGTTGCTACACCAAACACTCCGGATTGGGGGCAAATTATTACTGAAGTTTCAACTAATGGAGGAACTACTTATACCGTTACAGCAGGTACAATTAATCCTGCTAATAGAACAGTAACAACGGCATGTACGAATGTTGCGTATGTGGTTCCTGGAGCATCATTGCCTAGTGGTAATACAATAAGAGTTAGGTTTAGATTAGCTTATGGAGCAAGTACGACTCCTGATTATTATGTTTACTTAGATAATGTGATTTTGAATCAGGCCTCTGTTACACCTCCAAATTGTGCAACAGGTGTTTTGCCTGCAGATTTGGCTACTGATGTGGCTAGAAACACTTTGCTTTCTTGGACAGCCGCAACTGGAGGACCAACTAGCTATGATGTTTATTTAGGTACTACTACACCGGCTCCTTTTGTAGCTAATGTTGGAGTAACCTCCTATTTATCACCCTCGGCTTTATTGCCTAATACTCTATATTACTACAAAATTGTTCCTAAAAACAACAATGGTGATGCTGTTGGTTGTGTTGAACAATCGTTTACTACGGGTGCAAATTTGATATTTTGTAACCCAGGTTATACATCAGGTAAAACTAGTGGAGACTTAATTTCTAACATAGTAATTGGAGGAACAACTTTGGCAAATAATTCAGGAACTAGCCCTGTTAATCCTTCTTATACTTATTTTACAGGTCTTCCAAATTATACTGCTGAACTTCAAGCAGGTGCAACTTACACTGTTACAATTTCTGTTGGAACTTTCGGTGGTCAAAATGTTGCCGCTTGGATAGATTATAATGATAATGGCGTATTTGAGACTTCTGAAAGAATAGGCTTTACGACATCATCAATAGCTGCAAATGGAACAGCAAACTTCAATATAACGTTAGCATGTAATCCTCCACTAGGTACTCATCGACTAAGAGTAAGAGATGTATGGAATACAACGGGTAATTTAATAGACCCTTGTACGACTTATGGATTTGGAGAAACTGAAGATTACGATGTAACTGTAACTGCAGCTGATCCATGTCCTGCTCCAGGTAATTTAGCTGTTTCTAATATAACTCAAACAACGGCAGATTTATCATGGACGTTAGGTTGTGCTGAAACTGCATGGGAAGTAGTTGTACAAGCAACTGGCTTAGGAGAACCTGCCGGTGCTGGTGAAGCATCTGCTACAACGACTTTTGACGCTGATGAATTAACACTTGGTACAGACTATGAATTCTACGTAAGAGCCGTTTGTCAAACAGGGGTCTTATTTAGTGATTGGACTGGACCGTTTGCATTTTCAACGATTGATAATCCTCCTGCATGTACAACTTTAATTTCTCCTGCTGACGGAGCAACCGGTGTTGCAATTGTTGAAGGAGCAGCACAATTAACGTGGAATGCACCTGTAACTTCTCCAACTGAAGGAGCAGCTACTTCTTATAATGTTTATTTCGGAACAACCAGTGGTGCCTTGACATTGATAGGTAACCTTCCTGCTCCTGTTTCCGGAAATCCTACTGTTGGAATAACAAATTTATTGTATAATCAAACCAATTTTTGGAGAATAGTACCTGTAAATAGTGGTGGTGAAGCTGTTGGTCCTTGTGCTGAATGGAGCTTTACTACAGAAAATGTTCCTGCAAATGATATTTGTACAGGAGCTGTTAATTTAGATTTATTAACTTCACCATTATCTTCTGCTACAACTGGATTTAGTGACAATTATAGTCCTTCATGTAATGGAACAAATACTGCTCCAGATTCATTTTACTCTATAACTGTTCCAAATGGTTTTACTTTAAGTATTGGTCAAACAGAAAATAATTATGATTCTGTTCATGCTTTGTTCTATGGTTCTTGTGCAGCTCAAACAGAGATTTTGTGTTTAGATGACACAGATACTACAACTGCTAATTGGACAAATACTACCGGAAGTACTCAAACAGTTTATTGGGTTCAAGATGGTTTTGGTGCTGGAAGTGGTACTTTCACTTTAGGTTGGTCATTAACCCCTCCTCCTGTAGTTGTTACTACTTTTGCTCCAGATGCTATTTGTGGTGAAGCCGGTGGAGATTCTGTTGTAATAACCGGTTCAAACTTTACTGGTGCTACTTCAGTTCAATTTAACGGAATTGAAGCGTCTTCTTTTGTAATAGATAATGATACACAAATTACAGCTGTTGTTCCTGCGGGAAATACTGAAGGTGTAATTACTGTGTTTTCTGAACCTAGCACAAATGGATCAGCTTCTAGTGCTAATGCATTGGTAGTGAATCCTTTTCCTACTGTAAACCCAATTATTGGTGATTCGGCATTATGTATGCCAAATACATTATTGTTGACGCCAGGTTCTCCGGGTGGAACGTGGTCTTCTTCTAATGAAGCCGTTGCAACCGTAGTAGGAGGTACTGTAACAGGTGTTGCTGAGGGAACTGTAACAATCAGTTATTCAGTAACCGATAATGGTTGTACAACTGTTGTTACTCATGATGTAACGGTTAATGCACCGGTTGTAATTAGTTCATTTACGCCAAGCCAAACGGTGGTTACTGGAAATGACGCGACGTTTACCGTTGCAGCAACAGGATCTGGTTTAACTTATCAATGGTTTGCTTTTGATGGGATTGATACTTATGAGTTAGATGATTTATCGAGCTTATATGGAGAGTCATATTCCGGTTCAACTTCATCTTCATTGGTTGTTGGAAGTGTTCCTTCTGATATGAATGGATTTGAGTTTTATTGTGAAGTATCAGGACTTTCTCCTTGTACAGCTGAAACAACAACTCCTAATTCAATATTAAACGTTGGTGATACAGGAATCGGTTCTGATCCTTCTAGTGTTACCTTGTGTGATGGTGGTTCAACTACCTTTACAGTAGTTAGATCAGGAGATGATTTAGAAGAAGATATTACTTATTCATGGGAATATGATGCTGACGGAACTGACAACTGGCAACCGGTTGCTGATGGTAATTTAGACGGTATGACTATTGCTGATTCAGCTACTGATGTTTTATCTGTTTCTACAATCACTTTAGTTCATGACGGATATAGATTTAGAGCAGTAGTTACTGGTCCTGCCAATGCTGCTACTTCTAACCCTGCTACGTTATCAGTAAACGAGGGTGTTGCTATTACAGATCAACCGGACAGTGTTCAAGTTTGTAGAATTACTACTACTGCTAACTTTAGCGTAGCTACTAGTGGTGTTGTTACCGGTATTCAGTGGCAAGTTTCTCCAAATGGAGTTGACACTTGGTCAAATGTTGGAACAGGTGCTTCGATTAACGTGAATGTTACTCCTGCTACTCCAGTGGGTATAACTTATTATAGAGCCGTTGTAAGTGGAACTTCACCATGTTTACCATTAAATTCTGATGTGGTAACTTTAACTGTTCAACAACCAACTATTTCTGTAACTCCAAGTTCTGCTACTTTCTGTTCTCCTGGAGATCCTGTTACTTTAACAGCTTCTGGAGCAGTATCATATACTTGGTCACCAGCTTCAGGATTAAGTAGTACAACAGGTGCTGTTGTTACAGCTTCACCATCTGTTACTACTTTATATACTGTAACAGGTACAGATGCTAACGGATGTACAAATACAACAACAGTTAATGTAACTGTAGGTAATGCAGTTCAAGCGACAGCTACCTCTAATTTAGCGACAATTTGTCCAGAAGAAAATGTACAATTATCTTCTTCTGCAATTCAAAGTTTTACAATAGGAGCAGTTAATACTTATGTTTTTTCAACCACTACCGGTGTCGCATTAGATCCAATGGTTGGAGCTACTCAATTAATTGCCTCAAGTTCTGATGATGGTGTATCAGCAGTTAATAACATTGGGTTTACATTTAATTATGCCGGAGTAAACCGCACACAGTTTTCAGTAAATGCTAATGGTTTAATCAGATTAGGAGCTACTGCTGCAACTAGTCAATGGACAAACTCAGCTGCAAATGCAAATACCGCTACTCCAGCTATTTTAGCTTATTGGGACGATTTAGCAACGGGTCTTAATGGTAATGTACGTTATAAACTGTCAGGTCAAGCACCTAATCGAGTTTTGATTATAGAATGGTTTGTTACTGTGCCTAGAAATACAACAGGAACCGCTGCAGCTAGATTCCAAGCATGGTTGTATGAGAGTACCAATGTAATTCAGTTTGTATATGGAAACGGAATGGTTGTAAATACTGCTAATTCAGGTGCAACTATTGGATTGGCTACTGCAACTGCAGTTTACAATACAGTGAACACAACAACAAACACTAATACGACATCGTCGTTTATTACGAATAATACGGGTGCAATTGATTCTGGAAGAAGTTACACATTTACACCAGCTAATTTACCTGTATTTACTTATTCTTGGACATCTGAGCCAGCAGGATTTACTTCAAGTGCTCAAAACCCTGTTGCTAATCCATCCGAAGATACTACTTACACTGTAGTTGTGACTGGAGCAGCAGGATGTTCAACCACTGCACAAGTATCTGTTGAGGTAGTTTCAGGAGCACTTATTGAAACTCAACCTGTTTCGTTAACACAATGTGAAGGAACAGATGCTTCATTTAGTGTTTCTGCGTCAGGACCTAGTTTAACCTATCAATGGAGAAAAGATGGTTTTGATATCGATGGAGCTACTTCATCTACTTTAGCCTTAACAGCTATTTCTGCTACAGACGCTGCATCTTATGATGTAGTAGTTACGCCATCATGTGGTGAACCAATTACTTCAGATGTCGTAACTTTAACTGTAAATGCTCTTCCTACTGCTGTAGCTTCTAGCAATGGTGTATTTTGTGAGGGTGATACAATCAACTTAACTGGTACTTCAGACATTGGCGTTACTTTTTCTTGGACTGGTCCAAACGGATTTAGTTCAACAGAGCAAAACCCAACCCTGTTAAATGTAACAGTTGCATCAGCTGGAACTTATACATTTACTGCTACAACTGCAGATGATTGTTCAACTTCCGGTTCTACAGTAGTATCTATCATTCCAAATCCGGAATTAGAAATTACTTCTAGTGGTAGTGCTACTACTGCTTGTGTTGGTGAATTAAAGCAATTAACAGCTTCACCGGTTTCAACTACAAATATTATTTTGTCTGAAAACTTTAATGGAGCTACAAACGGTTGGATCACAGAAAACCTTACAACAGGTGGAGCTAATCCTGCTAATGTAGCTTGGACATTAAGACCAAGTCCATTTACACAAGGTAGTACTTTTACCAGTAATGATGCGAGTCAGTATTATTTATCTAATCCTGATGCAGCCGGTAGTGGTGTAACAGCAAATGCTAGATTACAGTCACCAACATTTAGTACTGTTGGATATTCCGCAGTAAATGTAAGTTACTTCCATTATTACAGACATTTAACTCTAACGCAAAATGTAGAGTACTCTGTTGATGGTGTTAACTGGGTTTCGTTTAGAACATATAACACAACTCAAGGTGCACCTGCAGCATTTGTTCAGGATACAGTTGCTTTACCGGCAGGAGCTTTAAATCAGCCATCGGTTTCTATTCGTTTTAGATACCAAGACGGATGGGCTTGGTATTGGGCAATTGATAACTTCCAAGTTGTTGGAACACTTAGTACTCCAACTATAACTTGGTCTCCAACTACAGATTTGTATACCGATGCAGCTGGAACAGTTCCTTATACAGGAACTAATGCAGCAACAGTATATGCTAAAGTTTCTGAAACTAGTCCAACTAGTTACACAGCTTCAAGTGTGAATGGATTAGGTTGTGAGAGAGAAGCTAATTTTAGTTTTGAACTTACTACCACAGGTTGTCCTTCTACTACAGTTGTTGTTCCTACTTTATGTGGTACTACTTTAGCTGCAGTGAATAGTTATGTTTATGCTAATATCGTTTCTGGTGCTCAAGGTTACCGATTTAGAGTTACTAATATGAGTACAAACGAAGTACAAACTATTGATCAGTTACTAAGAGCATTCCGAATCACACAGTTAACAAACTATGCATTCAACACAACTTATATGGTTGAGGTAGCTGTGAGAAGAAATAATGTTTGGGAATCATTCTACGGAACTGGTTGTACTGTATCTACACCTGATACTACTACACAAATTCAGGCATCTCAGTGTAATACAACGTTGAGTAACATCAACAATTCAATCTTTGCAGACATTGTACCTTTTGCAACAGGATACCGATTCAGAGTAACCAATACGTTGAATCCAATCGATGTTCAAACTATTGATCGTCCGATTAGAGATTTCAAGATGAGTAACTTAACGTCATTTGAGTACAACACTACTTACAATGTGGAAGTTGCGGTAAGAAATACAGATGGAACTTATTTATCATATGGTCCGGTATGTAACATTACTACACCAATGTTCCCAACTGTTGGATTAGAAGATGCTCAATGTGATGATTATCAAGTAATTTCTAACACTGAGACTATTTTCGCAGAGTCTTATCCAGGAGCAGAACAATACCGCTTCTTGTTACAAAACTTAGGTCAACCTTACAACCAAACGTTTGACAGACCTATTCGAACTGTTACCTTGAATAACTTTACAGGATTATTACCTGGTGAAACCTATACTGTACGAGTGGCTATCCGCTTAAACGGTGTGTGGGGACCTTATGGTAAATCATGTAGTATCATTACTCCGGGAGCAGCAAGACCTGACGAAGTTACTAGAATAGACGAAAGTGCTGTAAATGAGTTCAAAGCCATTGCTTATCCAAACCCATTTGCCACAAGTTTTGCGATTGATGTAAGAACTTCAAATACTGAAACTGTTAGCTTGACTGTTTATGACATGGCAGGAAGACTTTTAGAAGTGAAAGAAGTGAAAGCTCAAGATGCAAGTAACTACCAATTCGGAGATCGTTATCCATCAGGTGTATACAACGTAATTGTAACACAAGGTAATGAAACGAGAGCCGTAAGAGTGGTAAAACAATAAAACCAAGTGACTGAGGGACTAAGGTTCTAAAGTACAGAGTTAAATAAATTAAAACCTCCGAGCAATCGGAGGTTTTTTTATTTTTCAGATTCTCATTCAAAACCTACAATTACTCATTTACCGATTAACTTCAAAATGGATAACTTATATTTGTTATTCAAATAATGTGTATGAAGAAGTTATACCTTTTATTCTTTTTGTATTGCTCCAGTTTTTACTTGGTTTTAGCACAAAACAAAACTGCGGATAGCTTAAAGAATGTATTGAATAAATCCAAAAGTGACATTGAAAAAGTGCAACTTCTCAATGAAATGGCCGATTATTACAAAAGTAGTAATCCGGATTTGATGGAAGAATATGCAACAAAAGCACTAGCATTAGCCAAAAAAATAAACTACAAAGCTGAAGAAGCAACCGCTTTACTCAATTTGGGTATTGTCAATATTATTTCGGGCGATTATCCGAAAGCTTTGGACTTTTTCTCCCAAGCCAAAGTGGTTTATGAAAATGAATTGGCAGTAAATGTAAAAGACAACCGCAAACTTAAAAACGGTTTAGCGAGAGTATATGGCAGCATGGGTGTTGTTTTTTCGGAACAAAGTAATTATGCAAAAGCTCTTCAACACCATTTAAAAGCGGTTAGTATTTATGAAGAAACAAAGGAAGAAGAAAAATTAGCACGTGTTTATAATAATATCGGAATTGTCTACCGGGCACAAAAAGAAGATTTCAAAGCGTTAGATTACTTTAGTAAAGCACAAAAACTTCAAGAAAAAGTGGGCGATCCAACCGTTGGAATTACCCTAACCAATATCGGAAATCTTCATTTAAAACAAAATAACCTCAAAGAAGCCGAGGACTATTACACCAAAGCAAAATTTTATTTTGAAAAATTTCCAAATCCGAGAGGTTTGGGTGAACTATATAATAATTTGGGATTGCTTCATAAGCAAAATTCTAATTCATCCAAAGCGTTAGAAAGTTGGAATTTAGCTCTCCAAACGTTCGATTTAATAGACGATAAATTTGGAAAATCGGATACGTATCTTTTTATGGGCGAATATTTTTATGAACAAAATAATTGGAGTGAAGCGTTGTTTCATGCCCAAAAAGCAGCCGAATTATCCAAACAGCTCAATGTGTTGGAAGGTACAGCTTTAGCCGAAAAATTAATGAGTTCCATTTATGAGAAACTCAATCAACCTACCGAAGCATTCAAACATTTTAAACTATACAAAACGGCACAAGACAGCTTGATTAATCATGAAAACATTCGAAAAAGTGTGCAAGCCGAAATGAATTATGAGTTTGAAAAGAAAGAAACCATTAAGAAAAAAGAAGCGGAAAAGAAAGCATTACTCTTAGCTGAACAATCCAAACGACAAACACTGCAAACTATTTTTACCGCTTTGTTTGTATTGCTTATGTTGGGTATCGCCTTTTTAATTTACAACCGCATTCAATTAAAGAAGAATTTAACCTTGCAAAAAGAATTGGCAGAATACGAACAAAAAGCCTTGCACCTACAAATGAATCCACACTTTGTATTCAATTGTTTGGGTTCCATCTCCAGTTTTATTGTTCAAAACGGAACCGATTCGGCTATCAAATACTTGTCAAAGTTTTCCAAGTTGATGCGATTGACATTAGAATACTCAAAAGAATCACTCATTCCAATCGACAAGGAAATGGAGAGTTTGCAAAATTATTTGGAGTTGGAACAACTTCGTTTTAACAATGTATTCGAATTTAAAATTTCAAAAAGTAATGATATTGAAGATGACATGGCGATTCCGCCTTTGCTTTTACAACCTTTTGTTGAAAATGCAATTATTCATGGCTTGATACCAAAAAAAGAAAATGGAACTATTTCTATTGATTTTTCAATCGAAAAAGATAATCTCGTTTGCACCATTTTAGACGATGGAATTGGGTTTGAAAAATCCAAAGAAATCAAAGAAAATTTAGTAGCTATCCACAAATCAATGGCACTCGATATCACTAAAAAGCGATTGGAAATGATGGAAGCATCCACTGCTCAAAAAGCGAATGTGGAAATAAAAGAAATTAAAAATGAGTTAGGTGAAATTCAAGGCACAAAAGTAGTTTTGAATTTACCGATACAATACATAAAATAATAACAAACGGTTTGCAAACCCAACAAAAACCCGCAACCCGCAACTCGTAACCAGAAAATGACAACAGCCATATTAATCGACGACGATGCTAACCTAAGAGCCGGAATGCGACAAATGCTTTCTCGGTGTGCACCGGATATTTCTATTATCGGTGAAGCCGATAGTGTGCAATCCGGTGTGGAAACTATTCAACGATTAAAACCAAGTGTTTTGTTTTTAGATATTCAATTAACCGATGGCACCGGTTTTGACGTGTTGGAGCAATTGGCCGAAATAAACGGAAAAATAACCTCGCAAGTGGTTTTTATCACTGCCCATGAGCAATATGCTATCAAAGCCTTTCGCTTTAGTGCCCTAGATTTTTTATTGAAACCGGTTGACCCGGAAGAACTGCAAAAAGTGATTCAAAAGATTAAAGAAGTGTTGTCTAAAAGTGATAATTATGCTCACATTGATTTGCTGTTGGAGAACATTCGCAGAAAAGTAGATAACTTCAAACGAATAGCTCTTTCTACATCGGAAGGAATTCATTTGTTTGAAATCAGTGATATCATCCGATGCGAAAGCGAAGATAATTACACGAAGTTTTACATCAAAAACAACAAACCGATTTTGATTTCCAAAACCTTGAAAGAATATGAAGAATTATTAACGGAACACGGTTTTGAACGCATTCATCAATCGCATTTAATCAATTTGGCCTATTTGAAGTCGTATATTAAAAAGGATGGTGGGTATGTGGTGATGGCAGATAACAGTAATCTTCCCATTTCCCAACGAAAAAAAGAACGTTTGCAGGAATTGTTGAAGATGATGTAGCGAATTCTAAATGAAAACAAGTAAATACTCATTAAACTAAATTTCTTTAAAAAAAGGATAGTATTTTTAAAAAAATAAATTGCTATGAAAAAAATTCTACTTATCTGGTTATTATTTTCAAGTGCTGCTTTTTCTCAGATTCAGATAAATACACCAACTCCTTATCACATTTGTGGAGATGGGGTTTTTGACCTAACACAAAAGAATGCAGAAATACTGGGAAATCTAGATCCTAATTTATATACTTTAACCTATTATATTTTTGGAAAACCAATCATAAATCCAGATAGTTTTGTTAGAGCATCAGGAACTACTAGCGTTATAGATGTTGTTGTAAACGAAAATAATAACCCATTAAATTTTGCAATTACAAGTCTTTACTTGTATGCCTATACAAAACCAACAATTTTTTTTAGTAATAATATGACGGTGTTTCAGAGTCCAAATTCTGGTTTTGCAACATTTGATTTAACGGCACAATCAACACTACTAAATAGTTCATCAAGTGTAGAAATTAGTTATTATTTGAATGAACTTGATTCTGAAAATAATTTTAATTCTATAGCTAATCCGGAATCTTTTACTAATACAACAAACCCCCAAACTATCTATTTTCGCGTGGAATACCCTTCTACCGGATGTTATACCCTTGATCATTTTGACTTAATTGTTAGAGAAGACGGAATCGTTAACATATTTAACAGTAATTTTAAGGCAAAATTGTTATCTGCTAGTTCAGCCAATTCAGTTGCCTCGACTGTAAATCCTAATAGTACTTCAACCCTTAATGTATATAATGCAATAGATACTAATCAAGATGGAGAAATTCAATTTTCAGAAGCCGCTTCTATAGTTTTTTTACGACTTAGTTCTTCAAACATTAGTAACCTTGAGGGGATAGAAGCTTTTCATAATCTAAAATGGCTTTTATGTCAAAATAATTCGATAACAGCTTTAGATGTCAGTACATTACCCAAATTATTAAGCTTACAAATATTTAATAATGATCTAACAAATTTAAATTTATCAAGTTCTAACCAATTAGAAATATTGAATTGTGATTTTAATCAACTTGAAGAAATAGATTTATCAAATTGTACTAATCTAGAATTCTTAAGTGTTAAGAACAACCAATTAACAAATTTAGATTTGAATAGCAATGACAATCTTCAAATTATAAATGCATCAAATAATTCTATACTTAATATGCAAATAATAAACAAGCCATTTTTGAGTGAAATAAGTTTACTTTTTAATCAACTTACAACAGTCACTCTCAATAATTTACCAATTCTTTATAAAATAAGTATCCAATTTAATAATTTAACAAATTTAGATTTGTCTGATGTTGCTTTTCAAGTAAAACCTAATTCATCAAATTCTAATTCTTTTGAAATAGATTTAAATAACAACCCTAACTTAACACAAATAAATTTAAAAAACGGATATCGTAATGATGATATATCATTATCGGCTTCATCAATTAATGATGTAAATCAAATAGTTTGTATTGATGAATTTGACATTTTTACAGATTTATTTACTAGTCCGAATTCAATTATGAATACCTATTGTTCTTTTTCTCCGGAAGGAATTTATAATACGATTTTTGGTTCTGTTCATTATGATATTACCAATAATGGCTGTAGCCTTCAAGACGATAGTCTTACCCTGCTTTCCAAAGTTCTTATCAACGATGGGACAGAAGAAGGGGCTTCATTTACTAATCTGCAAGGAAATTATATGTATTTTACTCAGAATGGTAATTTTACCATTACTCCTGAATTGGAAAACCCTTCTTACTTCACAGTAACTCCTTCCTCTACCGTTGTTAATTTTCCATACGTAAACAATAGCGAAGTGGAGGTAAACTTTTGTGTAACTCCTACTGGAGTTCATCCCGATTTAGAAGTTATTATTGCACCAATAAATCCTGCTCGTCCCGGATTTGAAGCAACTTATAAAATCGTTTATCGAAATAAAGGAAATCAAACCTTGTCACAAGAATATGGATTGAGTTTTTTCTATAATCAGCAACTTATGAGTTTTGTATCTTCTACGCAAACGCCCGATTCTCAAATTGAGGGAACATTAAACTGGAGTTATGAAAATTTGATTCCTTTTGAAAGTAGAAGTATTACAGTGACTTTTTTAATCAATGCTCCAACGGATTCAGAAAACCCGATTAATATAGATGATGAATTAGTTTTTACATCTGTAGTTATGCCACAAGCAGGAGATGAAAATGTGGCTGATAACACATTTGTACTAAATCAAAAAGTTGTAGGAGCTTATGATCCAAATGATATACGTTGTATAGAAGGTGAGGTAGTTTCGCCTGATTTAATTGGTGAAGAACTGCATTATGTTATTCGTTTTGAAAATACCGGAAATTTTTATGCTGAAAATGTAGTAGTTGTGGTGGAAATTGATGAAACAAATTATGATGTTTCCAGTTTGAAAGTTTTGGAAAGTTCGCATAATCTTAGAGCACAGATAAAAGGAAATAAAGTGGAGTTTTTCTTTAATCAGATATACCTTGATTCCGGTGGACATGGGAATATTTTATTGCGAATGAAATCTTTAAACACGCTGACAAATAGTGATGTAGTGAAAAGTAAAGCCGATATTTATTTTGATTATAACTATCCAATTATCACCAACGAAGCCGAAACCTTATTCCAAGCGTTGAGTATTGAAAACCCTATTTTGGATAACATTATTTCCATTCATCCAAACCCAACAAATGACATTGTCAATATTGCTGTAAAAACTAATTCCTCAATCAAAACCATTGAATTATATGATATTCAGGGGAGATTATTGCAAATACAAGTAGTGAATGACATCACTTCCGAATTAAATTTATCCTCAAGAGCCAACGGAATGTATTTTGTTAAAATCAATACCGACAAAGGAAGTAAAGTAGAGAAATTAGTTAAGAATTAAAAAAACATAGTATGAGAAGTTTATTTTTGTTTATTTTATTTTCATGTTCACTTTATGGACAACCGCCAATCGCTCAACCCAATAATTTGGGAGAATGTGACCAAAACAATGACGGATTTGAAACATTTGATTTAACTTCGACGATCGGTGAAATTCTCAATGGTTTAGATTCCTTAGCCTACACTGTTGTTTTTTTTACTTCAGAAAGCGATGCTCAGAATGAAACCGGTGCAATTCCAAATCCAACAGCTTATATCAATACAACTAGTCCTCAAACTATTTATGTGCGAGTTTTTGAAAATGCCAATCCATTAAATTTTGCATTTACACAATTTAACTTGGTAGTGGGGGAAGCTTTAGAATTCGGGATTCTTAGTTGGTTAACATCTATCTGCGACGGACAGCAATTACAGTTTTATTTAAATTTATCCGGTACACCAAACGCAACTGTTTTTTTTACAATGAATGGCACTACTGAATTAAGCATAGACTTAGATGAAAATGGCTTATTCAATCAAACTGTTAATTTTTTAGTAGATACATCTACATTTTGTTTTACGGAAATTAGAAGTAATACCTTTCCGTTTTGTTCGCAATTGTTTGCTAATCCTCAATGCTTTAATACTGTGGTTTTTTCTAATCCTGATTTAGCATCTTCTCCCGATTTGATTGTCTATGAAAGTTCTTCCGATGGTATAGCTACTTTTGATTTAACAGTAAACGAATCAATAATGCTTAATGGAATGGATCCCGCAGATTTTTTGGATATTAAGTATTATTACAAATCGCTAGAAAATCCATTAATTAATATTGAAATAACCAATTCAACTGCTTTCCAAAACTTGGTTAATAATCAGACTATTTACTTTTATGCCACTTCATATCAAGGTTGTACATCTTTTGTGACATTTGATTTAATTGTTTTGGAAGATGATATTGTTTTGATTCCTGATGCAAACTTTAAAACAAAATTACTATCAGCAAACACAACTAATCAAATTGCGATGAATTCGCAATTCCAATATTTTAAAATTGATGCTAATAATGATGGGGAAATTCAGGTAAGTGAGGCCAGTGAAGTATTTTTATTAAATATTAACAATTCCTTTTTACCCAACCCAAATGCAATTTTAACAATAAGTGGTATTGAAAGTTTCGTGAATTTAAAAGAGTTAAATGCCAGTTTAAATAGTATTTCAACATTCAATTATAATTTACCTTTTTTAGAAAAACTTTATTTTACAGCAAATAATTTAACAACAGTTGATTTATCAGGTACTCCTCAATTAATAGAACTTAATATAGATCAAAATGATGTATCAAGTTTAGATGTTTCAGTATGTCAAAATTTAGTTTCACTTGGTTGTGATTATAATTTTTTGAGTAGTTTGGATATTTCAATGTTGTCAAGTTTAAATTATTTAAGTGTACGATATAATCAATTAACATCTTTGGATTTAAGTCAATCTGAACCTTTGATATCCTTACAGTTGGCAGGTAATTATTTTCTTCCGGTTTTAAATAATTTAGTAAATTTAGAAAGTCTGAATTGTCAGGACATGGGATTGAGTGTTTTAGACTTTTCATCCAATGTAAATCTTAGCACATTAGTGTTAAACCAGAATAATTTTACAGAAATAATTCTTCCTCCACTGGCAAACTTAACTACCTTTTTATGTTCGGAAATGCCAAGCTTAACAAGTGTGAATGTAAATATGGCTCCATCGTTGACTTTTTTTCAATGTATTAACAATCCCTCGCTACAGTCCATTTTTATGAAGAACGGAGTTCAATCGTTTCAATCCTTGAACTGGGCTGAAAATTTTAATTTGCAATATGTTTGTGTAGATGATTTAATTGTAAACAATATTATAACTTATTTGAATTCAATTCAGTTAACTAATGTGAATGTAAATTCCTTTTGTAGTTTCACTCCCGGAGGAGATTACAACACTATCACCGGTAATATACGTTTTGATGATAACAATAACGGTTGTAATGAAACCGATTATTCCATTCCTTTTTTCAGATTAGCAGTTGATTTGAATGCAGTTTCCACCAATTCTTCTGTTTTTTCAAATAATAATGGAGTGTATAATCTTTACACGGCAACAGAAGGCGTTTATACCTTAACGCCGGTTTTAGAAAATCCTACTTATTTTTCTGTTTCACCACAACCGGGTACAGCAGTTATCAATGAAATTGACAATTCAAGTACGATATTAGATTTTTGTGTAACAACCAATGGCGTGAATCCCGATTTGGAAGTGGTTATCGCACCGGTTATACCTGCTCGTCCAGGATTTGTAGCAATTTATAAAATCGTTTACAAAAACAAAGGCAATCAAGTACTGTCACAACAATACGGAGTGAACTTTGTCTATAACCAGAATTTGATGCAATTTCTTTCTGCATCAACTCCTCCTTCTGCTCAGGGACCGGGAGGTTTGCAATGGGATTATGCTGATTTGATGCCTTTTGAATCAAGAAGTATTGTGGTTTCCATGCAAATAAATCCGCCAACAGATCCTGAAAACCCTGTAAATATTGATGATGAATTGGTGTTTACGTCGGTAGTTCTCCCACAAGCCGGTGATGAAATGGTACAAGACAATACGTTTATTTTAAATCAAACGGTTGTAGGTTCATACGATCCAAACGATATCACCTGTTTGCAAGGCGATGTGGTTCCGCCATCCGAAATTGGAAATTATTTACACTATTTAATTCGTTTTGAAAATACCGGTAATGCTCCCGCTGAAAATGTAGTGGTAAATTTGAATATCAATCCGGTGCAATATGATGCACAATCTCTTCAACTATTGAATACCTCACATGATGCTTACATACGTATGAATGGGCAAAATTTAGAAGTTATTTTCCAAAATATTCAATTAGAATCGGGTGGTCATGGCAACATTTTACTGAAAATGAAAACAAAACCAACGCTTCAAGTGGGCGATATAGTAGCTAAAAAAGCAGATATTTATTTCGATTATAATTTTCCAATTGTAACGAATGAAGCCGAAACCTTATTTCAAGCTTTAAATATTGTAAATCCGGTTTTAGATAACATCATTTCAATTTATCCAAATCCGGTGAAAGATGTTGTCAATATTACTATCAAAGATAACTCCACCCTCAAAACCATTGAATTATATGATATTCAAGGAAGATTATTGCAAACACAAGTAGTGAACGACGTCACTTCTGAAATAAATATAGCAGAAAGAGCCAACGGTATGTATTTTATAAAAATCAATACTGACAAAGGAAGTAAAGTGGAAAAATTAATTAAAGAATAATAAAAAAGCTATGAAAAAGATTCTCATTTTAGTCCTTTTGTTTTCTGGGTATATTCAAGCTCAAATTGTCAATATTCCGGATGCAAATTTTAAGGCAAAGTTGTTGTCTTCTAACACTTTTAATACCATAGCCTATGGAAATGGAGGTTATTTAAAAATTGATCAAAATAATGATGGTGAGATTCAAGTCGCTGAGGCCATGGTTATTGATTCATTAAATGTGCCTTTTTCCAGTATTGTTGATTTCAGTGGGATTTCTGATTTTACTAATTTAAAAAAAATCAATTGTTCAAACAATCAAATAAGTAATTTGAATGTTACCAATTTGAGTTTATTACAAGAATTATATTGTAGTAATAACTGCATGGGAACATTGTCTGTTAATGGATTATCTAACTTGAAAATACTGGAAGCAAATACAATTTGTGTTAGTAATTTTAACTTAAGCGGATTAACTGGTTTAGAGTATTTTTCATGCACATATAATAGTTTGTCAGCTTTAGATGTATCTCAATCAACGGCTCTAAAAATCTTGAATTGTGGTTATAACAATTTAGTTAGTTTATCAATTTCCGGTTTCCCTGATTTGGAACAATTGATTTGTGATAACAACCAATCGTTGTCCTCTTTAAACATTAGTTCATTACCATCACTAGCTTTTTTAGATGTTACACTTACAAATATTGGAAGTTTGGATTTAACATCATTTACATCGTTAACGAGCGTAGTTTGTACTTTAGCAAATTTAAATTCTTTGCAAGTTAGTAATTTACCCAACTTGAACAGTTTATTGTGTGAGTCAAATTCATTGTCAAACCTTGATTTAGGTTCTATGCCTGCATTACAAGTATTACAATGTGGCGGAAATCTTTTTACAACTCTTGATCTAAGCGAAACTCCAAATATAAATCGTATAGAATGTTCAGGTACCTTGATTCCTTATTTAGATTTATCCAATTTAACTAATTTATATGAATTTAGTTGTTATGGTGGTCAGTTTGAAGAGTTGGATTTTTCTTCAAACCCAAATTTGGGAATATTGATTTTAAATACGAATACCGAATTAAAACGATTGTCATTAAAAAATGGAACAATTCAAATTTTTAATGGTAATGGACTGATTGAATGTACTAGCTTAGAATATATATGTGTTGACGAAAATGAAATAAGTCAAATTCAAAATTTTATTAATGCAAGTAATTTGACAAACGTTGTACTAAGTTCCTATTGCTCTTTCACTCCCGGCGGAGATTATAATATAATCACAGGTTCTGTGAATTATGATGCAAACAACAACGGTTGCGACGAGACTGATTTCTCATTTCCTTTTTTCAGACTAGCAGTTGACTTAAACACAGTTTCAACAAATTCATCTGTTTTTTCGAATAATATTGGAGTGTATAATCTTTACACCGCGACAGAAGGCGAGTATGCTTTAACTCCGGTCTTAGAGAATCCTTCTTACTTTACAGTTTCACCCGAACCGGGGATTGCTATTATTGAAGAAATTGATAATTCTACGACAAATTTGGATTTTTGTATCACGGCAAATGGCATCCATCCGGACTTAGAAATTGTCATCGCACCGGTCACTCCAGCTCGTCCGGGATTTGAAGCAGAATATTTGATTGTTTACAAAAACAAAGGAAACCAAATACTGTCGCAACAATACGGAGTTAATTTTTTCTACAACCAAAATTTGATGCAATTGGTCTCAACATCTGTGTTGCCATCCGCTCAAAGTCCCGGTGGTTTACAGTGGGATTATGCTGATTTAATGCCGTTTGAATCCAGAAGTATAGAAGTAACCATGGCTATTAATCCACCAACAGACCCGGAAAATCCGGTCAACATAAATGATATATTAACCTTTGCTTCAGTTATTCTTCCCCAAGAGGGAGATGAAATCGTGCAAGACAATACCTTTGTTTACAACCAAACCGTGGTAGGCTCTTATGATCCAAACGATATTACTTGTTTGCAAGGCGATGTGGTTCCTCCCTCAGAAATTGGGAATTATTTACACTATATTGTACGATTTGAAAATACAGGAACAGCACCAGCTGAAAATATTGTGGTAAAAGTAGAGGTTGAACCAAATCAATTTGATTATAATTCACTACAAGTTATGGCTACATCCAATGATGCTAGTGTTCGAATGAACGCAAATGTTATTGAATTTGTCTTCCAGAACATACAATTGGAGTCCGGCGGTCATGGCAATATCTTATTAAAAATGAAAACCAATGGAACTTTGCAGACTGGCGATTATGTTCAAAAAAGAGCCAATATCTATTTCGATTACAATTTCCCAATCGAAACAAACGAAGCTGAAACGTTATTCCAAGCGTTAAGTGTTGTAAATCCAATTTTAAATGATTTGATTTCCATTTATCCAAATCCGGTGAAAGATGTTGTCAATATTACTATTAAAGATAATTCAACAATCAAAACAATTGAGTTGTATGATATTCAGGGAAGATTGTTACAAACACAACTGGTAAATGACATCACTTCCCAAATAAATTTAACAGAAAGAGCAAACGGAATGTATTTTATAAAAATAAATACAGATTTAGGAAGTAAAGTGGAAAAATTGATAAAAGAATAAGTGGTTTAAATTAATTTTAGTTAGAAAACTCACGTATTTTCATGCGTGAGTTTTTTGTTTTTGACCGATAGATAGGAAATTAGCAATATTTATACTAAATTTAACGAAATCGTTTCGAATAAAATTTTAACAATCCTACTTTATTTCGTAATTTCGCAACAAACAAAATTTATTCCTATTAATTTTTTATAAAATCATGTCAAAAACTGCAATATTAAAATTCGAAGGCAAAGAATATGAGTTTCCTGTAATCGTAGGGAGTGAAAATGAAGCCGCCATCGATATCGACCAATTACGTGCCTTGACCGGAGCAATCACAATTGATCCGGGTTACAAAAATTCAGGATCATGCAAAAGTGAAATTACCTTTTTAGATGGTGAAGAAGGAATTCTTCGCTACCGTGGCTATTCTATTGAAGACTTAGCCGAAAAAGCAGATTTCCTGGAGGTTTCCTATTTGTTGATTTTTGGGGATTTACCAACCCAAGCACAATTAAATAAATTTGAAACCGATATTCGTAAATATACTTTGGTGAACGAAGAGATGAAAAACATCATCGACGGTTTTCCAAAAACAGCTCACCCTATGGGTGTGTTGGCCTCGTTAACGAGTGCGTTGACTGCTTTTAATCCAAAGTCAGTGAACCCACACAACGAAAAAGAAATGTATGAAGCGGTTTGCAAAACCATGGCGAAGTTTTTGGTAATTGCTACTTGGACGTACAGAAAATCAATGGGCTACCCATTAAACTATTACGATAATACAAAAGGGTATGTGCAAAATTTTATGCATTTAATGTATGAATTGCCAACCGGACCTTATAAAATTGACCCAATTGTAGTGAATGCATTGGATAAATTATTTATCCTTCATGCCGACCATGAACAAAATTGTTCTACTTCAACCGTAAGAATCGTTGGTTCTTCGCATGCCGGTTTGTTTGCTTCTATTTCAGCCGGAGTTTCTGCACTTTGGGGACCACTTCATGGAGGTGCTAATCAAGCTGTTTTAGAAATGTTGGAAGAGATTCACAAAAACGGTGGTGATGTTGATAAATATGTATTAAAAGCAAAAGACAAAGACGATCCGTTCCGATTGATGGGATTTGGTCACAGAGTATATAAAAACTTTGACCCTAGAGCTAAAATCATTAAAAAAGCAGCTGATGATGTGTTAGGAGCGTTAGGAATTGATGATCCATTACTAGATATCGCCAAAAAATTAGAGAAAGTAGCGTTGGAAGACGACTACTTCAAATCAAGAAACTTGTATCCAAACGTAGATTTCTACTCCGGAATCATCTACCGTGCGTTAGGGATTCCAACTGAAATGTTTACCGTAATGTTTGCCATCGGTCGTTTACCGGGCTGGATTGCCCAATGGAAAGAAATGCGAGTGAACAAAGAACCAATCGGAAGACCTCGTCAAGTTTATGTAGGTTCTCCGTTGCGAGATTTTGTTCCGGTGGAGAAAAGATAAATATTTTTAATTGAATGATAATAAAGCCTTCCTCACCGAAGGCTTTTTACTTTTTATTAAATCAACAATTCATGTCAAACGTATCATTCTTTTAAATATATTTGTAAGTGCTTTAAAATGAACCATTCAGTTTTTAAAATAGATGAAAAAAAATTACGTACTATTCGCAATGCTATTGAGCAGTATTTTTTTCTGCTCCGCCCAAACGTTTGAAGTTAAAAATGTAGCAAACGAACCGTTAGAATTAACCTTGCGTTTGCCGTCTTATACCAGTCAACAAAAAACGGTAGGGGGACAAAACTATGAAGACTTTTCTGCTCTCAAAAGCATATTGATGTTACAAAAAGAGGCTCCGTCCTTACCAATGTTTTCAGAGTCATTACAAGTGCCCGATACAGGAGCTTTTTCAGTAGAAATTAGTTACGATAGCTTTGAGGAGTATCTTAATGTGGAGATTCTACCTTCCAAAGGAAGTTTAAAAAGAAACGTTAATCCCGAGACTATTCCGTACACAAAAGGGGAAGTATTTAATCAAGATGCTTTCTTTCCGGGTAGTTTAGCTCAACTGGGAAATCCCTATATCCTCAGACAAACACGTGGAGTAACCGTATCGTTTTATCCGTTTCAATACAATCCTGTCACCAAAACGTTGCGTGTTTATCGCAATATAACAGCTAAAATTATTCATCAACCCAACGAAATCGGACTGAATGAACGTTCGGTTTTGGCTCCGAAAAGCGATGAGGTTTTTGCTTCGTTTTATCGAAATCATTACGCCAATGCCTTGCAATACCAGAGCATGCAAGAGCAAGGACAACTTTTAATTGTGTGTCCTCCAATTTATCGCAATGTCATTGAATCTCTTGCCAATTGGAAAAAAGAAAAAGGAATTGCCACTACTGTGATTGAGTTAGCTCAACCGGGTGTAGTTTCTTCTTTTGATATTAAAGGTCTAATACAGGCTCAATACGAAGCTAATCCTGATTTGGTTTATGTTTTATTAATTGGGGACCACGAACAATTGCCTTCTCATAATTATGGATTCAACGGTGAAGAAAATTTATACAGCGACTCATTTTACGGACAGTTAGAGGGTGCTGATTTTTATCCTGAATTATTTGTCGGAAGATTTTCAGGCAATTTAGCCCAAGTACTCACCATGGTTAACCGAACCTTAGAATATGAAATCAGTCCTTTATCGGGAGATTGGATGACGAATGCTATCGGCATTGGTTCTAATGAAGGATACGGTTATGGCGATGACGGTGAAGCCGATTGGCAACATCTTCGCAATATTAAAACTAAATTACAAGCGTTTGGATACAATACCGTTCATGAATTCTACGAAGGTTCACAAGGTGAAGGCGATAGTCCCGGAAATCCATCTTCTACAATGATTGTAAATGCTCTTAATCAAGGAACCGGTTTGATGAATTATACCGGTCATGGTTGGACGGAAGGTGTGAGTACCGGCGATTTCACCAACAGTGCCGTGAATCAATTAACAAATTCAGGTAAATATCCGTTCGTAGTTTCGGTTGCTTGTAATAACGGGACTTTTGTGTCAAATACTTCTTTGTGTGAATCGTTTTTGTGTGCCAAACAAGGGAGCGACATCACCGGAGCCATTGCCAGTTGTGGTTCGTCCATTCTTATGGCTTGGGCAGAACCGATGCAAACCCAAGACGAAATGACAGAATTAATCATTCAAAGTGATGAAAATACGCGTATGACAACCTTGGGAGGTTTGTTCTACAATGGTCAATTGAGTATGTTGGAAGCCTATGACCAAAGTAATACAGCGATTGAAGTAATGCAAACGTGGGTGTTTTTTGGTGATCCGTCGGTTGTGTTCCGCAATCAGATTTCGCAAGCAATTACGGCCATTCATCCCGAGGAAGTTTCCATTAATGGTGGTGTAATTTCTGTTGGAAGTAATGTAGCTGAAGCCAATGTAACCCTTACCCAAAACAATATCATTTTGTTTAATGGGACAATGGTTAACAATGAAATAGAAATTGATTTGGCATCGTTTACTTCAGAAGATGTGGTGAAAATAACGCTTACCAAACCCAATATGACTCCCTATCGAGGTGAAATTACTGTGAATGAGGCTCTATCTTTATCCGATTTCGAAAATGGATTTGTAATTTATCCAAACCCTGCCAAGGATGTTATCAATATTAAAAGTAATCGTACTGATGTAGGATTTGCATCAGTGAAATTATTTGATTTAAATGGCAGAATGTTAGCGAATTATGACAATGTATCACTTGATTCAGATTATAGTATTTCGGTACAAAATCTTTTATCAGGCATTTATGTTTTATCAATTCAAAACGGAGATTTTCAGAAAAATCAAAAAATCGTGGTGAAATAATGATAATTTTACAATAGAAACACCAAAAGGCTCCTTTAATCAAGGAGCTTTTTTTATCTTTGTCAAAAGACAAATGCAAACGTATGCTACCATTAAACATTCAAAACGAAACGTCGCGATTAAGGGCCGTGGTGTTAGGAACCGCTGTCAATAACGGTCCGACACCCACTGCCGAAGAAGCCTATGACCCAAAATCACTGGAACACATTCTAGCCGGAACCTATCCGATAGAATCCGATATGATTACCGAAATGGAAGCCTTCAATCAAGTGTTTAAAAAGTATGATGTGGAAGTGTTTCGACCGGATATTATTCCCAATTATAATCAAATTTTTAGTCGTGATATTGGTTTTGTGATTGATGATGTTTTTATCAAAGCTAATATTTTACCGGACAGAGAAAAAGAACTCGACGCCATTCAGTACGTTATTGACCACATCGACCCGAAAAAAGTCGTTCGTCCGCCAGAGGAAGTACACATTGAGGGGGGAGATGTCATGTTGTGGAACGACTATATTTTCATCGGCACCTACAAAGGTTCGGATTATAAAGATTACATCACTGCCCGAACAAATTGGCAGGGAGTTGAATATATCAAACAAATGTTCCCACATAAAAAGGTAAAAGAATTTGATTTAGTGAAGTCAAAAATTGAAGCTCGCGACAATGCCTTGCATTTGGATTGTTGTTTCCAGCCCGTGGGCACCAATAAAGGAATCATCTACAAAAGCGGTTTCCGTGAAGAGGCCGATTATGTGTTTTTAGTGAACCTTTTTGGGAAAGAAAATTTATTTCACATCACCCGAGATGAAATGTACCACATGAATTCAAATGTGTTTTCCATCGCACCGGATGTGGTAGTATCCGAAAAGAACTTTACCCGCTTAAACAACTGGCTTCGTGAAAATGGCTTCACCGTAGAAGAAATTCCATATGCCGAAATTGCAAAACAAGAGGGGTTGTTGAGATGTTCGACGTTGCCTTTGATTCGTGAATAGTATAAATTAATTGAAATAATTGCTATATTTGGTATTCCAAAATCTTGTTTTATGGGAACTGCAACCTCAAAAAAAGAACTTATCGATTGGATTTCTAATTTAAATGACGAAAAAATGTTGCATGAATTGGCTATGATAAAGCAAAAAGCAACATTTAATTTTGACGAGGAATTTAAAAAAGGAATAACAGGAGAAGAGTTAAAAAAAAGGCTTTCAGACAGGCTTAAAGCTTTGCCATGGAAAAAGTAAATATTCTGTATAAACCGGATGTTGAAGAGTTTCTATTTCATTTAGTTTTTGTTCTTTTCAAAGAAGATTACTTTTCCTATCTTGAGAATGCGGAAGTATATAAGGATAACATTATAGATTTTGTTGAAAATAATATCAAAAATTTTCCATCCAAAAAAACACCTATACCGTTAAATAATTTCGGGAGCAATTACATCTTTTACAATTCTAATTCTCGAACAACTTGGTATGTTTTTTTTGAACAAAAAGGCACAAATTATTTAATTACAAATATCCTCAACAACCACTGTGAAGAAGCAAAATGGTTGTGATTTGAATAGAAAATAACTATAAATTTAAACGAAAAGGAATTAACGATTTGATGTGTAAATTTGATAACAATGAACAGATGAATATTGAATTACGAATAATGAAGTATTCACCCATTACCCATCACCTTTAACCCATTACCATAAAAAAAATGAACCAAACCACCAACTCCATCCTCATGATCCGTCCCGTAGCGTTCCGTATGAACGAGCAAACGGCTGTCAATAATTATTACCAAAAAGTATTAGAAAATACGAAACCTTCAACGGTTAACGCCAAAGCTCAAAACGAGTTTGATGCATTTGTAGAGAAACTACGCAAAGTAGGCGTGAACGTGATTGTGGTAGAAGATACCCTTGACCCGGACACGCCCGACAGTATTTTTCCCAACAATTGGA
Organism: Flavobacterium sp.; assembly: GCF_044339515.1. Classification (GTDB taxonomy): domain Bacteria; phylum Bacteroidota; class Bacteroidia; order Flavobacteriales; family Flavobacteriaceae; genus Flavobacterium. The sequence goes on from NZ_JBIIVK010000027.1 coordinate 42,459, forward strand.
TTTCCTTTCATGAGAATGGCGATGTGACGTTGTATCCCATGTTTGCTGAAAACCGAAGAGCAGAACGTCGGGAAGATATTTTGGATATTTTGGAAGACAAAGGTTTTGCCATCAGCGAAATCATGGATTATACTTCTGCTGAAGAAGACGGTTTCTTTTTGGAAGGTACAGGCAGTATTGTGTTAGACCGCGATAACGGAAAAGCCTATTGTGCGTTATCCCCTCGTGCAGATGAAGAATTGTTCATCGAGTTTTGTGAAGATTTTGATTTGGCTCCCGTGATATTTGAAGCCTATCAAACGGTGAACGGCGAACGCAAACACATGTACCATACCAACGTGATGATGTGTATTGCAGAAACCTTCGCTGTTATTTGTGCGGATTGTATCGACGACAAACAAGAACGCAAAATGGTGTTAGACAATTTGAAAGCCGATGGAAAAGATATTATTTTAGTGACCGAAGACCAAGTGAATAACTTTGCCGGAAACATGCTTCAAGTGAAAGGCAAAGACGATAAGCGTTACTTGGTGATGAGTAATTCGGCTTATCAAAGTTTAACGAAAGCTCAGATTCATAAAATAGAAGAACATTGTGAAATTTTGCACGCTAATTTGGATACCATCGAAGCGTGTGGAGGCGGAAGTGCCAGATGTATGATGGCGGAGGTTTTCTTACCAAAACAATAAGTAAAGAATAGTATTAAAAAACGATGTCAGAATTTTAATTCTGACATCGTTTTTTTATTTACTAATTAGCAAGAAAAAATACTAGTGTTTTTTTTAATAAGTTTTTTTAAAAACTCAATAAACATAAACAGACGAAATAGATTTTAGATGTTCCTTAATTCAAATTAAAGTTTTTTTACTTATTCTTTTACTATTTTCACAACTTTAATGCCTTTTTCCGTTTTTATTTTCAAGAAATATAATCCGTTTTGTCTCATGGAAATATCAAAATTAACATCGTTTGAGCTTTCTAAATTAGTGGACAAAATTCTACCTTGTATGTCGTAAAGTTCAATAGATTGAATCATAAAATCACTATTGATATTGATTAATGACGAAGTTGGATTTGGATATACCGTCAAACTTTCATCAATTTCAAAATCAGGATTATTTAAAGTTGCAAAAATTGTTTCCGCATCATTTGTAATGATTGGGAAATTATAATCAAAATAGATACCTGCTTTTTTCGTGACAAATTCATTCACTTCTAAATCTTCTTTCGTTTTTATTTTAAACAATACATTTCCGTGACCACCAACAGGTGGATTTCCGCTTGCTTCTGCTAAATTGATATCCTCAAATATAAATTCTACAACATTGCCAGTGATTCTGGTGCTTGAAGGATGTGAAGTATCCATTACTTGTAGTGTAGAAATATCATATTTTGTTGCATCTACTTCTGTTCTAACGACAACATTTTCAGCATAAAAAGTCCCTAAATTTTCAAAATTAATAACATAATGCAGATAGTTGCCAATTTCAGATGGATCAACTGTTTCGCCTTCAAGACAGGTTATATCGTTTGGGTCATAAGAGCCCACCACAATTTGGTTAAAATCAAAACTATTATCATTTGGCAATTCATCGTTTACAACAGGAGTTATGGATGTTGTAAAATTGAGAATATCGCCATTATTTACAGCCGGAATTTCTTGAGGTGAATTGGTGTTCAAAGTAATAAGAATACTTCTGTTTTCAAAAGGCATTAAATTGACATAATTCCAAGTCAACACATTTGTTATGGCACTATTAACTGACGGTGTTGCAGATACAAAATCAATTCGTGAATCGTCAAAATTTAATGTTACAGTTCCTGAGTGCATTTGATTTCCTTTGTTTTTGAAAACAATTTTATACGTTGCATCAAAACCCGGACGGGCAAAATCGATTGGAGCCAAAACCACTTCTATATCATTGTGTGTACCTACGGCTTGAATACAAAAATCTTGAGTAGAAATAGTGTTATCATTATCTGGGAAATTAAAATTAGCAAATGATGGAGAAAAATTAAACCATGTTGGGTTTTCTACATTTGGAGTTATACTGTAACTGCCCGCATTTGTAAAAAAATTATAACTTCCATTGATGTTGGTTACCGTTGCTCCTGTTGTTGTACCATCATTAATATCTAAACGAATGAAAGGATTTACTTCGTCAGTTATTTCGCAGCCGTTGTTGTTATCATCAAAAATAGTTAACCCGGTTATTGTATTGTGATTTCCACCCGGAGAAAAACTACAATAAGAATTACTCACAGTTGTATTCATACCCATAGAATTTAATTGGGTTTGTATGCTCTCTAATTGCGATGTATCAGCACAAATATATTGCAAGTTCGGATTATTAGAAAAGTCTAAAGTTTGTTCATTAGCTCCATTTTTTAAGAATAAAGTAGCGAGTTGATTGTCTGCACAATATAGATCATTAAGTTTAGAGCAATTACTAACATCTAAAGTTTGTAATTCATTTTCATCGCAATACAAATAGGACAAATTTGTTAAACTTGATACATCTAAAATGGTGGTTTGCGTAGCAGAACAAGAAACACCTTTTAAACTTGGGACATTATTTAAGTTTAAATTAGGTAACGGATTGTTTGAATATCCCAAAATTTCTAAACTTTGATTATTGGTTAAATCTAAACTTGTAATTTGATTATTTGAACATTGCAAAGCCCATAATTCAGTTAAATTGCCGGTGTTTAAAGAGGTCAATAAATTGTTGCTACAATCTAACTGAAACAATTGATTTAGATTACTCAAGTTTAAAGATGTTATTTGATTTTGTCTACAATCTAAAAATTTTAAATTGTTTGAAAACGATAAATCTAGTGACGTTAATTGGTTTTGAGTACAAGATAAACCCTCTAATGCAGGAAACATGGATAGATCTAAACTTGTTAAGTTGTTAAATCCACAACCCAAGTAAACTAAATCAGGCGATATTCCACTAATGTTAGCTAAGGTTATATTATTACTTGAAAAATCTAAGCCTACAAGCGATATTAGACCGTCTAAATTTAAGGTAGTCAATTGATTAAATCCACAGGATAAAGTTTTTAAACTTGTTAAATTTGAAATATCTAAAGTAGTGAGTTGATTTCCTGTACAACCCAAAACTTCCAGTAGCGGTAGATTAAATAAATTCACATTTGTTAAATAATTAAAGGAATAATCTAAAGATTTCAGGTTTAACAATCCATTTAAACTGAGCGTTGAAATCTGGCTATTCGTACATGTTAAATGTTCCAGATTTGTCAAATTATTTACATTGAGTGAGGTTAATTGAGTATTACGACAAGTTAAGTTTTTTAGATTTGTACAACTGGAAAAAACGGTCAAATTGACCACCTAATTCCGGAGCAAATTGACCATCGATTCCGATTCAAAATGACCACCTAATTTCGGGTCAAATTGACCACCACTTTCCGGTTGAAATTGACCACCGAAA
>NZ_JBIIVK010000028.1:0-45104 GCF_044339515.1 Flavobacterium sp.
TTACAATTATACCTAAATGAGTTCGTTTACAAGCTTAATAGACGGTATTTTGAAGAAAAATTATTCGACAGGCTAGTGATAGCAAGCATTACAGGGTTATGACTAATAACGGACAATCAATAAAATAATTTAGAACTAAAAAATATTTTGTCGTTTTAAAATAATTTTCTTACTTAGCAAAAACAAATTTAATCATAAATAATTGAGCTAAAATCAATTTTTTTATGAATCTTCACAATTTTCAAAAAAAAGAAAGTACTGCAGGCTTTTTCTTTCGTTGAGATAATAGGAACATCATGATTGGTTTTAACTCATTTGCCAAAAATGAATTTTTAACCTACTTTATTATTATTATGAAAAAAGCCATTAAAAAATTAAAATCACTATTTTTTGTCTTAGTAACTGTCGTTTTAACTCTTCACACTGTTTCATGTGAAAAGGAAGAGTTTGAAACCTTAAATGAAACAACTCAAAATCAATCTGATTATCAAGTAAAGAAAATCAGTTTTAGTGAGTTAAAACTTAATCGAACTGCTTTTGAAAAATTAAAAGAATCACGTTCAAAAATAAACCCTTCTTTATTACAAAGAGGTGTTTATAATGAAGATTTTGGCGTTTTTATTGACACCACAAATATCTTAATTACAGAAAAAGATGGAAAACATTCTATAACCTTTAGAATTATTAATGACGCCGAAATGTCTAAAATTGAAAATTTGGTATTAAACTCTAAAGAAGATGGTAGTTATAAAGCATTTATAACTGAGTATCTACTTTCTCAAGAAGAGTTAACCAAGTTGGCTAATAATGAAGTTATAGAAGACAAAAGTCCAGCGGCTATCACGGATGTAAGCAGTTATGCTAGGTTTTCAATTACCGGTAATGGTGCAGATTGTGTTTCAATGCAAAATTATACAGTTGGGTATTGCACGAATGCGTATGGCGAAACAATTATCGATACAGGTATTAACGGAGGTCCTTTAAGAACAACTTGCGTTGGTGGTTGGCATGAAGTTGAATATGTAATCATGGTTATTGATGAAGGATGTTTGACTGGAGGAGGAGGCGGAGGAGGCAATGATTCAGGAGGAGATAATTCCGGTTATAATCCTGGTGGCGGTAGTTGGTCAGGTGGAGGAGGTGGAGGAGGCGGAAGTTCTTCAACAGGTGGAAATCCCGGAAATTCCAATACAGGAAACCCTAACACTGGCGGAGGCGGTAATGGTAATGGTAATGGTAATGTAACAGACCCTAGTTTAAGTATTGGAGACGGCACCCCGATTATTACAACTCCTATACTAACGATTGACAAAAGAGAAGTTAGGCTTTATAATCTTTTAAATCCTACTCAACAGACATGGTGGAATAATGCATCACAACAAACAAAAAATGCACTATTGGATTACTTTAATCAAAATTCGCCGAATAATGTCGTTTCAGCAGAAGCGATGGCGTTTATTTTGGAGTTAATTGATATAGCTAGAACAGAACCTAACCAAGCAGATGTTCCGAATTTAGTTAATTTAATTATTATAACAAAAAATCATGGTTTAGATAATTCATTAAACAATAACTATCTTAACCAAATCGATCCTTATGTAGATTTAGACTTGAGTAGTTTAAGTGAAGAAAATCATGAGCTTTTCTTAATAAAATTACAAGTTAAATATATAATATTAAAAACATTAAACCCTACTTGGTCAGAGGAAAAATTATATTTGGAAACTCTAAGAGAAGCTATTCATTTGGGGCTAGATATTTTAGGATTAGTTCCTTTTTTTGGAGAGCCTGCTGATTTAGTCAATGGTGTATTATATTCACTTAATGGCGATACATTGAACGCAAGTTTAAGTTTTGCAAGTGCACTACCAATTGTTGGCTATGGTTCTACTGCAACTAAGTTTGGTCTTAAGGCAAGAAATTATTATAATGCAGCAACTAACATAGCATCAAATGAGGTTTTAGTATGGAAAATAACTTCTAATATAATTTCTTTTGGCGATAGGGCTCAACTAAGAAAAGTGTTAGGTCTTGGCTCTTTTGCATCAAACGGACAGCATGCACATCATTTAATTCCTTGGGAGTTTAGAAACTGGTCAATAATTCAAAAGGCGGCAAAATCCGGTGATGCTTGGCACATGAATGATTTTATCAATGGAATTCCACTAAATTCTACAAATCATTTGACAGGGCATGATATTTATAACAATAAAATTGGACAAATTTTGACTACCTTAAGTGTTGGTAATCCAAATCCTCAATTATCTTATCAAAAACTTACAGATTTTAGTTCTTATTTAAGAAATTTGATTGAAAACAATCAAGATAAAAATCTAGGACAAATAGCTAACTTAATAAGTTATCCATAAAATGAAGTATTATTTATTACAACAATTGAGCTCGAATATAAAAGAGACAGGTACACAATTTCAATGTGTTGAAGGAATTATTGGGGATATTCAACAAGATTTTATACCAGATGAAGGCATAATTGATTTTGCATTCAAATTGCCTGAACCATTTATGGAAAAGAAAGCTATACCTACAACACGTCTTTATGTAGGCATGATACCGAGTTGGTTTATTGTTTTTAGAGATTATTTTGTTAATGTTCTTAAAGAATTTAATGTTGGAGAATTTCAGGATTGGGATATAAAGGTTCATTGGAAAGGTGATGTTTTTGATGATTATAAATTATTTTATATTACTAAACCTGTTAAATCAGAAGTTATTGATTTTGAAAACACCCTTTTTTATGTTGGAAAATCAAATGATTGGAAGTACGTTGGAGAAACTTTAAATTTTAAAAACAAAGATGAATTTTCAATAAAAAGGAAGGAACTTATTGACAAATATTTTGACATTAAACCTATTCATTTACAATTAAATCTATCTATATTAAAATATGATATATTTAGAATTAGTGATATTCCAATTGTTGGTGGATTTTATTTTGTATCAGAAAAATTAAAAAGATATATAGAAGAACAAAAATTTACTGGTTTTGCATTTCAGGAAATAGAAGAAATGGATAAAAGGATAAAGATTATATATTAGATTATTCAAAATCTGAATAAGAATTTGAACAAATTGCAAATCTAATTAATTAGAAAAATGAAATACTATTGGTGTAAAGAGAGTATAAATACAAGAGAAATAGGAATATATCCACAGGCACTTTCAGCTAAGAATATTCTTGATTTTAATGAATTTCGATTTGGTGTTGACGAACCGATTCAAAGACAATTTACTTTGCCCGAACCGATTTTGCAAAGTAAGGCAAAAGAAACAACCCACCTTTCGGTAGTTTCTATTGATTATTCTGTTTTTTTAGTTTTAAAGAACTATTTTATAGATTTTTTAAAAGATTTTAAAATAGCAGATTTTCAATCTTGGAGTATAGATGTTCATCATAAAAAGCAGCTTCTAAAAGATTATTCTTTATTTCATCTTTCTTACCCAAGTCAAAAGGAGATTATTGATTTTGAAAAATCGAAATTTGAAATTAATGAAGACTGGGTTATGAGAAATAGTATCGGTGAAGTTGTAAAGTTTTACAATTATGAAGATTATCATGCAGAATTGAAAAAGCACACTACTCCTCCTTTTTTACTTGCTCACGAACTTGTATTAGATTTTTCAAAACAAGAAAATGATATTTTAAGGTTAGCAAATATGCCGATGACAGGTTTAGGATATTATGTTTCTGAAAGGTTAAAAAATGCTATTGAAGAAAAAAGATTTACTGGTTTTGCATTTCAGGAAATAGAAGAAATGGACAAAAGAATAAAGGTTATATATTAGATTATTCAAAATCTGAATAAGAATTTGCAACAAATAGCAAATCTAATTCAATATCCGTAAAAATGAAATATTATAAATTGAATTATAATTCTTTGAACACAAAAGAAACTGGGACTCAATTTCAGAGTACTGAGGGAATTATTGGAGATATACAAAGTGATTTTATTCCATTTGAAGGCAAAATTAATTTTGCCTTCAAATTACCTGAACCTTTTTTAGAAAAAAAAGCAAAACAGACAACCTATCTCAATGTTATTATGATTCCAAGTTGGTTTAATGTTTTTAAGGATTATTTTATTGATTTTCTTAATGGATTCAAAATTGGAGAATACCAAACGTGGAAATTAAAAATTCATCAAAATGGTAAAATTATTAACGATTATTGTTTGTTCTTCTTGAATAACACAAAACAAAATGAATTGGTCAAGTTTGATGAAAGCGAGTATGGTTGGCTTTTTTATTCAAAAAAACAACTTAAACCCTAGTTCTCCAGAAAACAACAACATCACTTTTATAATGGTATCAGAAGATAGCGTTCATGCTTTACGGGTTAATAACCGTACTGAAATTCAAGAGTTTGATAGTTACTATTCTAATTCAGAAAATAAAAGAGCTTTTGTAAACGCTTATCATCTTCAAGTTGTTGTCGAATCCCGTAAACAGTGTAATGGAACTTGTTCAGATAGTGAATTTAAAGATTTTTTGTTTCAAAACTTTGTGAATTTTATAAAAAAAATGGTTTGGGGTATCGATTTTTATTATGCTCCACACCCTGAAAACAACAATGACAACTATAATTGGACAAAACAAAACTAAAACCTTATTTATTATGAAAACTATATCAAGCCTATTTTTATTCTTTTTTAGCTTAGTGACACTTTCTGCTCAGGTTATTGAAAGACCCATTGAAACTTTTTATGAGCCCAATCAACCAAATCATGTTTACTATAAGGATGTAAACCATCTTTTAAACAAATATGTAGGGACTTGGGAATACACAAATGGTGGACATTATTTTAAGATCACTTTTACTAAACATACCCAAGTTAGAGAAACACCCATTGCAAATACTAAGACAACCATTTACACAGATAAACTAGTGGGCCATTATGAGTATAAATTGAATGGCCTTGAAGTTTACAATGTGACTAATAATTATTTTGCAACTGTTGATATGGGGTCTTTTAGATTTGATGGTTTTTACATTATTTTTGATGAACCTAGTTCTAATCCATGTGGCAGAAGAATAATGGGTGATGTTAATTTAATATATTCAAATACGAATGGTATTGAAACCATCGGTTGGAACAGAACAAATGTAGAATGGGCAGCAAATTGTAATCCGAGTGATCAAACTCCATTTAGAATTCCAGCCAATATGGTTTTAACAAAAATATAAACCAAACCTTATAACTGTAGATTCAAGCCATAGCGGCTTTTGATATAAATGAAAGCCGCTTTTTTTTATTATGAAAACAATAGTAAGCCTATTTTTATTTCTTTTTAGTGCAGTGACACTTTCTGCACAAATTGTTGAACGACCTATTGAAACTTTCTATGAACCCAATCAACCAAAGCATGTTTACTACAAAGATGTTAACCATCTTTTAAACAAATATGTGGGAAGTTGGGAATATACAAATGGAGGACATTATTTTAAAATCACTTTTACTAAACATACTGCAGTTAGAGAAACACCAGTTGCAAATACTAAAATTACGATTTATACAGACAGGTTAGTTGGTAATTATCAATATAGATTGAATGGTATTGATATTTACAATATCAATAATGATGATTTTGCTTTAAGTACGAGTGGAGCTTTTGCTTTTGATGGTTTTTCTATATTTTTTGACGAACCAAGTTCTAATCCATGTGGCAGAAGAATAATGGGTGATGTTAATTTGATATATTCAAATACGAATGGTGTTGAACAGATAAATTGGAATAGAACAAATATAGATTGGGGTAGAAATTGTAACCCAAGCGATCAAACTCCATTTATAATCCCGGCTAACATGGTTTTAACAAAGACATAAATCAAAAAATCCCGAGTTCATCGGGATTTTGTTTTTATAATTCAATCTTTATTTTCTCCAGTGTTAATTCAAATTCTTCTTTGGTTAACGTTACTTTCTTTTGAAACCGAACCTCATCCATTTCGTTCAATGGAATCAAATGAACGTGAACATGCGGAACTTCTAGGCCAATTACACTCATTCCAACACGTTTGCAAGGAATCGATTTCCCGAGAGCCACCGCCACTTTTCTGGAAAACCTCATTAAAGCCAAATAATGGTCTTCTTCCATATCAAAAATCTTGTTGATTTCTTGTTTTGGCACACAAAGCGTATGACCAATAGCGTTCGGATTCACATCTAAAAAAGCTATAAACTGCTCATCTTCAGCAATTTTATAACATGGAATTTCGCCGTTGATTATTTTGGTAAAAATACTTGCCATTTGGTTAAATTTTCAAAAAATTAATCTCTTGAGATTTCTAACACTTCGAATTTTAAAACACCGTTTGGCACTGTAATTTCGGCTACATCACCAACCGATTTTCCTAACAATCCTTTTCCGATGGGAGATGTGACTGAAATTTTACCGGTTTTCAAATCAGCTTCGCTTTCGGCAACCAACGTGTATTTCATTTCCATACCGTTAGCTTGATTCTTTATTTTTACGTTAGACAACACCAATGCTTTGGAAAGATCAAGTTGAGACTCATCTATTAATCGGGCATTGGAATAAATTTCTTCCATTTTAGAAATTCGCATTTCTAACAAGCCTTGTGCTTCTTTGGCGGCATCATATTCTGCATTTTCAGATAAATCGCCTTTATCTCTTGCTTCAGCAATGGCTTGCGATGCTTTTGGACGCTCAATATGTTTTAATTGCTCTAATTCTTCTTTTAATTTTTTTAAACCCTCTGCGGTGTAATACGAAACTGTACTCATAACTTCATGTGTTTTAATGCAATTCAATTTTTTTCAAAAATTCATAAAAGATGAACTTTGCTATATAAAATCGTAATTTTTATCGTTATATAAAATAGAAAAAATCCCCTTTGAGAGGATTCCTTTCTACAAAGATAGTATAATTTTTAAATATTTGAAAATTTATTCCTTTATAGGGATTCTCAAAGGTAATTAATTTAAATTTGCTAAACGAAAAATAATTCAAATGAAAAAAATTGTTTTGTTATTAATTGCTACTATTTTCGTTTCGGGATGTGAAAACGAACGCTTTAATAACTTTAATCCTAATATCCCAAATTACACTTTTTCGGTGGATATAAATACTGATTTACCTCTTTATAGTTCTTTAAAATTTGCCGGAAACGGTGTTTTAATTACACAAGGAAATGCCGGTGTAAGAGGAATTATCATTTTTAATACCGGGAGCGGATATAATGCGTTTGATGCCGCTTGTCCTAATCAGGCTTTGAGTTCTTGTTCTACGATGTCCATTTCCGGAACAAACGCAATTTGCCCTTGTGACGAAGAATCATATAACTTGTTTACCGGTTTGGGAGGCGAAGGTTTAGAATTTCCGATGAAACGTTACCGAACAGAAGTAAACGGTCCGATAGTAAGAGTATACAATTAGAAAGCAATCCTGACCCAAAAGTCAGGATTACTTTTTTACACTAAAACAAAAGTGTCACTCCTGCCAAAAAATTAATTCCGGCTTGAGGATAAAACCCTGCTCCTTCAATGGTTGTGATAGTTCCCGGTGATGAAAAATCATCATCAAAGGTGTAAAAATAACCATTGCTTTCGTATTCCAAATCAAAAATATTATTGATTAAGGCGTTGAATTGAATGGCTTTGAAAATTTTTGTCATCTTAATTTCATATGAAATATTAAGGTCGTTGACAAAATAAGCCTCTAATTTTGAACTTTCTGCATCAATGTTCCCCATGAATTGTTCACCTACATATTTTGATAAAAATGAAAGTTGTAAATTCTTTACAGGAATGTAAGTCAAACGATTTGCAGCAATAAAATTGGGTGAAAAAGCAATGTTTGTTGAACCTAAATTTTGCAAGATTCCATCTCTTTGGAAAATAAAATCTTGGTTTTTGTTTTGACTTATGGTAAAATTTGGACTAATTAAAAACTTTTCACTTAAACTAAATACAGATTCCATTTCTAACCCTAAGCGGTAACTATTACCACTATTGGTAAATATTGGGGCTCCAACATCATTTAAAGCTCCCGTCAATACCAGTTGATCTACATAACGCATATAAAATGCATTTGCAGTAAATCTGACTTTTTTAGAATTGTATTTCCAACCTAATTCATAATCAAACAATCGTTCTGGTTTTGTTGCATCGTTTTCATAATCGTCTCTTCGAGGTTCTTTGTTGGCAACGCCAAAATAACCGTAAAATAAATTTTTTGAATCCAACTGGTAATTCAATCCAGCTTTGGGATTAAAAAATCGAAAAGTATCATTAACATCCTCAAATCTAAAACTGGTTGCATCATAAAACACCATTCTGTATTGCATATCTGTGAATAGACTTAACTTAGAGTCAATATTATGAGTAATTTTGGCGTAAAAATTAACATCATCCTTATTGCCATAATTATCATAATATCGACCAATATTGCTAAAATTATATTGGTTCCAAGTTACTTCTCCGTAGTGTAATCCCAAATAACGATTGACAGCTCCTCCGATTAATAAATCTGTTTTGTTGTTCCGATAATTTAATGAAAATGTGCTTCCAAAAAATACGTTGTCTAACCATCTCTTTCTTATATAATCCATACTAGAAATGGTGTTACCATCAATAGTTATATCCGGAAGACCTAAAAAGCTTAATTGTGAGTCACCACTAAAAAGAACATTAGAATAGTAATAATCATCAACATATTGCTCAAAATACCCTTTCCCTTTGGTATAGTGTAATGCAATATTTGAAATCCATTTTTCAGTCCATTTTTCAGTCCAATGTAATTGGAAGTGATTTTGCCTGTAATTATCAATCTCATTATTATGAAAACCTTCAATATTTCCATTTTCATTTGTTTTAATTCCAGAAATATTAAAAGTGTTACCAAATATATAATTCGGATTGGTAGCACTTAAAATTGACAAAGGAGCGTTATCTCTTCCATTCCAGGCTTGATACGTTTTTTCTTTTCCACCAAAAGCTAACAATTTAATTAAAGTTGTTTCTGTTACATAATTTGCATTGAAAAAATAGCCAAACATAGAGGAAGATGCTCGGTCAATAAAACCATCTGATGCAATGTTAGAAATTCGTCCGTTCAATTCTAAATTGTTGTGCAACCTTGTTCCAAAAGAAAGTGTATGCTTTCTAGTGTCAAAACTTCCGAATGAATTAGCAATTTCAGCGTAACATTTTTCTTGAAATGATTTAGTTTGCATATTCAAGCTAGCACCAAATGAACCTGCTCCATTGGTTGAAGTCCCAACGCCTCGTTGCAGCTGAACACTTTCTAGAGAAGATGCAAAATCAGGTAAGTTTACAAAAAAAGTTCCATGACTCTCGCTATCATTATACGGAATACCATTTATCGTGACATTGATTCGGGAACCATCTGAACCCCGAACTCGCATATAAGTATAACCTATACCATTTCCAGCATCAGTTGTACTTACTACGGATGGTAAATACTGTAACAAAACAGGAATGTCTTGACCTAAATTTCTGGGTGCAATTTCTTCCTTTGAAACGTTCGTGAAAGTAATAGGGTTTTTTTCATTAGCACGCACAGATGAAACAGTTACTTCTTTAAGATCTATATTTTTTAGACTATCTTTAGGAGTTTCCTGAGAAAAACCTATAAAAGAAAAAAGAAAAAAACCAGCAAAGCAATATTTGCTAAGCATTTTTGTGCCATAAAGGCGAATGTTGAATAAAGTTTTCATTCGTAAAAGATTACGAATAAAAGGGGTAATTATTCTTGGTTAAAAATTAAAATTGATACTCTTGACAGCAAAATAAACGTGCACTTTTATTTTTTTGTCTTCTCCCTAAACAGCATTACCTGTTCCAGGTTCGTTGGGTATGATCTCAGCTCGTTATTTAGAGCACCCCTTTGAGACGGGGCAAAGGTAGTAAAAGAATTTCAATGGCAATAGCAAATTCAAAAATCAATATCATTAGTAGTTTCAAAAAAATCCAATAATATGTAAAATTTATGCCTTACCTAAAACAATTTACCTTTTACGCTTTTTAAACATCAGGTCTTTTTCTGTTTTGTTTAATTTCAGAAGCGATTCGTTTTTCACTGATTCGTTTCTCAACTACCGCTCTGGGAACTTTTGTTGGTTTTCTTTCTTTAGGAATAATCAGAGCATTTTGAATGATTTTTAAAAAACGTTTTGTAACAATCTCTTTGTTTTTGAGTTGACTTCGGTCTTCATCACAGTTTAAAATAATTATTCCGTCAGAAGTTACCTTTGTTTTTAATTTATCTGAAAGGAGTATTTTTTCATCATCATTAAAACTTTGTGAATTAAGCAAATCAAAAGACAAAACCACTTTGGACGAAACTTTATTTACGTTTTGCCCTCCTGCTCCACTGCTTCTGACAGCTTTAAAAGAAAGTTCACTTATGATTTTTTCAGTATCCATTTTACTGCGGTTGGTGAGCTATTTTTAATAAATCGTTTACTGTTTTTACTGGATTAAAAGTGATCAATGGTACTTCAACAAAAACGGTTAACCATTTCGCCATAGCACCGTTCCAAAGACCAGGCAATTCATAGGCTTTTAGCTCTTTTCCCCCTTTGTTTTTGTGTACAATAAAACCGCTGCTATGGTCAACAAATTCGGTTAAATCAAAATTAGAACCTCTATAATTTCTGATTCCACACACTAAATCAACTGGATTAAAATGAGTAGAATTTGTAAGTATTTTCATTTGATTGGCATCTTTTTCATCAATTTGAGAAGATTCCACAATCTGCAAGAAAACCAAACCTTTTTTATCTCGCACCCAAAAAGGGCCTCCACCGGGTTCGCCTTCATTTTTTACCATTCCGCAAACGCGAATAGGCCGATTTAAATAATTTTTAAGATAATCGATTTTACTTTCTTTGGTATACTTTGAAAAGTCCTCTACCACTTCAAAATGTAATTTTGATTGAATAAAAACAACAATTTCATCCAACGTTTCTTTAGTTGCATTATCTTCATCAAGCAATCTTAAGTATTCAAAAATTTGTTGCTGTTTATCTAATAAAATCCCGGCAAGTGCCTTTTTATATAATGAAATTTCTTCAATATGATTTTGAATGACATTGTCAATGTTTTTAATAAAAATGACATCTGCATCCAAACTATTCAAGTTTTGAATTAACGCACCGTGTCCGCCCGGTCTAAAAATAAGACTATCATTATCTTCTCTAAAAAAATTATTGTCAAAATCAAGTGCGATACTGTCTGTTGATTTATCTTGATAGGAATAATAAACATTAATTTCTGTTTCGGAAGCCGTTTCAATTTTCGTCTTTACCTTTTCTACAATTTTTTCAAAATCAGACTGGTGTTCTTCTGATACTGTAAAATGCAAATGTGCTTTTTGATTGGAAGAAGCATAGGCTACGGCTTCATTTAAATGCTCTTCTATCGGAGTGGCAACATGAGAAGAATACTTGTGAAAGGGTAAAACTCCTTTGGGTTTATTTGCAAAATCAAATTCACTTTTAGACAAAAGTGTTTTTATAAACGCATAGTGCTTGCTATCGTATCCCCAGTTATCAAAGTCCGGATACTGATTTTTTAATTGTTTAATCACTTCTTTATAAAATGGAAACTTATCTAAGCCAATCAAAAAAAGTGATAAATTTTTTGCTTTTTTTCGGTTGATGTAGGCATTAATCGATTCTTCCCCTAATTTATAATCCTGTAAAAACTCACTCAAAAATTTGAACATTCTACTGGCAGCACCCGAAGCAGGAACAAACTTTTTTAGTTTTAAATGGTTTCGTTTTTCGTCAAAAAAATTGGCGTAATAAGTTGCCTCCTCCATCGACAACGATTCGATTCCGTCATTAAGTTTGGCCGGGCGTTCCAATTGTACTGCTTGAATACCATTAGTTAAAAACCCAATCTGATTTTTTATAAGTTCTAATTTAATTTCTCTCTGGTTTAACTGAATAAAATCAAAAGAATTCATCTCTATTTTTTTTGCTTCCAAGAGGGTTGAAATTAAGGCAACAGCTTTTTGAAATCTTTTATCTTTTGAACCGGATAATTTTAGATAAGGCTTGTTGTAATGAATTAAATTCTCCTCAAAAATTCGCAACGTTTCTTCTCTATGATGAGGACTGTCTCGCAAGTCATCTTTTTGCCAAGGAACATCAACATCGGTTAATAGAAACAAATCATATTTATGCTTTTTTGCTGCTTTTTCCAAAATTGGATCCGTTGCACCATAATAAATATCCGAAAAAACTTTGGTCACCATTAAATTTGTATCGGCAAACAAAATTTTATTCGCCTTTGACAATCCTTCATTTTCTAATTTTGTTTGACCAATGGCAATTGGGATTAAATCGGATTGTTGACAAGTTTCTTTTGATGTATCCCATTTATTTTGAAGATAATCACGGGCAAATTCAGGAATCCAAATGGTGTTGAAATGCTCTGCCAATTGTTTTGCCAAGGTAGTTTTACCTGTACTTACAGGGCCGTATATAGCAATTTTTACAATGCTTGTTGGTTGCTGTTTAAGATTTTCTTCCATTCGATGTAGCCATAAAAGGCAATTATTGTAAATATAAAATACTGAATACTGGTAATTGTATAGCCTTTATAAAAATACAAAGGAATAGAAATAATATCACCAACAATCCAAAAAATCCAATTCTCAATTTTTCGTTTGGCCATAAGCCACATTCCTACAAAAAACAAACCGGTAGTGAATGTGTCCACATAAGCTGTCCAACTTGTAAATTTATCAAAAAACTTGTAAATTATAACGATAAAAATAATGGTAAATACAAAAAGTAAAACGGCCCATTTCTTTTCCTTTTGATTCATCCAAGAAATTGGAAACTCTATTTTCCCTTCTTTTTTTCTGGTCCAGTGATACCAACCGTAAACACTCATGATTGTATAATAGAAATTAATCGTCATATCGCCAATCAACTCCCATTTCCATAATAAATATATAAAAATTCCTGTGCTGATGATTCCTGTTGGAAAAACTAAGACATTGTTTTTTTTGGAATACAAAACACTTAACAACCCAAAAACGACCGCAATTATTTCAAGTGAAATATCGGTATACGAATAGTTTTTATACTGAGAAAAAAGAAATTCAATCATCTTTTGGTATTCAGATTTGGCAAATTTGAGGAATATTTTGTGGGTAAATATTAACTGTAGTTAAAAAAATTACTATCGTTTTCAAAAGCAGTACCGATTACAACTAAATCGGCACCGGCATTAAAAGCAGCTTGAATCGCTTCTTTCGAACGAATTCCTCCACCAACAATCAATGGAATTGAAATTTCTTTTGAAACGGCTGTAATCATCTTCAACGGAACGGCTAATTGTGCTCCGCTTCCGGCCTCCAAATAAATCAATTTATTACCAAGATATTCACCTGCTTTAGCTGTTTGACAAACAACTTCGAGTTTATTTCTGTCTAATGGTTTGGTTTGACTGACTCTTTCAACAGCTGTTTGTCCACCACTTTCAATCAAAAGATATCCGGTTGAAATGACTTCCAAGTTTGATTTTTTTAGAATCGGAACAGCATTCACGTGATGTTCGATTAAATAGTCAGGATTTCTTCCTGATAATAAACTCAAAAATAAAATTCCGTCCGCATGAAGTGAAATTTGAGATGGATTTCCCGGGAAAAGTAATGTTGGCAATTCGACTCTTTCTTTTAAAAAAAGTACTAATTCATCGGTTTTATTTGATTCAACAATACTTCCTCCTACAAAAATATGTGTAGCCGGACTTGTTTTTATCTTTTCAATTAAGAGAGTCAAATTGTCCATTTCAATCTTATCAGGATCTAATAAAATAGCTGTTAATTTTTTATTCTGGGCTTTTGCCACTAGTATATCTTGGTAGATTTTTTGCATTATTTCGTTTCCCAAAGCCAAACTAAGGTGTAATTTTCAATTTCGGTAAAGTAAACCAAAAATTCTCTTTCTACCGAATTAAAATCCAATAAAGCGGTTGTTGTTTGGTTAGACATTTCAAACGGACGAACAAAAATGTGGTCTTTAAAACTTATTCCGATTTCGTTTCGAACTTTAAAAACGGCTTCTTTTACGCCCCAAATGACGGTTAATTTACTAACGAATTCGGTTGGATTATTTTCACATTCATAAACAAATTTTTCTTCTGCAAATTTGTAGGCAATTTTTTTGACCAAATCACGACGAAGTTCTAAATCGATTCCTACATTTTTATCGGATAAAATAATCGCTGAAAAACCAAAAGAATGTGAAATGGAAATATTGACACCATCTTTCAAATGTGGCTTACCAAATTCATCATAATATAAATCAAAATCGGTATAGCCATTGTATTGCAATAGCATTCGAACTGCGATAAAACCCTTTTGATGACTTTCAGACTTCATCCCTTCCAATCTGGCTAATGAAGTATCTTTTAGTGAAACTTCACGAAATAAATCATCAAACGATTCTGTTATCTTCCAAATAAAAACCGCTGTTTTATCGTCAACATTAATTCTTTGGTAAAATGGCATTGTGGAAATGTATTTATCAAATTGTAATTCAAAATGTTAGTCATCTAAACAAATCACAAAAAACACAAAAAGGTTTTTAATTTCCTAAGCTATTCCGTAGATTTGCAAAAAATTTTTAGCTAATATAACTATTTTATAAATGAGTACACAAACATTGCCATTTGTAGCGTATAAAGTGAAAGATATTTCACTTGCCGCTTGGGGAAGAAAAGAAATTGAACTAGCCGAAGCGGAAATGCCTGGCTTAATGGCTCTTCGCAAAGAATATGGAGATAGCCAACCATTAAAAGGAGCTCGTATTGCAGGATGTTTGCATATGACCATTCAAACGGCTGTTTTAATTGAAACATTAATCGCTTTAGGTGCAGAAGTTACTTGGAGTTCATGTAATATTTTTTCAACACAAGATCATGCTGCTGCTGCTATAGCTGCTGCCGGAATCCAAGTGTACGCTTGGAAAGGATTGAACGAAGTTGATTTTGATTGGTGTATCGAACAAACCTTATTTTTTGGAGAAGACAGACAACCATTGAACATGATTTTGGATGATGGTGGTGATTTAACGAATATGGTTTTTGATAAATATCCTGAATTGATTGCAGGAATTAAAGGTCTTTCTGAAGAGACGACTACGGGCGTTCACCGTTTATACGAAAGAATGAAAAACGGAACATTACATATTCCTGCCATCAACGTAAATGACTCGGTTACTAAATCGAAATTTGATAACAAATACGGTTGTAAAGAATCAGCGGTTGATGCTGTGCGTCGTGCAACAGACATTATGTTAGCCGGAAAAAGAGTAATCGTTTGTGGTTATGGTGACGTTGGAAAAGGAACAGCTGCTTCATTCAGAGGTGCCGGTTCAATTGTAACCGTAACTGAAATCGACCCAATTTGTGCTTTACAAGCGGCGATGGACGGATTTGAAGTAAAACGATTAGATTCAGTGATCAAAACTGCAGATATTGTGATTACAACAACAGGAAATAAAGACATAGTGGTTGGAAAACATTTTGAACAAATGAAAGACAAAACCATTGTTTGTAACATTGGACATTTTGACAATGAAATCGACATGGCTTGGTTAAATCAAAATCACGGTGATTCAAAAATTGAAATCAAACCACAAGTTGACAAATATACCATTAACGGAAATGACATTATCATCTTAGCTGAAGGTCGTTTGGTTAACTTAGGTTGTGCTACGGGTCACCCAAGTTTTGTAATGAGTAATTCATTCACTAACCAAACCTTGGCTCAAATTGAATTGTGGAACAACAGTGCCGCTTACAAAAACGAAGTCTATATGTTACCAAAACATTTAGATGAAAAAGTAGCCGCGTTACACTTAGAGAAATTAGGTGTTGAACTAGAAACTTTAAACCAAGAACAAGCAGCCTATATTGGTGTTGAAGTTCAAGGACCGTTTAAACCGGAATACTACAGATACTAATAGAAAATAGTATTATAACAGAACCCTTGCTGAAAAGTGGGGGTTTTTTGTTTGAAAAATTAAAGTTGTATGAAACAAAAAAACCCATCTCTCTCGAAATGGGTTTTATATTTTGAAGTAAATCCTAATTATGCTTCAAAAGGAATAACAGATACAAATGATTTGTTATCACCTTTTTTCTGAAACTTAACAACTCCGTCAACTTTTGCATGCAAAGTATGATCTTTACTAATGTAAACGTTTTCTCCCGGATTATGTTTAGAACCTCTTTGTCTTACAATGATATTTCCTGCGATAGCTGCTTGACCACCATAAATCTTAACGCCTAAACGTTTCGATTCTGATTCTCTACCATTCTTGGAACTACCGACACCTTTCTTGTGAGCCATGATGTTTAAGTTTTAAATGTTAATTATTCTTCTGTGGTTTCTGCTTTTTTCGCAGCTTTCTTTTTTGGTGCACTTCCAGAAGCACTGATTCCCTCGATAACGATTTGCGTCAATGACTGTCTGTGACCGTTTTTCTTTTTGTAACCTTTTCTTCTTTTCTTTTTGAAAACGATTACTTTATCACCTTTTAAGTGTTGTAACACTTTGGCTTCAACTGAAGCTCCTTCTATAGCGGGGGCGCCTATAGTAACTGTTCCGTTATCATCCAACAACATTACTTTGTCAAAAGAAACTTTGTTTCCTTCTTCTGTTGCTAAACGGTGAACAAATACTTTTTGGTCTTTGCTTACTTTGAATTGTTGCCCTGCTATCTCTACGATTGCGTACATAACAATATGTTTTAATTAATTTTTTGAGTTTGCAAATATACAACTTATTATGAATCATACAACTTAAACTTCAAAATATATTCAAAGCAAAAAAATAATAGCTGGGTTAATTGATTTTTTTGATGAAAATTTAAAAAAAGTGTAACAAAATCACGAAATTGCATACCTATTTCAAACGCAAAAAATAAATAACTAATTTTTATGAAAAAATCTTTAATGGCTTTAAGTTCAGTTCTTATGCTTGGAGGTACAGTTTCTGCTCAAAAAGTAGAGTTTGAACATTACACGCTCAATAACGGAATGCATGTGATCTTACACCAGGACAATTCTGCTCCGGTTGTAATCACTTCAGTAATGTATCACGTAGGTGCAAAAGATGAAAATCCGGAAAGAACAGGATTTGCTCACTTTTTTGAGCACCTTTTATTCGAAGGAACAAAAAACATCGGACGTGGAGAATGGTTTAAAATTGTAACCGGAAACGGAGGAACTAACAATGCGAATACTACTGATGACAGAACGTATTACTATGAAATCTTCCCATCAAACAATCTTGAGTTAGGCCTATGGATGGAATCAGAGCGTTTATTACACCCTGTGATTAACCAAATTGGTGTTGAAACACAAAACGAAGTAGTTAAAGAAGAAAAACGTCTTCGTGTGGACAACCAACCTTATGGAAATTTAATTGGTGAAGTTAAAAAGAATATGTTTGTTAAGCATCCCTACCGTTGGACGACCATTGGTTCAATGGAACATTTGGATGCCGCTACTTTAGAAGAATTCCAAGCATTTAACAAAAAATATTATGTGCCAAACAACGCTACCTTGGTTGTTGCGGGACAATTTGACCCTGCTCAAACAAGAGCTTGGATTGATAAATATTTTGGCTCAATTCCAAAAGGTGCTCCTGTAACCAGAGAAAAAATTGAAGAAGCTCCTATATCTCAAACCATAAAAGCTCGTTTTGAAGACCCGAACATCCAAATTCCGATGGCAGTGGCTTCATACAGAACCCCTTCGATGAAAACAAAAGATGCGAGAGTTCTGGATATGATTTCAACATTATTATCAGACGGAAAATCTTCGAGACTGTACAAAAAATTGGTAGATGACAAAAAAATGGCACTACAAGTAGGTGCATTCAACTTTAGTCAAGAAGATTACGGAATGTACATTTTATACGGACTTCCGATGGGTGGAACTACACCGGAAACTTTAATGACAGAAATTGACCAAGAAATTGTAAAACTACAAACGGATTTAATTTCTGAAAAGGAATTCCAAAAACTTCAAAATATTTATGAGAATCAATATGTAAACAGCAATGCCTCTGTAGAAGGAATTGCGGGTAACTTAGCTACTTTTCACATGTTATATGGCGATGTTAATTTAATTAATACCGAAATTGACATTTACCGCTCTATCACAAGAGAAGAAATTAGAGAGGCTGCTAAAAAGTACCTTAACCCAAACCAACGTTTACTATTAGATTACGCTCCTAAATCAGATAAAGCTCAAAATTAAGATATCAACATGAAAAAAATAGTCATTATAGCAACGAGCTTGTTTATTTCACTTTCTATGCAAGCACAAGACAGACCTCAACCAAAACCGGGTCCGGCACCCAAAATTAATATTGGTAAGCCACAAACTTTTGAATTAAAAAACGGATTAAAAGTTTTGGTCGTAGAAAACAACAAACTTCCCAGAGTTTCATACAACCTGACCATTGATAATGCTCCGTATGCAGAAGGAGCTAAAAAAGGTGTCTCAGATTTAACCAGTAGCTTAATTGGGAATGGAACAAAAACCATTTCAAAAAATGCATTTAACGAAGAAGTTGATTTCTTAGGTGCAAATATTAATTTTGGATCAAACGGAGCTTTTGCAAGTGGTCTTTCAAAATATTCCACAAGAATCATGGAATTAATGGCCGATGGTGCTTTAAATCCTGTATTTACACAAGAAGAATTTGATAAAGAAAAAGCAAAGTTATTAGAAGGTTTAAAAGCGGATGAAAAAAGCGTACCATCAATTGCCGGCCGTGTTCAAAGAGTTTTAGCCTATGGGAAAAATCATCCTAACGGAGAATATTTAAGCGAAGAAACGATTAACAAAGTTACTTTAGCTGATGTTAGTCAAAACTATGCTACCTATTTCACACCACAAAATGCTTATTTAGTTATTGTTGGAGATGTCAAATTTGCCGAAGTAAAAGCAAATGTTGAAAAATTATTCGGCACTTGGAAAAAAGGCGTTGCTCCGCAAGTTTCATATTCAGACCCGAAAGATGTGCAATACACACAAATTAACTTTGTAGATGCTCCCAATGCAGTGCAATCAGAAATTGCTGCAGTTCACATCACTAACTTAAAAATGACTGACAAAGATTATTTTGCTGCAATTGTAGCCAATCAAATCTTGGGTGGTGATTTTAACAGTTACTTGAACATGAATTTGAGAGAAGCTCATGGTTGGACCTATGGTGCTCGTTCAGGCTTAAGAGGAAACAAATACACCTCAAACTTTAGTGCATCTACTCAAGTGAGAAATGCAGTAACAGACAGTGCCGTGGTTGAAATCTTAAAAGAAATCAAACGCATCCGAACTGAAAAAGTGTCTGAAGAAACATTGAAAAACGTAAAAGCCGGTTATATTGGAAAATTTGTAATGGATATTGAAAAACCTACTACTGTAGCTCGTTATGCATTGCAAACCAAAACCCAAGCTTTACCAGCAGATTTCTACGAAAACTACATCAAAAATATCAATGCAGTAACTGCCGATGATATTTTGAGAGTTTCCAAAAAGTATTTCTTAGCGGATAATTTAAGAGTTGTTATTGTCAGTAAAGCAGCCGACGCATTACCCGGCCTTGAAAAACTAAACATTCCTATTTTCTATTTTGATAAATATGGAAATAAAGTTGAAAAACCGGAAGAAAAAAAGGTAAGTGCTAACGTAACCGCAAAATCTGTTTTAGAAAAATACATTACCGCTGTAGGAGGACAAAAGGCAGTTGGTGATGTAAAATCATTATTCTTAACAGGAACAACTAATGTTCCGGGTGCTCCCGCTCCATTAACATATATCAACAAAACGGATGCAAATGGTAAAATCTTAGTTGAATTAACCATGAGCGGAATGAGCATGATGAAACAAGTAGTAAACGGAAACACCGGATACATGGCTCAACAAGGGCAAAAAATGAATTTAGAAGGTGAAATGTTGGAAGACATGAAAGCTTCTGCTCATCCGTTTCCTGAAGTGAACTTACTTAAAAAAGAGGGAATCACCTTAAAAGGAATCGAAAGCCAAGATGGAAAGGAATGCTATGCAATTGTAAACGGTAAAACAACCAGTTATTATGATGTTGCTTCCGGACTAAAAGTGGCTGATGTAACTGCTACACCACAAGGAAACAGTGTTATCACCTATAAAGATTACAGAGATGTAAAAGGTGTAAAAATTCCTTATAATTATGTGATGAACGTAGGTTTTGATTTAGACATCAAAATCAGCGATATCAAAGTTAACGAAGGTGTGAGCGAAGCTGATTTTCAATAATCAGTTAACAAAATAATTCTTGAAAGAGACTGTCAGCAATGGCAGTCTTTTTTTTTAACTACAAAGTTTTTTGCCACAAAGAAAGTAAGCCACAAAGAAATCATCTTAAAAAACTTTGTAACTTGATGATAAATAAAAACCTTAGAACCTTTGTGTCTTAGTGGCAAAAAAAAGAAAAAATCACTTCTTAGCCGAAAGATACACCCCAAACATAATAATCGCAGCACCCAACAGCTGGATGAGAGTTAACCCTTCATGGTCAATTAATCCCCAAAAAAAGGCCACTACAGGAATTAAGTACGTTACCGAAGAAGCAAAAACAGGCGATGATATTTTGATTAATTTATAAAACAAAATATTCGCCAAAGCAGTTCCTACAACACCTAAAATGGCAATATAAATCAAAACATCTTGTGTTTTTTCTACTTGAACCGCCTCAAAAAAACCGGAGAAAAAAAGTACTGTAAAGGCGGGGACTAACATCACCACAAAATTTCCCGTTGTAATGCTTAGCGGACTCAAATCAGCTAAATAGCGATTAATAAAATTCACATTTAACGCATAGCAAACCGAAGCAATGATTAACAAAATGGCATAGCTGTAGTTTTGTTCGGGATGCGTGGCGGCTCCATTCAAAATGAGCAAAGCACTTCCAACTAATCCAAAAAATACACCGTAAATCTGCCGGCGTTGAAAATCAATTTTAAACAATAAAATACCGAGCAATAAGGTGTTTAACGGCGTGAGTGAATTGAGAATCGCACTAATCGTACTACTAATTTCCGTTTGAGCATAAGAAAATAAATACACCGGAACAAACGTGCCAAAACAGGCCGTTAAAGCCAAGTATTTCCAATGCCGAAGCTGAATTTGCTTTAAACTATTGAATCCGATAAGCAATAAAAATAACCCGGCAAAAACCATTCTCAACGAGCCCAACTGAAAAGGGGTTAAACCGGTCAATCCCCGTTTGATGAGGATAAAAGAACTACCCCAAACCAAGGCCAAAATAGCTAAATAAACGAATCGTAAGTTTTTGTTTTCCATGGTTGATGTTTTCGCGTCACAAAACTCCGTTAATTTTGGCAAATAAAAAGCGAAAAAAATGTTATTTTTGTAATGTCGTATAAATAAAATTTATTTCACTCATTTTAAACAATATACTTATGAAATTCACCCAAACCATCGCGGCCATCGCTTTCACAACATTGATGATGGTCGGTTGCAAAAACGAAGCAACAACAAACACAGAAAATTCAACAGCAACTACAGAAGCGGCTCAACAACCGGCTCAATTGGCTACAGCATCGTTCACCGTAGAAGGTATGCACTGCGAAGTGGGCTGTGCAGGACATTTAGAAAAAAAATTAGCCAAATTAGATGGTGTTCAAAAAGCAGAAATTGATTTTGAAGCCAAAAAAGCCACTATTGAATATGATGCGAACGTTCTTACTCCGGAAGTATTAGTGCAAACCGTAGAAAATGCAGCCGACGGAAAAACCTATAAAGTATCTGATGTAGTGAACACTGCCGACAAAGCAATGCTTTTTAACAAAGACAAAAAGAAAAAGAAAGCGAAAAAAGAAGAAGCAGCGAAAGAAAACACCGCGGAAGAAAAAAAATCATGCTCATCCGGTGAAAAAAAAGCGTGTTGTGCTTCTAAAAAAGCAGAGACACTTTAAGCAATTTGGTTTAAGAGAAAATAGAAACCTTTGTCAGTGAAAATTGACAAAGGTTTTTTGTATTTATAGATTATATAACTCTTTTTTTAAACTTCGCTTATTTTAAGTATTTTAGTGAAAACTTAGTATTACAATAAATATATAATCAAAAACAACAAAAATGACCACCAACTATACCGTAGGCAATTTAATATATGACGCATATATTTATGACGGAATGAACAGCAACCTCGCCGATTTGCCTTTTTACACAAAGTGGTTACCAAAGCACAAAGAAGCTAAAATTTTGGAGTTATGCTGTGGCACCGGCAGACTTACGATTCCTATTGCCAAAGAAGGGTATGCCATTACCGGAGTAGATTTTACGCCTTCCATGCTGGCACAAGCCAAAACAAAAGCCTTGGAAGCCGGGTTGACGATTCCGTTCATTGAAGCCGATATTCGAACGCTGGATTTGCAGGAGAAATTCGATTTGATTTTTATTCCGTTTAATTCCATCCATCATTTATATCAAAATGACGATTTGTTTCAGGCGTTGCAATGCATTAAAAACCATCTGAAAGAAGATGGATTGTTACTTTTGGATTGCTTTAATCCCAATATTCGCTACATCGTTGAAGCCGAAAAAGAACAACAACAAATTGCTTCCTACACCACCCAAGACGGAAGAGCGGTTGTCATCAAGCAAACCATGCAGTATGAAAGTAAAACGCAGATTAACCGCATTGAATGGCATTATTTTATCAATGGAGCGTTTGACTCGGTTCAAAATTTGGATTTTAGATTGTATTTTCCGCAAGAATTAGATGCCTATTTGGAACGATGTGGTTTTTCTATTCTCCACAAATTTGGCGACTTTGAAGAAAGCCCATTTACCGATGATTCAGAAAAGCAGGTGTTTGTTTGTAGGTAAGTTAATACTGAGGTGAATTTTTCATTTCCCAAAAAAACAAACCTCCAACATTTGATATAAATCCGGGTGTTTCTTTTTCATTTGTTCGGGTTTTTCAAAAAAGTATTCGGCGGCTACGGCTAAAAATTCGGCTTGGTTGGTGCCACCATAGTGTCTGATATCAGATTCATTGTTATTGATTTCCTCCATTTTTTCATGAATAATTTTAAGCCACGGAATAACGTAAGGTTTTTGCAGTAACACTTCGGGAACGCCATCGGTGCTGCCATCGAGTTTATCAATCAAATGCACAAATTCATGAATTCCGGTGTTGAGTTTAGGTGAATGAGGGGAAAAACCTTCGTGCAACGCTTTTCGGGAGAGAATCATCTGGTTTTCAAAACGTCCGGTGCCAACCAAACCGCCAATTTTACGGTCTTTATCGTTTTGAGCAAAACCTAAATCTTCATTAAAATGATCGGGATAAACCAATACCGTACTTAAATTTCGATAATGCCATTCAGGAAAATTAAAAACCGGAATCACGGCACTGGAAGCAATGTACACTTTATCCAAATCGTTCAATTCAAAACCAACGCTTTCCAAGTGGACTTCGCTTAAAAATATCATCATTCGATTTTGAAAACGTTTTTGTTCTTCCGGCAATAAGTCATCGTAAAATGCCACATGCTTCAAAAGCAAATTATGCCAATTGGGTGGAAAATGTTCTACTTTCTTTTTTTGGTTGGTATTGATGGCAAAAATGGCAAAACCGATTAAAAGTAAAAACACAAGGGCAGTTGTCATAAACAGATGATCTTATTTAAAGTGAGAAAGTATTCCTTTAAAAACAAAAGAAAACAGCGTTTAAACAAATATAGTAAGATTATTTGAATGGTGGTTTGGCAGAAATAATTACCACATCGACTAATTGACTAACTTACAATTTATACCGCACAACAAATTGAAAAATTCGTGGCAAAATAAACGTCGACTGTTCACTAATCAGAAAATCTGAAAACGTATTTTGATTTTTGGTTTGATTGTTTAAAAGATTGGAAACCATAAATTCAAACCCAAACGGACTGTTTTTCTTTTGATAAGTTAACGAAGCATTGGCAATTTCAAAAAAAGTATTTGGATTGGTGAAATTCAAATTGGTAAATGCTTCATAATCGGCTTTAAAGGAAATGTTTTTGATAATTTCATGATCAATTTCTGCCGAAAACTGATTGGTTTCAAATTTGGATGAAGTGATTCCGCTAAATGTGTTGAAGCCTTTGCTAAAACCCACTTTTACGAATGGCCAACTTTTATGTGCTGTTCTAAGTTCTAAACCTATATTTTGATTGTTTCTGGAATTGGCCGTTTCAATTCCGTTGACTTCCTGAATGTAATCAAACCATGATAAAGAAGTGTTTAACCGAAGATTAAATCGATAGATCTTTTTACTAACTGAACCACCTACTCTGACATTGGTTTCCGGATTATCGGTTAGAATTGGCATCGTAAACTGATTGATTCCATCTAATTCAACTGTATTTCGGATGGTTTTTACTTTTTTATTCCAATTTGCAAAAGCATTGACCATCAAACCACGGTACATACTCATTTTAGAATAATTCAGAATTGCCGAATGGTAGCGTTCATTATTCAACAAAGCATTTCCTCGAAAAACGGAATTATAACTTTGTAAAGTGAATCGTTCTGCTAATTGTGAAGCTTCCGGAAGTTGATTGACTAATCGGTAATTAAACTTCAACGATTCGGATTGATTAAATTCATATTCGCTGTTAAATTGTGGTTGAAGTAAAAACGTTGAATGATTTATGTCTTCTTCAAATTGTTTGGTTTTCAATTGATACCAATGTCCGTAAATGCCGGGTTTATTCGTCCATTTTCCAATTTTAAATTTATATTCAATTCCGATAAAAGCATCATTTAAACGGTAATCGATGTCATTTCCAAAACCATTTTCTTCAAAATCGTTGATTGTTCCATTGGATAAAAATTGTCGTTCGGAAGTTTGCAAAGCAGTGGTCCCAAAATTATTTCCAACATTCGTATAAATGTGGTTGAAATTATTCAAAACCCAATAATGCTTAAACAATGCATCAATTGAGTTGGATTTTACCTTTTTCAGTTGAGCAATTTGATAGTTTTCATCTTCTTCCAACGGAATTAATCCGGCTAAAAAGGGCTGATTGGTTAACCATTGATTCTGAGGTACATTATTTTCAAAAGCGTGATTCACTACTAAAGTTGTGGTATGATTTTTTGAAATGGATTTATGCCATTCTATATATTGTTTTACCGAAGAATTATCTGCTTCACGTAGAGTTTCAAATGTATTTTGATTGTTTAATGATACCGAATTGAGTAACGAAAAAGCATCATTTGCACTCGATTGGTATTGTGCATTGTAATACCATTTTTCGTCATTGTTTGTTGTATAATCAAGTTTAATATTTCCAAGACCTAACAACGAACGGTTGTTGCCATTTTGTGTTCGGGTTTCGAGCGTTTCGGTTTGAAGGTATTCTAACGCTGTTTCGTTTTGTGTTGCAGTGAACAATTTTGAAAACAAAGCAAAACCGGAAACATCTAATTTTTTGGAAAGTTCATGGCTAAAATTTAAGGCAGCGAATTGCGATTTATTTTCTACCACATCTTTATTCTCTGAGGTAAACGAATAAAGATTGGTTAGCGATTTTCTGCCGGAAATAAAGCTACTTACTCCGCCTTGAAATCGCATTAAGTCTTGAAAAGTGAATGTTTGTTTTCCTATGTTGTTGATATCGCCAATAAAACTCAAATTGGTTTTTGGGGAATAATAAAACAAAGCGGCATGCAATAAATGATAGGAATCGTTTCCGGCACCGGCTTCTACATCGCCAAAAACAAATTTCTTTTTGTCTTCTTTGAGTTTGATGTTCATGGCCAAATCTTCGGAATCGGAAACTTGTTTGAGGAAGCCTACTTCGTTGAAATTGTCGATGACTTCCACTTTATCCACGGCATCGGCGGGAATGTTTTCGACACCTAGTTTGGTACCGCCACCAAAAAAAGATTTGTTTTCTACTAAAAACTTAGTGACTCTTTTTCCTTGTACAGTTACGCCACCGTCTTTATCTACCTCCACACCGGGCAGTTTTTCAAGTTGATCTTTTAATTTTCGTTCGTTACCGGTAGTGAATGCTTTGACATCATATACCAACGTATCTTTTTTGATGACAATGGGTTCATATTTGTGGTTGATGATTACTTCTTTTAAATCAATTCCGGTAGGTTTGAGTTTGAAGTCATGGGTTTTGATTTCGGAATTTGGTTCATAGATAAAAGTTTCTTCCATAAAACCGATATACGAAACACGAAATTCATAACGAACGTCTTTTTCTAATTCAAGTTTGTATCTCCCTTTATTGTCGGCGATTGCAAATTTTATGGATGCGTTTTGTTGGAGAGGTTTGGCTATTACGTTTGCACTTTCAAGGGGATTGTTTAGGGTGTCTGAAATTGTTCCTGTGAGTGACTGGGAAAAACTTACTAGAGTATTTAAAAGTAAAAAAAATATAAATAAATGTTTCAACATTAAAATTAAATAAAGCTATTCTTTAGTACGCATTTGTTCATTCATTTGTTTTGTTTTTTCTTCAAGCATTTCTTCCTTTAATTTATTAAATTCTTCATAACTAACAGTCTCTTTTCCCGTAGGTTGTTTAATTAGTTTTTCATCAACATCAAATTTAATTGAGGTGGCAACCAATTTAACATCCAAGTATGAAATTTCGAGTATTAAACCCGGTAAATTATTAAAGTAAACCGGACCAGCGTTTACCGGAATTTCAGGACAAAACCAAGCGGTAACATCAAAATTAATCAACTTACCTTTGCTATGATAGTAATTATTTCCTTTTGAAACAGCCTTATAGCACAACTTATCGTCAATTACTTTTGTTTCCGATTGAATCTCCCAATTAGAAATAAAATCTCTTTTAATGAGAAATTGATTTTTGTCAAAAAAAATAAAGTTGGGACTGTTTTTAGAAACTATCTCTTTTTTATTAAAATTTGTAAATAGAGGCGTGCTGTATAATGGTTTTGTTAAAGCTAACTGATATGACAAATTAGAGTTATCAATACCATCTTCTGCAATAAAATAGGACAATGAATCTTTTACATAAAGATTAAAATTAACCTGGCCACTCTTTTTGTAAACACCTGCCATGATTTTTTTATATTCACTATTACCTGAATCATCTTGTTCGGCAAAAAACAAAGTATATTGGATAGTAAATTTCTTTTCCTGAGAAAAAACTATAAAAAAACTAAACATACTTATTAAAACTAAAAAATTTTTCATGTGATTTAAGGTGTCGGTAACTCCAAAAAGTTACCGACATTTTAAAAAATTAATTACCTAAACCTTGCTCTACTTCATCACAAGCTCTAAATGCACCCATAGCTATACTCCCAGCTTGTTCTTCATTAAAACCTTCTCCTATTGCAATAGCTAAAGTTCTGATAAAAATAACATCACATCTTGTTAAAAAAAAACGTAAGGCACTAACTTCTGCTTCATCTAATTCAAAAGTATTTGAATTAACTTGAACTTCTAAATTGTCAGAAGTTAGCTCAATAGTATTCCCCATACTACTCACCGAAAACGCCATCATTGCGATAGCACTAAACATAAATTTTTTCATTTTTTTAAAATTTAAAGTTAAAACTAATTTTTTGGTTAACCGAGATAAAGTTGCAAAAAAAAAAAAATGATTCTTACAACTTTTTCTTATAAATTAACAATTATTTAACTTTAATAGTATT
Organism: Flavobacterium sp.; assembly: GCF_044339515.1. Lineage (GTDB taxonomy): Bacteria > Bacteroidota > Bacteroidia > Flavobacteriales > Flavobacteriaceae > Flavobacterium. Next base: position 27,738 of record NZ_JBIIVK010000028.1, read on the forward strand.
ACAAACATGTTTATGTTAAACAATTATACAATTGAAAATCAGTATAAAAAAATTGTATCTTACAAAATAGTTTAAGATTATAAATTTATTATGTTTTATTAGCGATTATTTTAATTTTAAATTTGTTTTTCTTGTATAGGCTTTGCGATAACATTGGCACTCTCAAGGGGATTCTTTAGGGTGTCTGAAATTGTTCCTGTGAGTGATTGAGAAAAACTTACTAGAGAATTTATATACAGAAAAATTATAATTAAATAGTTTAACATTAAAATTAATTCAAGCTATTCTTTAATACGCATTTGTTCGTTATATTCTTTTGTTTTTTCGCTAACCATTTCTTCTTGAAACTTATTATATTCATCATAACTAACTTTTTGTTTACCATTAGGTTGTTTAATTAATTTTTCATCAACATCAAATTTAATGGAGGTTGCTACTAATTTGATGTCTAAATACGATATTTCAAGTATTAAACCCGGTAAATTATTGAAGTAAACCGGACCAGCGTTTATGGGAATTTCGGGGCAAAACCAAGCGATTACATCAAAATAAACTTTTCTTCCCTTACTGTGGTAATAATAATTTCCTTTTGAAATAGCTTTATAGCACAATTTTTCGTCAATTACTTTAGTTTCTGATTGAATTTCCCAATTATAAATAAAATCTCTTTTAATTAGGAATTGATCTTTGTCAAAAAAAATAAAGTTCGGACTGTTTTTACAAACTATTTCTTTTTTATTGAAATTTGTAAATAAAGGCATGCTATATAATGGTTTTGTTAAGGCTAATTGATATGATAGTTTAGAGTTGTCTATACCGTCTTCCGCAATAAAATAGGATAGCGAATCTCTTACATACAGATTATAATTAACTTGTCCGCTCTTTTTGTAAACACCTGCCATAATTTTTTTGTACTCGCTGCCACCTGACTCATCTTGTTCTGAAAAAAACAACGTATAACGAATGGTATAATTCTTTTCTTGAGAAAATGATGATATACTTAAAAAGAAAATTATATATAAAAATATTTGTTTCATAATGCTAAAATATTCCAGCAACTAAAAAAGTTGCTGGAAATTATAAAGTTAATTTTGTTCTATTTCATCACAAGCGGCAAATGCTGCATAAGCAATAGCATGAGCTTGTTTAGGGGTGAACCCTTGTTCTTGAGCTATAGCCATAGTTCCAAAAAATACTATTTCACAGCGAGATAAAAATGGTATTACACTAAGGTTTTCTTCATCTAACTCAAAAGTATTTGAATTAACTTGAACTTCTAAATTGTCAGAAGTTAACTCAATAGTATTCCCAATACTACTCACCGAAAATGCCATCATTGCGATAGCACTAAACATAAATTTTTTCATAAAAATAAAAATTAAAAGTTATTAAGTACAATATTACAAGGTTGAATCATAAAACCTAAGTCAGTTTTTGACTAAAACTAGTCAATTTCTGACTAAAATTTAAAGAGTAAACTTATGACTGATAATCTTTTTTATTTATTTTTGAAAAACCAAACAAATTTAAGTCCTAAAAAAATTGCTTAATGTTTTTAATTTAAAGCCATGCAAGAAAAAGTATTAATTAAAATTCGAGATAATCGATACAAAAAAAATTACACTCAAGAATATATGTCTGAAAGACTTGGCATCTCGCAAAGTCATTATGCCAAAATAGAAAATGGCAAAGTAAAACTTAAGGCAGATCATCTTATGAAAATTCTTGAAATACTAGAAATGAATTATAATGATTTGCAAAAGGATAATTAATTAGATTTCTTCCACCGCATTGTCTCCATTAACGTTTGCATATCATCTTTAATATAACTCGCCGCCGGCATAATCGAATCAAAATTGGGTTTTGCATAAAAATAGACCGAGCCGGTCACAAAATGTTGAACACTGTCGGTTAAGTAAAATTGCGTATTGGTAGCAGCATTTCCTCCCACTTGATAAAACATCCCATAGACTTTATCTTTCGTGTTAATAAAAGGTGTTTCTACAATATCATCAGCTTTAATGACGTGTTCATAGGTAAGTTTTTGAGCATCTTTTAATAATTCATCGATGTTTTTATCCACTTTTCGATACGTTAAATAAACCGTTGCTTTCATTTTTGGATATTGAATGGTGACATCGCAATTGTCTTTCACGTTTACTTTTGTTTCTGTATTATGATCAAAAATAAAGTCGCACGGACTATCAAACTGCATGTAATTGGCCATTTCATAATCCAATCGCAATTGTGCGGAAGGTTTTGGCAAAACGTCTTCTTTGCATCCAAAAAAAATGAAGGATAAAATTAGGAATCCAATATATACAAACGATTTAGGCATCTAAAGTAACTTTAATTTGTTTAACACGTTTTTTGTCCACCGATTCAATCGTGAACAAACATTTATCAAAACTTATTTTTTGTCCTTTTTTGGGAAACGTTCCAATAATTTCTAAAATAAATCCGGCTAAGGTTTCGGCTTCGCCTTTTTTATCTTCAAATAAATCTTCATCAACATCCACAATTCTGTAAAAATCTTTCAGGTTTATCTTCCCTTCAAAAAGAAAATTTTTATCGTCAATTTGCGAATAGTTGATATTTTCGTCATCAAATTCATCGCTAATATCGCCCACAATTTCTTCGATAATATCTTCCAGCGTGATTACTCCGGATGTTCCACCGTATTCATCCACCACAATGGCCAAATGGTTTTTCATCCCTTGAAAATCTTTCAATAAATTGTCTAACTTTTTATTTTCGGGCACAAAAAACGGCTCTCTAAGTAAGGTTATCCAATTAAAATCGGCTTTATCAATGTGTGGTAACAAATCTTTTACATACAAAACGCCTTCTACCTGATCTATATTGTCTCGGTAAACCGGAATTCTGGAATAACCTTTGTCTAAAATTTTGGTTAAAATTTCTTTAAATGTTTCTTCAATCTCCAAACCAAACACATCAATTCTTGGACTCATAACTTGGCTGGTATCGGTATTTCCGAAGGAAACGATACCTTCCAGTATTTTTTGCTCTTCCTGAGAAGTGTCATCCGAAGAAGTAAGCTCCAACGCCTGCGACAATTGATTAACTGAAATATTGGTCTTTTGTTTGCCCAGTTTGTTTTCAAAATAGATCGTTGCAGCACGCATTGGCATATTGATAGGTGACAAGAATACATTGAGAAAATGTATTGGTTGTGCCACCATTTTGGCAAATTTGATATTGTTTCGATTGGCATAGACTTTTGGTAAAATTTCGCCGAAGAGTAAGATTAAAAAAGTAACTAAAACGACTTCAATGACAAATTGTAACCATTCAGGATAAATTGTTCCCAACAAATCATTTTTAATAAACGAAAAGATGATTACGATTCCGATATTAATGAAATTGTTGGCTATTAGTAAAGTAGCCAACAATTTTTTAGGTCTTTTTAAAAGATTAGAAATTAAATTTCCCTTTGTTTCATTTTGTTCTATGGCATCATCAATATCCTTTTGAGAAAGCGAGAAAAGAGCTACTTCGGCACCTGATGCAAGTGCAGAAAAAAACAACAAGATTATAATTCCAAGCACTCCAAAGAGTAAACTTGTATTAATTATTTCCGGAAAACTCGCGGGGTCAGCGTCCAAATGGTTAAAAATTGGTTATACATTAATACGGTAGATCGTCATTATCTGAATTTCTCACACCGTGGCTGTCAAAATTAGTGTTTTTATTTGAATCTTGATTTTGTTTGTGCAATTCCGTTTCTTTTTTAGTGGTTAAAAAAGTAAACTCAGTTACCTGAATTTCGGTAGTATATTTGGTCTGACCGTCTTCTGCCTGCCATTGTCTCGATTTAATTCTTCCTTCTACGTAAATCTTATCGCCTTTTGAAAGGTATTTTTCGCATATTTCAGCAGCTTTGTTTCGGACCACCAAGTTATGCCATTCCGTTGAAGTTAATTTTTCGTTGGTTGTTTTATTAATATAGACTTCATTTGTTGCCAAGGGAAATCTACCTATACAATTGCCCCCTTCAAAATAGTGCATTTTTACATCGTCGCCTAAGTGACCAATTAACATCACTTTGTTTAAAGTTCCATTCATAATATTCTTGAGTTGTTTTTGGATTATATCAAAGTTACAAATTTAATAACAGTTTAGAAATTCTTTTCAATAAAATTAAAAATCACGATGGGAAAAGGAAGTTTTTTTACAGCATCTTTTGATAGTCCGTTTTTAAGCTCCCCTTCTACTTTTAGTTCCCAAAACCTGATTTTCAGTCGTTGATGAGATAAAATATGTAGGACGCTTTTCTCATCATAGGGTTTTAAAGAGATTAATTCGTTTGTAAGAAAAGAGGTGGTGGAAATTTTTTCCTTTACTTCTTTCTCGTTGAGTTCCTTTTCCGATTCAAGCAAAGGGAATTCATATAAATTATGCCAAATTCCTTTTGCTGTTCGTTGATGAATTAAGCATTGACCACTTTCATCTTCCAAAACCAAATAATTAAAAAACCGTTCAGTTACTTTCGTTTTTTTTAATTTAACGGGAAGCAAATCTACTTTTTTCTTTTGTAATGCTGCACAACTATCATTAAAAACACAAATTGAACAATTTGGGCTTTTAGGAACACATTGCAAAGCTCCAAATTCCATTACAGCTTGATTAAATACATCCGGTTGTTTGCTGTCAATAAGTTCATTGGCAAGAGCTGTAAATTCTTTTTTGGCTGAAGCTGATGAAATATCGGTTTCCACATCAAAATAACGAGCCAAGACTCTAAAAACATTGCCATCAACCACCGGAACAACTTCTTTTTGACTGAATGAAGCAATGGCCGCTGCCGTGTAGGATCCGATTCCTTTTAATTTTAGTAATTCTGTATAGGTTGTCGGAAAGGTTCCGTTGAGCTCAAAAGCAATAATTTGAGCTGTTTTATGCAAATTTCTACCTCTGGAATAATAACCTAATCCTTGCCAAAGCATTAAAACTTGCTCTTCGGAAGCCTTGGCCAAATCAAAAACGGTTGGAAAAGCATGTATGAACTTTGTATAATAAGGTAAACCTTGTGCTACTCGGGTTTGTTGCAAAATAATTTCTGAGAGCCAGATATGATAGGGATTGGTGGTGTTTCGCCATGGTAAATCGCGTTTGTTTTCTAAATACCATTGGATAAGCCGATTAGAAAAAGTCATAAATTTGAATTGGTTAACAAAAGTATAAGTTTATGTAATTAAATTTTAATCAATTATGCTTGAATATTTGTTTTTTTAATTTGTATATTTGCACTCTCAAAAATTTACACATAAATTAAATACGCAAGAAAATGACGAAAGCAGATATCGTAGCGAAGATTTCAGAAAAATTAGGACTTGAAAAAGGAGATGTTCAAGCAACAGTAGAGTCTTTTATGGAAGAAGTTAAAAACTCATTAGAAACTGGAGACAATGTTTACTTAAGAGGTTTTGGAAGTTTTATCATCAAAACAAGAGCTGAAAAAACAGGAAGAAACATTTCTAAAAACACAACAATTAAAATTCCTGCTCACAACATTCCGGCATTCAAACCTGCAAAAGTATTTGTAGAAGGTGTGAAAACCAACACTGAAGTAGCAGTATAAATCATTTATTAATACCAAAAAGATCACACTATGCCAAGTGGAAAAAAGAGAAAAAGACATAAGGTAGCGACGCACAAACGTAAGAAAAGAGCGAGAGCTAACCGTCACAAAAAGAAAAAGTAGTTCTAAACTACTTTTTTCTTTTACAAAAAGTTCTTTGAAATGAAACAGTAAAAAACAATAACTGTTTCACCGGGTACAAACTACCTGTTTAAAATATTGTTTAATCCATCCTTACGTAAGGTTGATTGGTTACAAGTTGTGAGTTGCGGGTTTTACCGTTAACTGACAACAGTTAACCGACAACTAAATTGTTCGGATAAAAATTTACAACGTGAATAAAGAGTTGATCATCAGGTCAGGTTCTGAAGCTGTAGATTTTGCCTTATTAAAAGATGGAAAACTAGTAGAATTACACAAAGAAGAAGAGCAAAAGAGCGGTTTTCAGGTGGGTGATATTTTTATTGCCAAAATAAGAAAACCGGTTCCGGGACTTAATGCGGCTTTTGTAAATTTAGGTTTTGAAAAAGATGCCTTTTTACATTATCACGATTTAGGACCTAACTTAGCTTCGATGTTGAAGTTCACAAAACTTGTAAGCACAGGTAAACAAAAAGATTTCTCCCTTAAAAACTTTCAGTTTGAAAAAGAAATCGACAAAGACGGTATCATCACCGATGTGTTGAGTGCCAATCAGTCGGTTTTAGTACAAATCGTTAAAGAACCTATTTCAACCAAAGGTCCAAGAATTAGCTCTGAGCTGTCATTGGCCGGAAGATATATCGTTCTGGTTCCATTTTCAGATCGCGTTTCTGTTTCTCAAAAAATAGAATCGAAAGAAGAAAAAGACCGTTTAAAGAAACTTGTACAATCTATCAAACCAAAAGGATTTGGTGTTATTGTTCGCACAGTAGCAGAAGGCAAAAAAATAGCCGAACTAGACCAAGACATGCAGAATTTACTCAGTAAATGGACTGCCATGTGTAAAAAATTACCAACGGCTCATCATCCGTCAAAAGTTTTAAGTGAAATGAACAGAGCTTCATCCATCCTTAGAGACGTATTTAATGATTCCTTCACCGGAATTTACATCGACGATGAAGAGTTGTTTGAGCAAACCAAGGAATCAATTGAAGAAATTGATCCCTCAAAAGTATCTATTGTTAAGTTATACCAATCGAAAGAATTGCCCATCTTTGAAAAATACCATATAGAAAGACAAATCAAAACGTCTTTTGGCAGAACGGTATCGATGAGCAAAGGAGCATATTTAATTATTGAACACACCGAAGCTCTTCACGTTATTGATGTGAACAGCGGAAACCGTTCCAATAAAGCTCAAAATCAAGAAGACACAGCCTTGGAAGTAAACATGATTGCTGCGGCAGAAGTTGCCCGACAATTGCGTTTGCGAGACATGGGCGGAATTATTGTAGTCGATTTTATCGATATGCAAAATCCCGAAAACCGGAAAGTGCTTTTTGATTTCTTGCGAGAGGAAATGAGCGATGACAAAGCCAAACACAAAATCTTACCGCCAAGTAAGTTTGGATTAATCCAAATCACACGACAACGCGTAAGACCGGAAGTTAACATTAAAACAAGAGAAGAAGATCCAAACAACGGAACTGGAGAAATAGATGCTCCAATTCAAGTGATTGATAAAATTTCTCTCGATGTTGAACGACTAAAAGACCACAAAAAATTGGTGCTAAACGCCCATCCTTTTGTGGCAGCCTACCTAACCAAAGGTTTTCCATCATTACGTTCAAAATGGTTTTTTGAACATAAAAAATGGGTGAAAATTATACCTCGTGATGCTTACACGTTCTTACAATATCATTTTTTTGACAAAGATGGTAATGTAATTAAAGATTAAAGATAAACGTCTGCCTTTTGGTGGGCGTTTTTTTTTGGGGTTTTGCCTATGATTATTATTGGTTTTTGCCACGAATTTCACGAATTTGCACCAATTATGAGTTTGTATCAAGAAGTGTTTATTTTTTGATTTCATAAAAACTGATAATTGATAAAGATTTTCACCGTCTCGTCTCCCACTCCTTTGGAGGGTGTTGGGGGGAGGTAAAAAAAATTTTATCCTATGAAAACACAATTGTTATTCCTCTTTATAATTTGGATTATTTTCCAAACCAAAACCTCAGCACAATCGGGTTGCACGGATATTTTGGCTAAAAATTACAAAGCGAATGCTATTGAAAATGATGGAAGTTGTTGTTATAAACGATTAAAAATAAAAGATTTCAATCCGTCTATTTTAAGTGATTCATTGAACGAAACTTCAGGTTTAGTGGAGTGGGAAAATCATTTTTATACGCATAACGATGATACAGATTTGAATCTTTATCAATTGGACAAAAAGGGTTTTATCACAAAAAAGATAGAATTAAATGGTATTAAAACAAAGACTGGGAAGAACTCACACAAGACAAAACCCACTTTTATTTAGGTGATTTTGGGAATAATTCAAGGGGAAATCGAACTGATTTAACCATTTACAAAATCGCAAAAGATTCATTATTTGACAATCCGAAAATTGAAAAAATCACTTTTTCATATCCTGAACAAACTGATTTTTCGAAACAAAAAAGCAATACAACCGACTTTGATTGTGAGGCGTTTATTGCTACCGAAAATGAATTAATTTTGTTTACCAAGCAATGGAATGGGAATCAATCTGCTGTGTATCGTTTACCCAAAACAGCCGGAAATTATACTGCTGGATACATCACAACTTTGAAGGTTCAGGGATTAATTACCGGAGCCACTTTTGTAAATGAAAAAAACCTCATCGCTCTGTGCGGACATACAAAAAAATTAAAGCCATTTATCTTCTTAATTTCGGATTTAAAGGATTTTAACTTTAAAAAAGCCAATCAAAGAAAGATTAAACTCAAATTACCATTCTATCAAATTGAAGCTGTCAGCACCACCAATGGCATTGATTTTTTTATAACCAATGAGAGATTTTCAAGAAAAATTATTGGAACGGTAGAACAACAGTTGCATTCTTTTTCGTTGGAATTTAATCTTGATTAAACTTAATCCTCACTAACCAACTCGATCTTCCGCTTAATCTCCCCACCATTTTCATCTACCACCGTTATGTAATGAATGCCGGAAGTCGATTTCAACGGCATATCGTGAAAGTTTTGTGTGATTCCTAAATACGTATTGTTCACATACCAATACAATTTGATGTTGGGTTGCGAATGAGCTACTTTTAAAACAATCGGTTGTACTTCGCTGTCAAAATTTTTGGTTAAGTAAAGTTTACTGTTCGTTTTGGGATAAATAAAATCCATAAAAGGCGTTTGATTGTCCTCACAATCCGAACGAAATGGCGGCAACACCCAGTAATCCATGTTTTTACTTTTATAATACCATTCCATAACAGGAGGCAACACAAACCATGATTTAGCAACCATTTTGTCGACATTTTCGCAGCTGCTGTTCACCCGAAATTGTTCCGTTTTGTCTAAATGGATTAGTTTGTGATACGCACATTGTTCCGTTTGTTTGGCTGTAACTGGAATCCATTGCTTGCTTTTCGGACAATTTTCATTGGCTAAATAACCACTTTTAGCACAAACTTCGGCTTGTTGCATGTTGTTCAATGGCTTTTCAAACCAATTGCTTCGCGGTAATAAATTGAACACATCAAACAAAATCGGAGCAGCATGACTTACACCTGTGAGCAACGGACGACCTTCTCCGGTGGCGTTACCCACCCAAATTCCAACAACATATTTTTTACTCGTTCCAACCGCCCACGCATCCCGATTACCAAAACTCGTTCCGGTTTTCCAAGCGATTGGTAATGACGAATCGTAAAAACGCCACGCTTCATCGCCTTCGGGTCGATTGACTTCTTTCATGGCTTCATAGGTTAAATAAATGGAACCGGCTCCTACGATGTTTTTTTGATAGGATAATTTTCCGAAATCAATTTTATTTTCAGCCACATAATTTAACTCCGAAAATTCATTTTTACGGTATTGAAAATTGTTTTTTGGATATTGATTTAATGTTCCGGTTAGTCCGGCATACGTTTTACACAAATCCCACAAATTAGTTTCTGCTCCTCCTAAAATGAGCGACAACCCATAATGATTCGGATGCCGATTCATGGTCGTAAAACCGTATTGTTGCAATTGATCATAAAACCGATACACGCCAAAATCCTGCAACATCAACACCGACGGAATATTCAACGAACGTGATAAAGCCCGTCGTGCCGAAACCGCACCATCATAGGTCAAATTAAAATTTTGTGGAGTGTAGCCTGAAATTTGGGTTGGAATATCAGGAACCAGCGTATTGGGTAACAATTCGCCTTCATCCAACATACCGGCAAAAAGCAACGGTTTCAAAATACTTCCCGAACTTCGCGGTGCCGAAATAACATCGACATCTTTTTGGTGGTTTTTATCAGTGGGAGCGTTTCCAACATAACCCACAATGTTTCGGGTTTCCACATCCACCACCAAAATGGCTAAGTTATAGACTTCATTTTGTTTGTATTGATAATAATAATTTTGAGCAATTTGATTCAAGCGTTCTTGCAACGCAAAATCGATAGTGGTTTTCACTTTTTGACCTTCTTGCTTTTTGGCCGTGCGTTGCAATAAATGTGGAGCCATTTGTGGTAAATCATAAGGTTTTTGCAGTAACGGTTCCTGCAATGCCATTTCGTATGAAAGTTGATCCAATACCTTATTTTCATACAACTTTTGCAACAATCGATTGCGTTTTTCGAGTAATCGTTGTTGGTTTTTTCCGGGATAAATTAGGCTTGGAGCATTCGGTAAAACGGCTAAAGTAGCTGTCTCTGCCCACGATAACTGATGCGATTGCACGCCAAAATACCGCCAAGAAGCCATTTCTAAACCCACCACATTGCTGCCAAACGGAGCGTGAGCAGCATATAACCGTAAAATATCCTTTTTAGAATGACGAAATTCTAAGCGAGTTGCCAAAACCACTTCGATGACTTTTTCAAAATAAGTTCGGGTTTGTCCTTTTCGGGAAAGGCGAATGACTTGTTGGGTTAACGTACTTCCACCTCGAACCACTCTGTTGGCTTTGCGGTTTTGCTGAAAGGCATTCCACATCGAAATCGGATTAAAACCCGGATGATAATAAAAATGTTGGTCTTCAAAAGCGATGATACACTGTTGAAATTTCTCCGGCACACTATCCGCCGCCGGAAACCGCCATTGTCCATCTCTTGCAATTTTGGCTCCTAACAAATTACCTTCTTTGCTTTCGATAACGGTGGAATAGGGCTCGTTAAAAAGCGTTCGTGGTAAACAAAAATAATAACCAATCAACAAGAACAAAATCAAAATGGATTTGATTTTGTGTTGGAGGATTTTGGTTTTTACTTTATGGAGGAAGGGTTTGAGCACGGAGATAAGTTTAGTTTTTGAGTTAAATATCTTCAAAGACAATTTTATTTAATCTTTTTTTCTCCCCTTTTTGATTTCAATCTGCTTTCCGGTAGTTTCCAATTGCTTTAAAAAATCTTCTTCCGCTTTAGAAAGGATTTGTTGATTAATCTCTTTAAACTTTTTATATTCTTCATTAGCCTTTTTCAAAGCTTGCTCATGACTAATTGTTCCTGCATGTTGCAAAACCTCATTTCCTGTCATTTTTAAGAAATCGTCTAAACGTTCAATCCAATCTTTCATATACATTGGTTTTTGGTTCAATGCTTGTAATTCCGCAAGTTCTAGATAAGCTGTTACCATTCTGTTCAGAATATTTAATTCATTTTCTGTCAAGTAATTTTTAGCAATCTCCGATTCTTGCTTAGTTGGCGTTTCACCTTTAAACGTTGTCAATCCTAAATTTGGTTTTTGAGCATCAATTCGTTTAAAAATAATTTCAGCCGCTGTATTTCCATGGGCTGCCCAATGCATTTTATTCTGTACTGCTTGAAAGAAATGAACCGATAATGCTAATTTTGGGTCGTAGTCAATACTAGTTGCATAAATGTCAAGAACTTTTCTCAAGAACACTTTTTCAGATGAACGAATATCGCGAATGCGAGCTAACAATTCATCAAAATAATTGCCTCCGCCGGCTTGCTTTAAAAGTTCATCGTTCATAGTAAATCCTTTCACAATGTATTCTTTTAATCTGGCGGTTGCCCACTGCCTGAACTTTGTGCCTTGATGACTTTTCACCCTGTAACCAACAGAAATAATCACATCTAAGTTGTAGAAAGTTGTCATATAATTTTTACCGTCTGTGGCAGTATGTCGGAAATTCCGACATACTGAACCTTCCTCTAACTCTCCCTCTTCAAAAATATTTTTTAAGTGTTCAGTGATAGTAGTTCTGCCTTTTTGGAATAGTTCAGCCATTTGAGCTTGAGTCAGCCAAACCGATTCGTCTTCAAGTCGGGTTTCAATTTTTGTTTTTCCGTCTTCGGTTTGATAAATGATAAGAGAACTTTCTGACATGGTTTTTATTCAATTAGTATGTCAAATTTACAAAAAATAAAGTCAATCAAATAGGCTATTTTAGTAAGGTATTGATTGCTTAAACATAATAGAAAAACTTAGGGTAACAGAATACGGTTCATTAAAAAGTGCTCGTGGCAAGCAAAAATAATAGCCAATCAACAATACTAAAATCAAAATGAATTTAATTTTATGTTGGAGGATTTTGGTTTTTACTTTATGGAGGAAGGGTTTGAACACTGAAATATACGTATAAAATGGTACAGGATTAACGGTAAATTTACAGATTTTATTGTTGTAAAATCATTTCTTCCCTTTTTATAATATGTAATTTTTTGTGGTTGTAATCCTAAAATATTATAATATTTTGTGGTTATAACCCTAAAATATTATATTTTTTTGTGTTTGTAACGATTTATTTGTTACTTTTGTGCTTATGATAAATAGAGATTTACATCAAAATATACTCGAAGATTGGGACAAAAAGAAAGCCATTGTGCTACTTGGACCGCGTCAAGTTGGAAAAACCACTTTAATTCAAAATCTTGTAGAAGGCAAAAAAGTATTGTTTTTAAATGGCGACGACCCTCAAACCCGATTACAATTTTCGAATGCTAATTTTACATTTCTCAAAAACACGGTGGCCGATTATGATGTTATTGTGATTGACGAAGCTCAACGTATTGAAAATATTGGCATTACCACAAAAATGCTCATTGATGCCAAATTAGATAAACAATTTATTTTGACAGGATCTTCTTCATTAGATTTAGGTAACGAAATCAATGAACCACTCACCGGAAGAAAATGGGAACATCAACTTTTTCCGTTGAGTTGGCATGAAGTGAGTAAGCATTACAGTTTTGCGGTTGCCCATAATCGATTGGAAGAGTTCTTGATATACGGTTTATATCCCGAAGTGGTTACTGAAACCAAAAAGCAAAAAATCTTATTGGAATTAGCCGGAAGTTATTTATACAAAGACATTTTAGAATTAGCTAATATTAAAAAACCCGACTTGCTGATGAAGTTACTCAACGCTTTAGCTCTTCAAGTGGGAAGCGAGGTTTCCTATAATGAACTGGCTAAAATATTGGGCGTTGATCGAGCTACCGTAGTGAATTACATTGATTTATTGGAAAAAGTATTTGTGATTTTCCGATTACATCCCTATTCAACCAATCAGCGAAATGAAATAACTGCGAAACCAAAAATTTATTTTTATGACAATGGCATCCGAAATGCGATTATTGGTCAATTTAATCCATTACAAAATCGGCAGGATGTTGGTGCTTTGTTTGAAAATTTCTTCATTAGCGAACGCATCAAAAAATTGAGTTACTCCGGTTTTTATGGCAAAACTCATTATTGGCGAAACACGCAAAAAGCTGAAATTGACTTTTTAGAACTACTGGAAAACGAAATTACAGCCTACGAAATCAAATACAATCCTAAAAAGCAAGTCCGATTCACCAAGTCATTCACTGAACAGTATCATCCAAAAGAAACGATTGCGATTCATTCAGGGAATTTTTGGGAGTATTTGTAAAAGATTTTGGTGCGATTTCAAAGAACTTTTATATAGTTTTCGAATTTCAAAATCGTGTATTTTCAAAGTAATATATAGTGTAATTTCAAAGTTGTATATAGTGTATTTTCAAAGTAATATATAATGCATTTTCAAAATTAATTATATATTTGCATTATAATCTAATGAAAATGAGCACAAAAAGAGTACTTAAAATCGAAATGGATATTTACAAAAATAAATATCCCATACTGGCTTTAACCGGCCCGAGACAATCAGGAAAGACAACATTTTTAAAATCTCAATTTTCAGATTATGAGTATGTTAATTTAGAAAATCCGGACATTAGGAATTATGCGATAGAAGATCCAAATGGATTTTTGAAACAATATAACAAGTATGTCATTTTTGATGAAGTGCAACGTGTTCCGCATTTATTTTCATACTTACAAACCAAAGTAGATGAAGATAAAGTGATGGGACAATATATTTTATCCGGTTCACAAAATTTTCATTTGATGCAAAATATCACACAGAGTTTGGCTGGAAGAGTGGCATTATTCAAATTATTACCATTTGACATAACCGAAATGGAAGAAGCTAACTGGTTAAATGAAGATTATGCAGTCAACCTACAAAAAGGATTCTATCCGGCAATTTATGACCGAAAAATTCCTTCAAACGTATTCTATTCCAATTATATACAAACGTATGTTGAACGGGATTTGTCTGAACTTATTCAGGTAAATGATTTAAAACAGTTTAGAAACTTTCTTTCGCTTTGTGCTGCAAGAGCCGGACAGTTGCTTAATCTAAATTCATTGGCAAATGAATGTGGCATTTCGCAACCAACGGCAAAATCGTGGGTTTCTGTTTTAGAAAGCAGTTATATTGTATATCAACTTCAACCCTATTTTTCAAATTTTAATAAACGGATTACCAAAAGTTCAAAACTCTACTTTTATGATACCGGGTTATTGTGCTTTCTTTTAAAAATTACGGACGCAGATAGTGTAAAACTAAGCTCGCAAAAAGGCAATTTGTTTGAAAATTATGTGATTAGCGAATTTATTAAAAAAAATTACCACAACAATTTACTTCGGGATGTTTGGTTTTGGCGAGATGCTGTGGGTCACGAAGTAGATTTCATATGGCAAAAAACAGAAAAGCTAAATCTTGTTGAAATAAAAGCTACCGAAACCATTATGCAAGATATGTTTAAAGGATTAACCTATTTTGAAAAATTAAAGCCCGAATTAATTGAAAGCAAAACCCTTGTGCATACCGGTTTGTTTGACCAAAAAAGAACTATCGGCTCAGTAAAAAGTTGGAAATCGATTGAGTTGGAAAATGAATAATGCTTTATAAAATAATACTGGAACCAAAAAACATTGTGATTCATTCGGGGAATTTTTGGGAGTATTTGTAATAGGAAATTAACTACGAATCCAGAGACTTCTGAGAGTGAGCGATTTTGGCTCCTAATAAATTACCTTCTTTGCTTTCGATAACGGTGGAATACGGTTCGTTGAAAAGCGTTCGTGGCAAACAAAAATAATAACCAACCAACAACAGTACAATCAAAAGGGTTTTGATTTTGTGTTGAAGGATTTTGGTTTTTTGTTTTATGGAGGAAGGTTTTGAACACGGATTGATGTTTGAAATAATATCTCTAAGTTCGATGCTAGAATTTATAGCGATTTATAGAAAGTTTTTTTATAATAGAACGATCGAAATTAAGAAAAAGAAAGATTCTTGACTATCTTTAAGCATTAGCTTATTATTAATAACTACTACCTATTTTTTTATTAAATCCCAAAATACTTTTCTATATTTTTCATAAAACTTTTTGCTTACTACATATCCTATTTTCTCATCTTTTGATAATTCAAATTCTACGTTTAGTTCATCTCTTAGTTCTGCCATTGAAATTCTCATTGCTTCTTGGGATTTTTCTAAAACTTCTAATGAATAATCTCGATTCAATTTCTTTTTAATTGATCTAATAAGTGTTAATGTCAAAATCATAATATTGCCAGCTAATTCAATGGTCGCATTTTGTAACTTTTGTTCACGTGTTAACTCTTCTGGTTGAGGATACAATTTTAAAATGAATTTTTCCTTCCCATCAATAAAACTAAAACAGTCAATATATGTCTTGGCGTCGGCATTATGCATAAATTGATTTCGAATTTCCATAAAAGTGATAAACTTATTTCTCTCTTCTAAATTAAGTTCACCAATATCTATAATCAAATCAACTTTTTGATTAAATGATAAACTTCCACTTCTATTACCAATGGATCTAGAATTTTTATAATCCTTAATATTTAAAAAAGTTCCGAGAAATGAAGTAAGTGTGCTTTCAAAAATAAGAGAGCTAGTTAAGACTTCTTTGCGTACATCTATTCCTAAATCGTCCATTTTAATAATTATTTTTTTACTTATTTTTATTAAAAAGGCAACTGAAGCATTTCATTTTCTATGTCTAGTATTTCAATTACTTCAACATTTGATTTAATATTCAAAATTAGAGTCCTTTCTTCATTTACATTGAAAGTGAAAATGTATATATTAAAAGGTTTTGAAGTAAAGCACTCTGGTTTCCTTTGACTAAACCAACTTGAGAAATCAACTAAATAAGTTGTATGACTATCAATTAATGAAATGCTCTTTAACTCATACTTTTTCGACATATGTGTTATCGCGATAATTTTTGCTCCTTCCTCGTCTAAATATACTCTATCACTATTTTTGAAAATGTTAGATAATCTTTTTCCTATTTTAATCCAACCATCAATTCCTTTCTCTAATTTATCACCAATTGTAATTACGTAAGTAATTGAGCTTAAAACAGCAAGTAAAAGAATCCAATCAGCACCTTTTCCAAAATTTACGTCAGAGATTACTAATTTGTCATCAATTTGTTTGAGTTCATCAAGAATTTCTTCAAGTTCAGCAGAATCAATTTCTGAAAATTCATAATGAAGTAACTTCTCAGAAAGATCTTTGGGTAAAAAAACTAAATTCATATGTCTTACTTTTCTTTTCTATTATAACTTGTAATTTCTCCGTCTGATGCAATCGTATACTCATATAGATATTTTTTATTTTCAAATACTATTAGAGCACAATTCACTTTGTCCAGCGTTTCTTCATAAGGAAAATCCAAATCAGAATCATAACCTTCAATATCTTTGTCAACTAATTTTTCAGATTTTGTAATATCTGCGTTCCTAACTCCTTTACTATTAATTAAATCAAATTTACATAAATTTTCAAGTAGTGCTAAATTAAGAACTCTCAAAACTTTTCCTTTTTCTCTTTTTAATTTTATATGATTGTAAATTTTTTCCCAAATAGATAAAGTTGCATCTGTTAGTGGTAATACTGTTATAAGAATTTGAAAAAACACACCAGCATATTCCCCAATGTAAGCAGAAGCGTGACCTCTACGAATATTGAAATATACAAGAGAATGGTCTTCTTCAATTTTATATATTTCTTTTCGAATATCAATCCAAAATTGCTCAATTTCAAACTCATCTTCAATCAAGTTAGTTTTTAAATACTCTAGATTTATTTTTTCCATTTTGGAATTATTTTACAATTATATATTACCATTCAATGTTGTCCGATAAAAAATAAATAAAAAAGAAGCCAAATTAATGGCTTCTTAAAACTTATCGTAATTTAGAGTTGCAAAACAAAAAAAACGATGAGTAAAAGTAGTTATTTTTCTAGTAAAT
>NZ_JBIIVK010000029.1:0-45072 GCF_044339515.1 Flavobacterium sp.
GCATCAACAAAATGAATTGAAAATGAAAACCTATAAAACTAAAAACACTTGCAAAAACGTTTTTGCAAGTGTTTAATTTATTTATTTTTGTCTAATAATCTGTATCGATTATTTAGGACTAGTCATAATTTAAAACAATTATTTTTATCCTCTAGAAATAACAATAAACTTCATCAATTTGTATAACTTTTTAAGAGTTACATAAATACTAAAGTAGTCATAGAATGATGTTGTTAGACTGAATTCCTAATCTGTTTGTAAAGACTATTGTCGGAGAATTTTTATTTCAACATATCTTTTGCTTTTTTCAATACTCATTGTTTGAATATTTACTTATAATTAAGATATAAAAAGTATTTGCAACAAAAAGAAAAGCTCCGAAACATCTCGGAGCTTTTTATGACTTTATTTTTTCAAATTCTTTTGTTTTTCAGCCTCTTCCATCATTTCCTGCATTTTGCGTTGGAAGCGATTCATGGTTTTTGGCTTCGTTTTGTTTTCTTGAATTTGTGCGTGAATTTTATCTTCATCAATGATATAATTTTTAATCACCAACATAATTCCAATCGTAATGGCATTAGATACAAAGTAATATAAACTTAATCCGGATGCAAAATTATTAAAGAAGAACAACATCATGATAGGCGATAAATAAATCATCATTTTCATGATTTTACCCATATCCGGCATACCTTCTTGTGGTGGAGCAGTCATTTGGTCGCCGGTTGTCATTTTCATGTAGAAGAAAATAGCAATAGAAGCCAAAATAGGGAACAAACTAATATGATTTCCATAAAAAGGAATATAAAACGGTAAACTAATAACCGAATCAAAAGACGATAAATCATCAGCCCAAAGGAAACTTTTTTGTCTCAAATCTATAGCTGAAGGAAAGAAACTAAACAAGGCATAGAAAACCGGAATTTGCATTAATGCCGGTAAACATCCCGCCATGGGGTTCACTCCTGCTTTGGAATACAATTTCATGGTTTCCTGCTGCTTCTTCATTGGATCTTTCGCGAATTTAGTTCCTAATTCTTGAATTTCCGGACGCAAAACCTTCATCTTTGCTTGAGAAAGATAAGATTTATAGGTTACGGGTGACATGACAATTCGTACCAAAATGGTTAAGATAATAATCGCAATTCCGTATGGTAAAAAACCAATTAACAAGTCAAACGTTGGTATAAAAATGTAACGGTTTATCCATCCGAACATTCCCCAACCTAATGGAACAATTTCATCAAGATTTTTTTCGTATTCATCTAAAATATGATAATCTGCCGGTCCGTAATACCAATTCATGTTATAATTCACTTCCCCATTTTTGAAGGACAACGGAACAGTCGCTTTAAATTGTTTGGTGAATAAAGTATCTTTTTCTTCGTCTTTTACCAAATTTTCAGAAACAACTACCGCTTTTTCAAAAGCTGTATCGGTCAATAAAACTGAAGTAAAAAAATGTTGTTTGAAAGCAATATAAGACACATCAACAGGTTCATCAGAAGTAGACTCACCTTGTCCTAAATAATCATCTTTTCCGTCTTCATATTCGAAAATAAGCTCCGTGTATCGATTTTCGTAGCTTACACTTTTCTCATTGCGATACGTTTTGATTTTCCAATCTAAATTTAACGGATTGGATGTGTTTAAAACCGTATTCAACCCTTGTGAACGTATAGCAAAATCCAGCATGTAGTTGTTTGGTTTCAACACATAACGGTACTCTAAGTATTGATTATTTCCGGCTTTTAGTTTTAAAGAAACAACCTGATTTTTACCTTCTTTGGTTAGAGTTGGTTCAAAAAATAAATCTCTTGTGTTTAAGGTGCGATTATCGTTGGTTTTCAATTCAAGGTTAAAATCGGCATTTCCTTCTTTAATCAAATGCACTTTTTTGCCGGAACCTTTTCGGAATTGTTCAAATTCTTTCATTTCCGCTTCTACGATATAACCACCTTTATTGGCAATTTTTAATCGCACTACTTCATTTTCAATGGTTGTAAACGCTTCCGTTGCCGATGGAAGTGAAGCTGAATAAGCAAAAGCACCCAAACTACTTTGCAATTGAGCTGCTTGAATAGAGTCAGAAACCGGTGCAACCGCTTTTGTCTCTGTTTTCACAACTTTAGTTGGAGTTGGTTTTTCTTTGGCATCAACTTGTTCTTGCTGAGCCTTTTTTGCTCTTTCTTTTGCTTCGTTTTGTTGACTGTTGTACATGACCCAAATCAGAATCACGAAAATTAATCCGAATCCGATAATCGAGTTTAAGTCTAATTTTTTTTCTTCCATTTACTTACTTATTACAATTTTTACGCTTCCGAATTAAACAGAAACGGTTTTATATTGAACGGCCGCTTTTACAAACCCAACAAAAATTGGGTGTGGATTGGCTACTGTACTTTTATATTCCGGATGATATTGCACCCCAATAAAAAACGGATGGTTTTCAATTTCAATAATTTCAACCAAACCGGTATCGGGATTTATACCACTTGCTTTTAAACCTGCTTTTTCTAGTTGCTCTTTATATTGACCATTAAATTCAAATCGGTGACGATGACGTTCTTGAATTTGGTCTTTTCCGTAAATTTGATGAGCCAAACTGTCTTTTTCTAAATTACATTTCCAACTTCCCAAACGCATGGTTCCGCCTTTATCTGTAATAGTTTTTTGCTCTTCCATTAAATCAATTACAGCATGAGACGTTTGCGAATTCATTTCGGTTGAATTGGCATCTTCAAAACCTAAAACGGTTCGAGCATATTCAATCACTGCCATTTGCATTCCCAAACAAATTCCGAAAAACGGAATGTTATGTTCACGAACATAGCGAACGGTTTCAATTTTTCCTTCAATGCCTCTTTCTCCAAAACCGGGTGCAACTAAAATTCCGTCGAAACCACCTATTTTTTCAGCCACATTGCTTCTATCAATGTATTCAGAATGCACACTAACGATATTTACTTTTGTTTCGTTGGCCGCACCAGCGTGAATAAAAGCTTCTAAAATCGATTTGTAAGAATCTTGTAATTCAACATATTTTCCAACCAAACCGATATTGACCGTGTGCTTTGGGTTTTTCAATTTGTATAAGAATTCATTCCATTGTTTCAAATCCGGTGTTGTTTTTTCGGGTAAATTCAATTTTTTCAATGCGACTTTATCCAAACCTTCTTCCAACATTAAATTCGGAACATCATAAATTGTTGAGGCATCTATCGACTGAATAACCGCTTCACGTTTTACATTACAAAACAAAGCCAGTTTTTGACGCAATTCATCTGATAATTCATGCTCCGTTCTACAAACCAAAATATCGGCTTGAATTCCGCTTTCCATCAACGTTTTTACCGAATGTTGCGTTGGTTTCGTTTTCAACTCACCCGCCGCAGCCAAATATGGAATCAACGTTAAATGTATAACGATGGCATTCTCCTCCCCTAATTCCCATAACAATTGACGAACTGATTCAATGTAAGGTAAAGATTCAATATCACCCACCGTTCCACCAATTTCGGTAATCACGATGTCAAAATTACCTGAATTACCCAACAATTGCATTCTTTCTTTAATCTCATTGGTAATGTGGGGTACGACTTGAACCGTTTTACCTAGAAATTCGCCTCTTCTCTCCTTTTCAATTACTGAAAGATATACTCTTCCGGTAGTTACGTTATTTGCTTGCGAAGTCGGTACGTTTAAAAAACGCTCGTAATGACCTAAATCTAAATCGGTTTCTGCTCCATCATCTGTTACATAACATTCGCCATGTTCATACGGATTTAATGTTCCCGGATCGACATTGATATACGGGTCGAACTTTTGAATGGTGGTTCGATAACCTCTGGCTTGCAATAATTTTGCTAAGGAAGCCGCAATAATCCCTTTTCCTAAGGAAGAAGTTACGCCGCCTGTTACAAAAATATACTTCGTCTGATTCATTGTGTTGTTGTTTGTTGTTGTAGTTGTGTGTGATGAATTAATAGAACATACTTTAATGCAAAACGGTGCAAAAGTACGATTTAATTCATCAATGTAAAAATGAAATAATGAGATTGTGAAGTAATAATTGAATTTAGAAAAATTTCAATCTATTTCAATCCTTACGGTTTAGGAAATTTGACTTTTATCGTTCGAATTAAATGTTCTAATCCGTTTAATTTGAGCTCATAAATCAACTGAAGTTGTTGTCCGAGTTCGCCTTTTGGAAAACCTTTGTTATGATACCAAACCACATAATATTCAGGCAAATCAATCAAATAACGACCTTCATATTTTCCGAAAGGCATTTTGGTGTGAGCTAATTTGATGAGTTGTTTTTGTTGATCCAAAGCAGTTGGCGGTTGTCGGTTATGCGTTATCGGTTGTCCGTTTTCTGTTAACGGATAACGGACAACAGACAACAGATTACTATTTCCAGTTAAAAGTAATTTCTTTTTCAATATCCGGATGCAAACTCAGCATTACCGGACAAGTCATCGCTGCTCTCTCCAGTATTGTTTTTGTTTTATCATCGGCAGCGATATTCATGTTTAAAAGAGTAATAATTTTGGCTATTTTTCTTGGTTCAGCCTGCATGATTTTTGTGACTTCCACTGTTGAACCGGTCAAATCCACATTCAAATCTCTGGATTTTATTCCCATAATAGAAATCATACACGTCGCAAGTGAATTGGCAACCAAATCGGTTGGTGAAAACGCTTCTCCTTTACCATGATTGTCTTTTGGTGCATCAGAAAGAACTTCTGTACCCGATTGTAAATGAACGGAAGTTGTTCGTAAATCACCAATATAAGTTACTTTAGATGTCATTATTCTACAGGTTTAACAGTTAAATCTTCTTCATATCGCATGATGTAAACACCTTTGTTTGAATAACCAGAAGCTAATTTTTTCTCGTAATCAAATTTATTTTCTACACCCTCCGTTGCTGTTGATTGTATTGTTGTTTCAAAATCTTCTTCTTGGGCAAGTCGAAGCATTGTATCGAAAACAATGTCAAAACCACGAACGGCATACTGATTGGGATAAACATTGTTTATTTTTTTGTAGTTAGCAGCAAAGATCAATGATTCAGGTGTATCTTTATACTTTGTTAAGGATGGAAAAATAATATTTTGCTTCAATATTCTTTGGAAAACTTCATCTGTCTCAAAAGTTGCATTAATATCTAAAACCACCAATTCTGTTTGATAACCTGCTGATTTGGCGTTATTATAGTGTGTAAGCGAATTTAAAACCATTCCTGTTGCAGCAGTATCTAAAATAAAATAATTTACTTTATTCTTAGAAAGTTTTGGGGTTATACTATCGCCTAAAACTCCGCCTTTTTCACCTAAAGGTGCAATATAAATATCTTTGTGATTTTCTTCAATAAACTGTTTAGAAGCACCTTTTTTTCGATCAATTAAAGCAATCATATTTCCATTTTTTGAACGGATATAATCAAACATCACATTTTTTACAAAATCAGTGGATGGCATGGATTGATATAGATTACTATACGATTTTGAGGTTTCTCGCAATGGAGAAATCACCGGGACATTGTGCGGATTTAAAAGCTCCGCTGCTTTTTCAACATATTGTGGATAAAAAGGTCCTATCACGGCATCAGCTTTGTCTACATTATTATTTCTGATGATAGAAAGCACATTTGAAGAGCTTTTGGTTTCCTGAGAATCAAATATCTTCACATCAAAATTAAGTCCTAACCGCTTTGCCGAATCAATTGCCATTAAAGCCCCTGAATAAAAATCCAATGTCATGTTTAAAAATCCGTCACGTTTTAAACGAGCTTGTGTTGACAATGTTGTATCACTCTCAATATTAGAAATATTAAAAGGAAGCAATAATACTATTTCCTTTTTTTCAGCTTTTGAAAAGGATTTAGTTAAATCTTTTACATCACGAACATTTCCCATGTTAAAAGAAACGGATGAAGGAACTTTAAGCGACATACCTTCTCTAACACCTTCTTTTAGTTCCGGATTTAAAGCAATCAGTTCGTCCTGACTCAAACGAAACATTTTTGCTAAACCAAATAACGTTTCTTTAGTTTTTACTTCGTATGTCAAATATTTAACACTGTTGGGTACTTCGATTTTCTTTGTTGGAATAGAAGAAGTCGTATCAACCGTTTTTCCTTTTGAAATGATTAATTTCTGTCCGATTGTTAGGCCTGATTTAGCCTCCGGATTCAACAATTCAAGTTCTTCAACCGATACATTGTATTGTTTTGAAATTCCATACATTGTTTCTTTAGGCTGCACTTCATGATAAACGGATTTTGAATCAGAGATTATATTTTGCATAACCTCTGCTTTACTACCCGAAATTTGAATCGATTGACCAATTTTTAGTCCGTCTGTTTTTACTTCCGGATTCAATCGTTCCAATTCCTCTACTGTCGTATTATATTGTTTAGCAATTCCAAACAAAGTTTCTTTTGGCAGAACTTCATGGGTCTTTTGTATTCCGTTTTGCTCCTTATTTAGGGCAGAAGTGGGAATAAGCAAAACTGCATTTTCTTGAATACCATTTTGAGCATCCGGATTCAAACGATAAATATCATAAGGAGTAACTTTGTATTTCTGGGCAATTTGAGTAATTGTTTCTCCTTTAACAACCGTATGTTTTTTATAAGTAGAGGGTTGTGCCATCAAAAAATTGGTGACAATCAAAAAAACAATTAGAGTTCTAAAAACTAATATCATACTTGTAGGTTACTGCTTTTTAAATGCGGTTAATTGGCTTTAATGGTTAATACTTGTCCGGCTTGTAATCCATTTTTTAATAAACGTTCATTTTGGCTAATTATGGTTTCAATTGAAACATTGTATTTTTTAGATAATCCATACAAGGTTTCTTTTGGAGCGACTGTATGCTTGATGATTTCGCCTACATTTTGATAATTTGCTGTTTTGACTGGCTTATCGTCTTTTTTAACCACTTTGGTATTTTCAATACCAACAACTGTGCCATCCGGAATTTTTAATGTTTGACCGGCTTGCAAATTATTTTTCATTAAAATTGTATTTGCATTTTTAATTTCATCCACTGAAACATTGTATAGTTTAGAGAGTCCATATAAAGTTTCACCCGGTTTTACTTTATGCATTTTATTAATGCTACTACTCTTTTGAACAACCTTTTTTTCCGTTTGCTCAGCTGGTTTTGAAATTGTCTCCGTTGGATTTGAAACCGGTATAGCTTGATAATTTTCAGTAGGTAACACAATTTCCGGTGATTTTTGCGGAGCATAAAACTCCAAAACCATTCCTTCTTTAACACCATCAATGGCAAAACGATTGGCTCTGTAAATTTCAGCCGGATCGACTACATATTTTTTTGAAATATCTAAAACAGTTTCACCCGGAGCTACTGTGTGTTTCACAGGATCCATTCCGGGTTTCACAACGGTTTGTGAAAAAGTGATTTGGGGGCTTAGCAATATCATTGCTCCAAACAAAAACTTCTTCATCTATATTTAACTTAAAATTATTCCCACTCAATAGTTGCCGGCGGTTTAGAACTGATATCATAAACCACACGATTCACTCCTTTTACCTTGTTAATAATCTCGTTTGAAATTTTCATCAAGAAATCATAAGGCAAATGAACCCAATCGGCGGTCATTCCATCAGTTGATTCAACGGCTCTTAACGCTACTACTTTTTCGTAGGTACGTTCGTCTCCCATTACACCTACGCTATTTACCGGAAGTAAAATGGCACCCGCTTGCCAAACTTGATCGTAAAGTCCGTGTGATTTTAGACCTTCGATAAAGATAGCATCAACTTCTTGCAATATACGAACTTTTTCTTTTGTTATATCTCCTAAAATTCGGATGGATAATCCCGGTCCCGGAAACGGATGTCTTCCTAATAATTCAGGGTCAATTCCCAATGTTGCTCCTACTCTACGCACTTCATCTTTGAACAACATTCGTAATGGCTCAACAATTTTTAATTTCATAAAATCCGGTAAACCGCCTACATTATGATGCGATTTTATGGTTGCTGATGGTCCTTTTACCGAAATAGATTCAATCACATCAGGATAAATCGTTCCTTGTGCCAACCATTTTACGTCTTCTATTCGATGAGCTTCATCATCAAAAACCTCAATAAATACTCTTCCGATGGCTTTTCGTTTGGCTTCAGGTTCTTCGATTCCGGCTAATTGATTTAAAAATCGATCGGAGGCATCTACTCCTTTTACATTCAATCCCATTCCTTTGTATTGATCTAATACATTTTGGAATTCATTTTTACGCAACAAACCATTATTCACAAAAATACAATAGAGATTTTCACCTATGGCTTTGTTCAATAAAACGGCCGCTACGGTAGAATCTACACCTCCGGAAAGTCCTAAAACAACTTTATCTCCTTTGATTTTTTCTTGTAATTCGGCTACAATTTCTTCCACAAATGCATTGGGTGTAAAATTTTGAGGTACTTCGGCAATACGTACCAAAAAATTTTCCAACATTTGCTTTCCATCGGTGGAATGATAAACTTCCGGATGAAATTGAATAGCATATGTTTTTTCACCATCAATTCGATACGCTGCATTTTCTACATCTTTTGTACTGGCTAATTTCACGCCATTTACCGGAAGCTTTTTTATCGTATCACTATGACTCATCCATACCTGACTATTGAGAGCCACTTCTTCAAAAAACGGATCGTGATCATCCACAAAACTCAAATTGGCTCTACCGTATTCACGAATGTTGGAAGGAGCTACTTCACCACCATCAAAATGGGCCAAATATTGAGCACCATAACAAACGGCCAGCAAAGGCATCTTGCCTCTAATTTGTGATAAATCAGGATGAGGAGCATCATCGGCTCGAACAGAAAAAGGACTACCGGAAAGAATTGTAGCCTTAAAGCTGGACAAATCTTCGGGTACTTTGTTATAAGGAAAAATTTCGCAGAATATATTTAATTCCCGAACTCTTCTCGCAATAAGTTGTGTGTATTGCGAACCAAAATCTAAAATAAGTACGTTGTGTTGCATGGGCAAAAATAGGGATATTCTTGGAAAGTGAAAAACAGTTTCCAAGTTAAATTATAATTAATTAAAACGGATTTAAATTAAGTTAACTAGCTTTTAAATTCCAATCTCAACTTGAAAGCGAATGTACCAATTGGTTTTTGTACTACCATCAAAATAAGTTAAATCGTCCAGTGTAAATTCGGATTGTAATTTAAAAGCATGTTCCCAAAAATATTTGGTAACGCCAATACTGTATTGTTTGGTATCTGGTGTAAAATTTTGAATACTTTCATTCACTTTTTGAGTTGAAAACCGACCAATTATTTCATAATTTGTTGGAAAAATGTAACTCAACTGATAATCAAAACCCTCACCAACATACACAAAATTAAAATCAGTTGGGTCTTCCGGATTAAAAGTTAATGGATTTTGTGCTGTTCGATTCATGTAGGAACTCATGAACGCCCAGCCATTGTATTTCAACATAGCATCTACAAAAATGGATTCCATCGTTCTTTTTTCAAATAAATCGGCACCTAATTGCCCTTGTGTTTGCCGAGCTTTCACATTTCGATGAAATGTTCCGGCAAGCAACATTTTAATTTTTTGTTCACGAGCAATGTCGCCTTCAAAATTAGTACCATCCTTTGCAAACGCCCCCAAAGGAAAAAATTCCATTCTTCCGGTCAACGCAAAACCATCATCGGGACTTTTGGTCACATTTCTACCATTTCCGGTGCTGACAGCCGTCTTAATATTGTATGAAAATTTATCCATTTTCTCATTCAAAAAATACGTTTGAAACCCAAAATCACGGTCAATATTAAAACGAGCATTATTGATAGAACGATCGGTTAATTGTAGAGCTCCAGAAGAATTTACTCGCTGCCGATTTCCGGGTAATTTAGTTTGTCCGAAAGCAAAACTCCACCGTCTGTTGGGACGATAAAACACAACCGCATCGCGAATAATGTTGATGTTTTCTCCTTCTTCAATTTCTCCTACATCACCTGGTGCAAAAGATAATTGAATTGCATACAAAAATTTTGGATTTCCCACATAACCATCAAAACGCAAACGTAAACGACGAATTTGTCCATCAAAGGCATCTTCTTGGTCTTCATTATTCAAATAGCTCAATCTGTTCTGCATTCTAAAACGGATGTTCAGCTGGAATATGCTATCAGGAGAGGTTAATCCTAAACCTCTACCATAATTATAGTAGGGTAAAGTGGCTAATTTTAAATCGTTATCTTTTGTGCTAAAATTAATATCCTGAGCGATTGAAAATAAGGATACTAAAAAAAACAAAAGTGAAAAAATCTTATTCATTTGTAGTAGTTGTGTTTGCATGGCAAAAGTAATTTAATTTTTGTAAAGTGAAAGTATTGTTGAGGTATTGTTACCTTTGCAAAAAAAACAAAATGTCGAATATATACTTAGGATATCATTTTACGGTTGAACCAAAAGAATTAGGTTGTGAAATTTTAGTGGCCGAATTAGGCGAAAAACCATTTGAAAGTTTTATTGAAACTGAATTTGGTGTAACTGCTTATGTGCAAAAAGACCTTTGGACAGAAGATATTTTAGAAGATATTTTCATCTTAACTTCTCCTGAATTTGTCATTTCATTTGTTGTGGAAGAAATTGAACAAGTCAATTGGAATGAAGAATGGGAGAAAAATTTTGAACCAATTGATGTAGATGGAAAATGCCATGTTCGTGCTCCTTTTCATCCAAAAACGGAGGCTGAATTTGACATTATCATCGAGCCGAAAATGAGTTTCGGTACGGGTCATCATGAAACCACACACATGGTTATTCAACATTTATTGGAAACCGATTTGGTTGGTAAAAAAACGTTGGACATGGGTTGCGGAACTGCCATTTTA
The DNA here is from genome assembly GCF_044339515.1 of Flavobacterium sp. Taxonomy (GTDB): domain Bacteria; phylum Bacteroidota; class Bacteroidia; order Flavobacteriales; family Flavobacteriaceae; genus Flavobacterium. Next base: position 10,902 of record NZ_JBIIVK010000029.1, read on the forward strand.
GCCATTTTAGCCGAAATGAAAGGAGCCAAACCCATTGATGCGATTGACATTGACAATTGGTGTTATTTGAATTCCATTGAAAATGCCGAACGTAATAATTGTGAGCACATTTCCGTTTATGAAGGAGATGCTTCGCTGTTGGTAGACCAAAAGTATGACGTAATTATTGCTAATATCAATCGAAATATACTTTTAAACGATATGCATCGCTATGTGAATTGTTTAAATCAAAATGGTTTATTATTTTTGAGTGGTTTTTACAAAGAAGATATTCCTGCTATAGACGAATGTTGCCAAAAATTAGGTTTACAATTAGAAAAAACTTTGGAGCGGAATAATTGGGTGAGTTTGAAGTACCAGTTGGGATAGTTCGATTATCAGATTATTGGATTATTAGATTACAAGATTTTCTGAAAATCTGATAATCCAATAATCATAAAAATAAAAAAAATGAGTACGATAGAAAAAATTCAAGAAGAAGTTTTAGTCGAAGAAGCAGTAGGCATTAACAACGAAATTGTGCTTTTTAATGACGATGTGAACACTTTTGACCATGTAATTGATACGCTTATTCGCGTTTGCAAACACACGAGTGAACAAGCTGAACAATGTGCCATTTTAGTACATTATAAAGGAAAATGTACGGTTAAAACCGGACCTTTTGACGAATTAAAACCGCAATGTACACAATTGTTAGAGGCCGGTTTGAGTGCCGAAATTATCTAATTGAACGGTGGAAGAATACGGCAAAATACTCGTCATTGCCATGCCGGCATTTCTGTTACTCATCGTAATTGAAAAAGCGTATGGCTATTTCAAAGGAAATGATACCGCTCCTTTGATGGATACCGTTTCGAGTTTGAGCTCCGGAATTACGAATGCCACAAAAGATGTTTTAGGAATCAGTATTTCGATTTTAACGTATGAATGGATGGTTTCAAAAGTTGCCTTCTTTACCATAGAAAATATAATTCTTACCTACATTATCGCTTTTTTTGTGATTGATTTTTATGGCTATTGGTCGCACCGATGGTCACATCAAATCAATATTTTTTGGAATAAACATGCGATTCATCACAGTAGTGAAGAATTTAATCTGGCATGTGCTTTGCGACAATCTATTTCTTCTTTTGTCAATTTATTTACTTTTTTATTGCTTCCTGCAGCTTTTTTAGGGGTTCCTGCAGAAGTCATAGCCATAGTTTTGCCTTTGCATTTGTTTTTACAATTTTGGTACCATACCAAACACATTGGCAAAATGGGAATTTTAGAAAAAATCATTGTTACACCTTCTCATCACCGAGTGCATCATGCAATCAACAAAGAATATTTAGACAAAAATCACGGACAAATTTTTATTTTTTGGGACAAATGGTTTGGTACTTTTCAGGAAGAGTTAAAAGAAGTTCCCGCTGTTTTTGGGATTACAAGACCTGCTCAAACCTGGAATCCAATAAAAATTAACTTTCAGCATTTATGGCTATTAATACAAGACGCCTGGCGTGCCGAAAATTGGAGAGATAAATTTAGAATTTGGTTTATGCCAACGGGTTGGAGACCGGAAGGCTTTGAGGAAAATTACCCTGCTTGTAAAATTGAAGATGTATATGCTTTTGAAAAATATAACCCAAAACATTCCTCTTTTTTGACCTATTATTCGATAGTTCAACTTTTTATTACGTTGGGATTTGTGAGCTATCTATTTGCAAATGTTGGAACCATTGGTTTGCCTTCTATTTTTGTTTACGGATTATTCATTTTTATTACAATTTATAGTCAAACTGAATTGATGGATACTAATGCAAACGCTTACTTTTTCGAGTTATACCGAATGCTAGTTGGTTTTGGTATTTTGTTTTTCTATGGAGACTGGTTTGGATTAAATGTAATCCTACCCTACACGAATTACTTACTTGTTTTTTATTTTCTGGTTTCATTAGGCTTTTCATATTATTTTTCAATTTATGAGTTTTCTGTTAATAAAAACACAGCTAAACCAATTAATTCCTAATGAAAGTCAAAAAATATACTCAGAGTTTTGCGGTTATTGGCTTTTGTTATCTTCTTTTATTGATTACCAATAAGGAGGAAATGGCTTGGTGGCTGAAACCATTATTAATTCCCTTTCTAATTAGTATCGTTGCGATTTCAGATAAATTTAAAACGAAAAAAATACTTCTATTCGCTTTATTTTTCTCTTGGATTGGGGATGTTTTATTGATGTTTACGGATAAGAATGCACTATTTTTTATTTCAGGGTTAATTGCATTTTTAATTGCTCACTTAGCTTATATTTTCTTGTTTAACAAGCAAAATAAAATTAACGCCGGTAAAATTTATTTGCGGTATATTCCGATTGTGGGGATTTATCTTTTTGCTATTTTAAGTTTATTGTGGTCCTCGTTAAACGAAATGAAAATTCCGGTTGCCATTTATGCAATAGTAATTTCGACAATGCTTTTAATGAGTTTAAAAGTTTTTTTTGAGTGGGAAAAACCGGCTAATCTACAAGTATTGATTGGTGCTTTATTGTTTGTTATTTCAGACAGTATTTTAGCTATTAACAAATTCTACGTAACACTGCCATTAAGTTCATTTTTGATTATGAGTACGTATTTAGGAGCTCAATACTTCATTGTAAAAAGTATTCTGAACTACAATCAAGTCTAGCTTATTCTACCAATCGCACAACTCACAAACGATTTTGCTTTCTCACTTAAAGAGTTTGCATCACCTTCCTCTGGATAACCTAGACTATTTAATGTTAACTTAACTTTTTCTAAATCAAGCATATCGCTATAAAAAAAAGAAACTGTATGCTCGTCATTATCCACTTCCACCTCTGAAATGTTTTCTAATGCAGTAAGTTTTTTGGTAATTGTTGTGGCACAACCGTGACATTTTAGATTTTGTATTTTAACTATCGCTTTCATTTTTCATTTATTAATTCTATAAAGGTATGTCATCCTCAATAGAAAAAAAGTAACAAAAGTTACATAAGAACTATTTTTTATTTAGCTATACTCGTTAAAAGTTGTATTTTTATACTTTCAAAAATGATTATTTACCTATGCTTCAACAATCTTTTGATTTTAAAAAAAGACCACTACATATTTATAATTGGATTTTAAAATGCCTACTTCTTTTTATGGCATTTACACTTCATGCTCAGGAATTGCCTCCAATTATTAAATATGCTCCCAATACATACAAAGCAGGTAATCAAAACTGGATGATTTCTCAAAATAAACAAAACATCATGTATTTTGCAAACAATGATGGTTTGTTGGAATTTAATGGTTCTGAATGGTTACTCTATCCCTCTGCCAATGAATCAATTCTAAGATCGGTAAAAGTAATTGACGAAAGAATTTATACCGGTTGTTACATGGAATTTGGCTATTGGGAACGCAAACAAAACGGGTTGCTGAAATACAAATCATTGAGTGATAAAATTAAATCTAAAATATTGGACGACGAACAATTTTGGAATATATTACAATTTGATCATTGGGTAATTTTTCAATCGTTGAATCAAATTTTTATTTATGATTCCAAAAATGAAACATTTAAAACCATAAAACCGGAGTCAGGAATTTTTAAAGCGTATTCTGTTGCAAAATCGATTTATTTTCAAACCGTTAAAAATGGATTTTATGAAATTGAAAATGGCGTAAGTAAACTCATTTCCAAAGATGCATTTTTTATTAACAACAAAATTGTTTCCATCTATAAACGAAACAATGGGTTGCTTTTACTCACGCAATATGATGGCTTCTATGAATTTAAAGATAATAAACTCTCTAAATGGATAACCGATTCCGATGTACAATTAAATAACAGTAGCGTTTATTGTGGACAAAAATATGCTGATGAAAGTTATTTAATCGGAACCGTTTCCAATGGAATATTCATCATAAACTCTGAAGGGGAAACACTTTATCATATCACTCAAAATAAAGGAATAAGTAATAACACAGCACTTTCCTTATTTGAAGATGCCGACAAAAATATTTGGATTGGTTTAGACAACGGAATCAACTGTATCAATATCACCTCTCCTATTCGGAGTTTTTATGACGATACCGGAATTTTAGGAACGGTATATGCTTCAATTATTCATGGTGATAAATTATATGTGGGAACGAACCAAGGCTTATTCTATAAAAACAAGGATGGATATGATACATTTAAGTTTGTTTCGGGAACGAAAGGTCAAGTTTGGTCATTATATTCCTATGACAACAAGCTGTTTTGCGGTCATGATTCAGGGACATTCTTGGTGGAAAATCAAATCGCAACATCTCTTTTCAATGGTAGCGGAACTTGGAAATTTGAACCTGTTCCTTCCAACAAAAACATTTTATTGCAAGGTAATTATTCAGGAATATCAGTATTAGAAAAAATAAACAATAGTTGGCAGTTTAAGAACAAGATCAAAGGTTTTGACTATTCATCTAAATATTTTGAATTTTCGGATTCCGATGAAATTATTATCAGTCATGAATACAAAGGTATTTTTAGAATTAAAATTGATCCAAATTACTCAAAAGTAACCTTGTTTGAAGCTCATGAAAATCCCAAAAAAGGAAAAAATGCCAGTATAGCTAATTTTGGCGGAACGGTTTACTATGCTTCAAAAGACGGTATTTTTGACTTTAACAACAAAAGTAAAAAATTCCAAAAAACTAAAAAATTAAGCTCCGCTTTTGAAAAAGACGAGTACCTGTCGGGAAAATTAATGACGGACAATTCGAATCGTCTTTGGTTTTTTTCTAAAAATTACATCAATTATTTTTCCTACGGAAAATTAAGCACGACTTTAAAACACAACGTGATTCCGATTCCATCCTCACTAACCAACTCGATGTTGGGCTATGAAAATATTTCTCAACTTTCTGAATCACTCTATTTGGTTGGAACGACAGATGGTTATTATACCATTAATATTGACGATTTGTTATTCAATAACAATCATTTATACATCACGGCAATTACGACTAATAAGCACAATGAATCTTTAACGAATGAATCTATTCGTGAAAATGGAAGTTTTGATTCAAATAATAATAACATTACATTTTCTTTTACAGTTCCAAAATACAATAAATATATAATTGCAGAATTTCAATATAAATTGGAAGGCTTTCAAAATGAATGGAGCGAATGGAGTTCTAAACCAACTGTAAATTTTAAAAATCTTCAACCCGGAAAATACACCTTTGTAGTCCGTTCAAAAATTGGAAACGCTATCAGCGAAAATGCTGAAAAATATTCGTTTACAATTTTAAAACCTTGGTACTTGACTAATCTTGCTTTGGTCATCTACACTTTATTATTACTGGTTATGGCCTATTTTATTAATAAAGCTTACCAAAAATACTATTACAAACAACAAGAAAAATTAATTGAAGAAAATAATCGATTGCTTGAAATTAAAGAGCTTGAAACCGAACAGGAATTAATGCGGGTTAAAAATCAACAATTGGAGCAAGATTTCGAAAATAAAAACAGAGAGTTGGCCGCATCAACAATGAATTTGATCAAGAAAAATGAATTGCTCTCCATGATCAAAGAGGATTTAAAAAGTTCTACGGAAACTTTGCCAAACAAAAGTATTAAATCGGTAATCACCTCTATCAATAAAAATATCAATGAAGAGGATAGTTGGAATGTATTTGTTGATGCATTTAACAATGCCGACAAAGATTTCTTAAAGAAAATTAAAGCCGCTCACCAAAGTTTAACACCAAACGATTTAAGACTCTGTGCTTTTTTGCGACTTAATCTATCTTCCAAAGAGATTGCTCCTTTATTGAATATATCCGTGCGAAGTGTAGAAATTAAACGCTACCGTTTACGCAAAAAAATGGATTTATCGCATGAACAAGGGCTTGTAGAATATATACTCTCTATTTAAAATAACTAACACCAAAACCTTAAAGCATTTCATCTTCGGATTAAGTGCTTTTTCTGTTTAATGTGGTAGCTTATCTTTGAATAATCCATACAAAAAGGTGCCAAAAATTGCACCCAAAAGCACCAAAGCGACATTGTAAAAACCTGCTCCTAAAAGTATAAAAATCGGACCCGGACAAGACCCTACCAATGCCCAACCTAAACCAAAAAGGATTCCTCCAATCCAATAGCGAGCATTCCCTTTTTCTTTGTCCAAAATTTCAATCGGCATTCCGTCGATGTCTTTGAGTTTTTTTCGTTTAATAATTTGAATACCCAAAAGACCGGTTGCGATAGCTGTACCAATTATTCCATACATATGAAACGACTGAAAATGAAACATTTCATAAATTCTATACCATGAGACGGCTTCTGTTTTAGTTAAAACGATTCCGAAAAGAATGCCAACAAGCAAATATTTAATTAAATTCATAATTTAAAAAAGTAAAGGTAAAAGAAGATGAGCCATAATTAATCCGCCGATAAAAAAACCAATAACGGCTTTTAATGATGGCATTTGAAGGTTACTCAATCCAGAAATTGCATGACCGGAAGTACATCCGCCCGCATAACGACTGCCAAAACCGATTAAAATTCCACCTACAACCAAAATAATAATCATTTTAGGAGAAGAATTTTCAAATAATGAATTGGGTAATAGTTTTCCGTTTGGTTCATCAATTCCCATCAAGCTCAATTGCTCGATTGTTTTCGGATTAAGACTTACATTTGATTCATTATGCAAAAATTGAACAGCAATAAAACCGCCAATCATTGCACCAACCACAACCACCAAATTCCATCGTTGGCTTTTCCAATCCCAATCAAAAAAAGGAATCTTTTTACCAATTCCGGTCATGGCACACAATGAACGAAGGTTCGATGACATTCCGAATGTTTTCCCGAAATAAATCAAAAGCAACATAACTAATCCGATTAAAAAACCGGAAATAGACCAATGCCATGTTTGTGAAATTAATTCCATAGTGCATTTTTTTTACAAAAATAGAATATGAAGTGCGTTATAACAAATGAAATTGTAAATGTTATTCGAAAAAACTTTTACCTTTGACTAAAATTTGTACCAATTCAAATGAAAAAACAAGCCTTTCTATTGCTCTTTTTTGTAGCCGTTATGACGGCCTCTTGTGGCGGAATTAAAAATACCATCAAAAATATTGATGATTCTGTACCCACACCTATGTTGAAAAAAGATAATTCTTTTGTGTTAACAGAGTTTAGCGATGATTCCAAATACGGCTATGACCCGGATTATCCTATTAATATTTTTTATAGAACCACTTCCAACGACACAATTAACCAAGAGCGATTTTTGAAAGCCTTGGCAGGACCTAATGGTGAGAAATTATTTTATAAAAAACTAGAAAGTTGCTGTCCATTTCCAACCAAAAGAAGCGAAATCGGTGCCGGATTTTTAGATGTATACCAATTGCATTGGGTGGGATGTAAAAAACCTTTAGTACTCTATTTCAACATTTATGAAAAAGGAAAATTAATGGTTCCGAAAGGCTTAACCTCCAAAAAAGATGAGTAACGTATGTTACAAAATCAAATCAAATTATTCGTACTTTTGCACTTTAAAAACCAACTATGGATATTACTAAAATACCTCAAATAAAACATACAAACAGTGGAAACTTCTTTGTCTTAGCCGGACCTTGTGCTATTGAAGGCGAAGAAATGGCACTCCGAATAGCTGAACGTTTAGTAGAAATCACTGATAAATTAGAAATTCCTTACGTATTCAAAGGCTCCTTCAAAAAAGCAAATCGATCCAGAATCGACAGTTTTTCAGGAATTGGTGACGAAAAAGCCTTAAAAATTTTACAAAAAGTATCACAAACTTTCGGTATACCAACCGTAACCGATATTCACACCAATGAGGATGCTCCTATGGCAGCCGAGTATGTAGATGTTTTGCAAATTCCCGCTTTTTTGGTTCGTCAAACGGATTTAGTGGTGGCTGCCGCAAAAACAGGCAAAACAGTTAATTTAAAAAAAGGACAATTTATGAGTCCGGAGAGCATGAAACATGCTGTGCAAAAAGTGTTGGATTGCCAAAATGAAAACGTAATGGTTACTGATCGCGGAACCATGTTTGGCTACCAAGATATGATTGTTGATTTCAGAGGAATTCCAACCATGAAACAATTTGCTACTACCGTTTTAGATGTTACACATTCCTTGCAACAACCCAATCAGATGTCTGGTGTTACCGGAGGTCGCCCGGATATGATAGAAACCGTCGCCAAGGCCGGAATTGTAACCGGTGTGGATGGCATTTTCATTGAAACCCATTTTGACCCGGCTAACGCTAAGAGTGATGGAGCGAACATGCTTCACCTCGATTATTTTGAAAATTTAATGACGAAATTAGTAGCTATACGAAAAACAATTAATCAATTCTAATCCTAATTATCATCAATACAGTGAAAAATCAATCGTTATTGATTGTGCTCTTTTTTTGTGCCGTTTTTCAACACATATCAGCCCAAGAAGCTCCGGTAGCTCCAGAAAAATACACAGCCCACAACAAAGGAAAATTTTACATTTTTTGGGGAGGAAACAGAGAAGATTACTCAAAATCTGACATTCGTTTTAAAGGTAAGGATTATGATTTTACCCTTTATGATGTTGATGCTAATGATAAACCAAAAGGCTTTCATATTGATTACTTTAATCCGGTTCGAATGACCATTCCGCAAACCAATTTACGGATAGGTTATTTTATTACTGATAAATACAATATTTCAGTTGGATTTGACCACATGAAATATGTAATGCATCAAGACATAGCCGTGGATTATACCGGTTTTTATCCCAACCAAGGAAGTTTTGGAGAAACATTACCCAACGGACAAATTTTGTTAACGGAAGATTTTTTAACTTTTGAACATACCGATGGTTTAAACTATGTGAATACAGAAATTTCACGTGTGGATGACATTTCAAAATGGTTTGGTATTAAAAATACCGATTTATTTCAAATCAACATGACCGAAGGAGCTGGTGGCGGATTTTTATATCCAAAAACAAACACCAAACTGTTGGGTAAGGAACGCTATGATGAATTCCATGTATCCGGTTACGGATTTTCAGCCAAAGCAGGATTGAATATTACGTTTTTGAAATATTTCTTTATTCAAGGTGAATTAAAAGGCGGTTATATCAACATGAAAGACATCCGAACCACACAAGACAAAGCAGACCGAGCCGAACAAGATTTTTGGTTTTTTCAGCGGATTTTGGTGATTGGTGGAATTTTCAGAATTTAGTGAAGTGACTTTGCCTCAGAAATAATTTCTTTTAAAACAGTTACATTGATATCTTCGATTGAAAAATATCGCAATGACTTGAACGTATTTCGCTTTTCCCCTACTAAAAATTCCAAGTGCTGTTGAAGTTGATAACCTTTGTTAAATGCCAAGTCAACATATTTTCCTTTATGACTGGCATTTAGGAAGCAAAATGGTTTATCGTTTAGATAATAATAAGGGATTTTCCACTTAAATAATAAAACGGCATCCGGAAGTTCTTTCTCAATTATTACTTGCAAATTGAGTATTATATCCCGGTATAATTCAGGTTGATTGAGAATATATTCTTCGGCAGGTTTCATTTTTCAAAAATAAATTAAAATTTGTTTGGTTGTGAAAAATTTTATATTTTACTTTGCGACTCAAAGTACTTTAAAAATGGAAAACGAGAAATACCTTAACGACCTCTCTGAAATCAAAAACTTGATGAACCGATCCTCTCGCTTTTTATCACTGAGTGGATTATCGGGAATTTTAGCCGGAACATATGCGTTAATTGGTGCTTATTTGGCTTATAAAACGATTTACTTTGATACTTCAACCATGGGAGCCTATAAAAACCTAGTGATTTCTGAAGAAGCTGTTATCCGATTATTACTAATTGCTGTTTCTGTAGCGATACTTTCTTTGCTAACCGGAATCCTATTAAGCATACGAAAAGCAAAAAAGAACAACGAAACCATTTGGAACAGTACGGCAAGAAGATTAGTAATCAATTTTTTAATTCCCTTAGCTACTGGAGGTTTCTTTATTATATTTCTTATCGAAAAAGAAATGTTAGGTTTAGTTGCTCCACTTACCTTAATCTTTTATGGATTAGCTTGTGTAAATGCAAGTAAATATACCATCGGAGGGGTTCGTTATTTAGGACTAACTTTTATTGTTTTAGGATTACTTTCAACATGGTTTTTAGGCTACGGATTATTATTTTGGGCTTTAGGTTTCGGGGTATGCCACATTTTATATGGTAGTATAATGTACTTTAAATATGAACGAAACTAGATTTTTAAATTTTATAAATCTGTGTTCCCAAAAAAATAAATTCCTTTCCTTTGCCAAATGAAAAACATCATCCAACATATCAACAAAGCCTTTGACCATCGTATTCGACTGGGCATTATGTCGATATTGATGGTGAATGAAAGTGCCGATTTTAACACGTTAAAAGAACTGTTAGGCGTAACCGATGGCAACCTTGCCTCTCACGCAAAAGCTTTAGAAACAGAAGAATACATCGCTATTGAAAAACAATTTATCGGAAAAAAACCTAATACCAGTTACAAAGCCACTCAACTTGGAAAAAAAGCCTTTCAAGAGCACATTGAAGCCCTGGAAAAATTAATCAAAAAAAGCTAACCTATTTTTTTATCTATAAACTTTGAAAAACAAAGTACTTTTAAATATGAAAACAATCCATTTTTATCTTCAAACCAAAAAGAGAGAATTTCTTGTTCTTTCCGTTCTTTCGTTATTCTGCTTAAGTCTATTAATCATTCGGGCAAAAGCTTCAAACAGCACCTTCTTCTTCTTTTTAATTTGGAATTTGTTCTTGGGTTTTCTCCCCTATTGCATCAGTCTAATGATGTTATATTCCATAAGAATTAGAAATAATCGATGGTATAGAGTATTTGGATTACTAGTTTGGCTACTATTTCTTCCCAATTCATTTTATCTATTGACCGATTTTTTTCATTTGAATAAATTCAATTCGGTGCCGGTTTGGTTTGATCTTATGGTGGTAAGCTCTTTTTCGCTGACCGGTTTTTTGTTTGGTATTTTTTCACTTTTTACCATCGAAAAGTTAATCCGTAATCATTATTCGGCAAGCATTTCAAAAATTATTCTTCTAACTAGTCTCTATTTAACTGCATTCGGAATATACTTGGGAAGATACCTTCGATTCAACAGTTGGGATGTACTTTCTAATCCAATTGAATTATTGAATTCTTGTATCAACTGTCTTTTTATCAGAGACGTTCAAAATTTTACACTTGGATTCGGAACGTTTTTATTGGTCATCTACTTTGTTGCAACTTCGATGAAAAAGATGGAAACAAATAATCTGAAAATCAAATAATCCTTATCATGACTAAAAAAACCTATGCCTCCGTTACAGGAAAACTTTCTACACAAATTGCCATTACTTCTTTTTTAATTGGGACCATATTATTTCTCCTCAATCAACTGTTTCCAAAAATTGATGAACTATTTATCATTGGCGTTTTTTATGTATTACTCGCCTTATTTGTCAACGGTGTAGTTGTGGTCAACCTCATTCATCACTTTATTTTCTTTCAAAATCACCGGGAGTATTTTGGGGTAAAAATTCTGATTGTTCTAGCCAACATTCCCATCGCTGCTCTCTTTTTTTATTTAACTATTAACAACATTAATCTTTTAAACTTTTAAACTCTTAAACTCTTAAACCTTTAAACTCTTAAACTTAAAAATCATGGAAAAACAAACCAATTTCTTTCAGTCCAACACCGCAAAAATCATCATGGTTGGCTTTTTAACGCTCATTTTATTGATTCCGCTTCAATTTGTGAAAAGCTTAATTGAAGAACGTTCCGTCCGCCAAAAAGAAGTGGTTTCTGAAACCTCCGAAAAATGGGGCGAAGCAATCTACTTTTATGGTCCGATTTTGAAAATTCCGTACAAACAAACCAGTGAAGTTGTTGAATATGATGCTAAAACCAACGTACAAGTAAAAAAATACGTAACCGAGACTAAATTAGCTTATTTCTTCCCGGAAGAACTAAAAAACACGACCGATGTCACGATGGTGAAACCCTTGCAACGCAGTTTATATAAGTCGAATGTATTCAATGCTCAAATGGATTTTACCGGAAGTTATGTTTTTCCCAACTTTAAAATCAATTCGATTGCGGATGAAAATATTATGTGGGACAAAGCCACAATTTTGATTCGAACCACCAATTTAAAAAGCATTAAAAGTCAGGTGAATTTGAAGTTAGGGGATTCGATTTACCGATTTGAACCCACTCAAAATAAACAAAATGATTCGTTGTCAACGTTAGAAACCGGTTTGGTGAATTTGCAATCGCTTCGGGAGAACAAAAAGCAAAACTTTACGTTCAACATCAATTACAACGGAAGTAAAATGATTCATTTTGCACCGATTGGCAAAACGACATCGGCAAAAATGACTTCCAATTGGCCGTCACCAAGTTTTTCAGGTAATTTTTTACCAAATGATAAAAATAAAGTAATTACGGCTAAAGGTTTTGAAGCCGAATGGGAAGTGTTGCACCTCAACCGACCTTTTCCGCAACAATCGTTTGAAACGTTACCGAATGTGAAACCGCATGCTTTTGGTGTTGATTTTATCACCACTGTGGATGAATACCAACAAAACGAACGAGCTTCAAAATATGGATTTTTGGTCATTGGATTGACGTTTTTAATTTTTTTCCTCATTCAAAGCATCAGCAAAATCAACATTCATATTTTTCAGTATTCGATGATTGGTTTGGCGTTGATAATGTTTTATACGTTGCTGATTTCGATTACCGAACACAGTAGTTTCACACTGGCGTATGTAGTGGCCGGAGCTTCGGTGATTGTGTTGATTTCGCTTTACTCCATCTCAATTTTAAAGAACAAAAAGTTTCCGGCTTTCATTAGCATTTCACTCACCTTTTTATACACGTTTATTTTTGTGATTATACAAATGGAAGATTATGCGTTGTTGGTGGGAAGCATCGGATTGTTCTTGATTTTAGCCGCGGTGATGTATTTTTCTAGGAAGATTGATTGGGGAGCGGGGAATTAGGTTTTCACGCTAATATTTATTTTCTCGCAAAGACGCGGAGACGCAAAGGGATAGCTTTGCTTTGCGACTTTGCGGCTTTGCGAGATTAAACCATTGAGAAATTAGGTTCATTAAGCTTGCTTGGTGAGCCTTTTTTAATTGAATTTCAAACAAAAAAAACGGAAACAACTACTCAAAGTGTTTCCGTTTTTACATTCAGTCCATAACGTGAAGGACTTTCATTTGTTTTTTTAAGAATTAATCTTTTTCATACACGGTAATAAAACCGGCAGCGTCTCTCACTTTTAATTCTGAAAGGGTAAGATTCATAATGTCTTGTGTTTTGGTTACGCCGTCAATCGTAGTCGTTAAATTATTGTGTGATCTTGAAAAAGTTCCCGTTTTGGTTAGCAACTCACAGGGTGAATCGGTTGAATCGTATTCGCCTTCATTCACGTCGTTATCAATTTTAAGGTCCAGATAGTCTTTGTCGCAACCTGCTTCATTCTGTGGTGCATCGATTAAAACTTCCTGTCCGGAGATTACTGTTCCCACTTGGGCTACATTCCACTTTCCGATTACCGGTAGAAGTGTTTCTCCTTCGTTATCGTCGTCGCTACAAGAAGTGGCAAATAATCCGGTTGTTAAGGCAAAGGCGAATAATAGACTTCGATTTTTCATAATTTGTTTATTTAAATTGTTAGGTGTAAAGGTAGATGAGTAATCGAAGTTGCTTGTTACAGAATTATAGATAAGGTTTATACAATTACTCTATTGGGAGTAGAAAACAAAAAACCCGACAATCACTTGCCGGGTTTTACTATCTAAAATTCAAAATTTGTTAGTGGCTTGCTTCTGCTTCTATTTCATCCACATTAATGCCTTGTTTCTTTAAAATTCCTTTTACTAAAATGGCAAATAGTGTAAGGTATCCAAAACATAAAACCGGTATGATATACGAATTATGAATACCAATTATATCGGATAGTTTACCTTGTAATGGCGGAATAATTCCACCTCCCAAAATCATCATGACTAAGAAAGCTGACCCTTGAGCCGTATATTTTCCTAAACCAATAACTGATAAGCTGAAAATAGCCGGCCACATGATGCTACACGCCAAACCACCGGCTAAAAACGCATAAATCGCTACCATTCCGTCTGTGGTTAAACCGATTAACATAGCGATGATTCCTATTAAACCAAAAACAGTTAATGTTCGTGCCGGTTTGTCTTTACAGATAAAAAAGGCAATAATTTGTATGAATACGCAGAAAACATAGTAATACAAAGGCGACATATCTTTTTCTGCTACAATATTTACGATTAAAATAACAGCAAAAGCAATCAATGGAACCACTATTAAAGCAATAGTTTTCTTGAGACCTTTTAAATCAAAAACAGCGATGGCACCGGCCCAGCGACCAATCATCAAACTTCCCCAATACATTGAAATATAGGGTGCAATTTCAGACGATTGCAAACCTCCGAATTCTTTTAAACTTAATAATTCTCCTAGATTACTGCCAACGGCTACTTCCACACCTACATACGTAAAAATAGCCAACATTCCCAAAACCAATTGTGGATATTGCATAGCTCCCCAACCTTCGCTTTTCTTTTGAGCACTTCTATTGGCAAAAAGTAAACCACCCACAATCACGAGCAATGCTCCTGAAAGCCAATACATTCTTTCTTTTTCTAAGGGATGTTTTAACGTTTCTATTTCTGCATTTCTTTCAGCTATTTGTGCTTCATAATCAGCTACTGTATCGTCTGCTGAAATCTGTGCTTTTAAACTTGATACCTCTGTTTGAAGTAAATCTATTTTTAGAGCTTCATCACTTTTATAACTTGAAAAAACGGGTGCAAAACAAATAGCCAATAGTCCGGTCATAATTACTAATGTTGTTAATGCCTTGTTGGCCTTTTCCATCGGTTCATTTGAAATTCCATCCGGCACTTTTTTGGAAAAGAAAAATAAAGCTGCCGCAATTAAAAATAAAATTCCAACCCCAACATAGAGTAAAATTACTTTGTCTAAACCTAAACTTTTAATTTGTTCATCCTTCACCGCTGCCGCTGAACCAAATAAGGCAAAAGCAACAATAAGTGGACCAATCGTTGTTCCGAAAGAATTTATACCGCCACCTAAATTTACTCTACTTGTCCCGGTTTTAGGGTCTCCTAATAAAATGGCAAACGGATTGGCTGCTGTTTGTTGTAGTGAAAAACCTAATGCAACAATAAATAAACCTACTAACATTCCGGCATAAACATTTGCTTGAACGGCCAAAATCATTGCCCCGGCACCTAAAGCAGAAAACAACAAACCGTAAACTATACTTCGCTTGTAACCCCATTTACCGACTAAATCTTTTCCGTTTAACGCTCCAAAAGCAAATAAAAGCAATGCTCCTAAATAATAAGCCGTGTAAAATGCAAAATCGACCAATTGTGATTGAAATTGATCTAAATAAAAATAACTTTTGCAAAAGGGAATAAAAATACTGTTTCCGGCTGCAATAAATCCCCAAAAGAAAAATACCGTTATCAGGGTATAGAGTGCTGGATAATTTGTTTTAGTAGTTTCTGAACTCATTAGTTTATGGTTAAAAGGTTAGTTATGAGAATGTTTTAAAAATAAAAATTTATATAAATCATAAAAAAATCAATTATTTACTAACGTACTGATAATTTTTACAAAAAATAATTTCTAAATATACATTTTAGTCAAAATCAATTGACCGAATTACCAAAATAGTTATCAACGAAAACGTTTTCAAAAATGTGTTTTTATAAATTATACAACGTTTGCGTAAAATTGAAAAAAAACTAATCCGCTATCTTAATTTCGCTTCGTGGACCGATGCCGTTGTTGTTAAACGCCTCAATTTGGAAATAATACACATCCGAACGATCTAATCCATTGAAATAATATTCATTTTTTCCATATACCATAATGGAACCGTATAATTTGTCGGGGGATTTTCCAAAATAAATCATATATCCATCTGCTGTTGGTTCTTGTTGCCACTTGAACCAAACGTTTCTTCGTTCACCTTTGACTTTTGGACCGGAACGCAAAGGCACAAAATTTTGAACTGCTGTTGGTTTTTCACCGGAGCCTTTTCCAAAAACTCTGAATCCACTTATCGCAAATTTTCCGGTGGGCATTCCGTAATTTTCTATTTTTAAAAATCGAGTTTTTAAAGGAGTTTGCAATTCAATGTATTCGTGTGGAACATCTTTGGTATTTTTACTTTTATTTACAACAATTTTCCAATTCTTACCATCGTTGGAAGCATATAAAATGTATTTGTGTCCATCAGTATTTTCAGGTTTTCCCATCAATTCAACATCTTGATCGGCATAATTGATTTGAATGGCATTCACAGTACTCATTTCACCTAAATCGGAAATAATAAATTCGCCTTTGTTTCCGGTTTTTGCACTCCAATAGGTTTTGATATCTTCATTTACGGCAAAATTAGCTTGAAATCCTCCTAAGGTAGAAGAAACCTGAACCGGTTTATTATAGTTTAACAACATCCAACCTGAAAAATGTTCTGTTAAATGATTTTTTTGTTCCGATGGTAAAAAGGTTGGATAATCACCATAAGCTGTGTTACTATACATCACACCATCCTCATCAAAACCCGAAGGCCAGATTCCGATTCGTCGTTCAAAATTATTCTTCACACATATACCAATAGTAGAAACATGCCAATATTGATTATTAGCATCTTGATACGTTGCACCATGTCCTGCCCCTCTGGCAAATCCGCCCGGTTTATAGGAAAAAGGATTGTGCGGTTGATAATCAAATGGTCCAAGTGGATGATTACCCACATACACCCCATCGGCGTAGCCACTAAATTCGGTTCCGGGAGCTCCGTACTGTAAATAGTATTTATTGTTGTGCTTCGTCATGAAAGCTCCTTCGGTAAACGGTTGCAAAAACGTATTGTCATTGTTTTCGCCAAATCGCTCCCATCCGTGTTCATGATCATTTAATGCTAAAACGGGAACAAGTTCGCCTTCCGGCTGAAACGTTTTTCGGTTTAATTTCAAACCATATAACGGATATAAATTACTGGAACCATAATACATGTACAATTCATCTTTCTCTTTATCCCAAAATAGTTGAGGATCCCAGGCTCCTGCTTGATGTTTGTGAACCAATTCTTTCCAATCATCCACTTCCGGATTGGTGCTCATCCACAAAGGAAATTCTTTGGTTTGCGTAGAACCGATAACCAATAACGTATCATTGACAAAAGATAAGGAAGGAGCACACAATTCATCCCATACTTTATGCTCGGGACGAAGAAATTTTCTTGGTATAAACTTCCAATTCAACATATCGTCACTGTGCCAATACCCCCATTGATTGGTAGAAAACAAATAATACTTCCCTTTAAAAAAAGTAATCACCGGATCTGCTGTTGCACGGTGTTTCCCTTGTGTTACAAAATTGGGAATCGGACAATATCCGTAATCGATATTGATGGGATTACAATAGGTTTTTTGTTGAGAAAACGCAGAAGTTATTCCCAACAAAAAAAATAAAATGATGCATTTATTTTTCATAGTAAAATGTTTAAAAAAAACCCTTTGAAAAACTCAAAGGGTTTTCAAGCAAACAAAAACTCAATTATTGAACTAACTCAAATTGTACTTTTTCGGTGGTAGCTGAATTTGTTCCGATGAAAACGTCGAACATTCCCGGTTCGGCTACAAATTCTAAATCAGAATTATAAAATTTTAAATCTTCTACTGAAATTTCGAAAGAAACAGTTTGCTTCTCACCTTTTTTCAAAAATATCTTTTGGAAACCTTTCAGCTCTTTTACGGGTCGAGTCACCGAACCTACTATATCGCGAATGTAAAGTTGAACGACTTCTTTGCCATCATAATTTCCGATATTGGTTATATCAACAGAAGCAATAATTTTTCCATTAGAATTCAATTTAGAATTTGAAATTTTCAAATTAGAATACGAAAAAGAAGTATAACTCAATCCAAATCCAAATGGAAATAACGGTTCATTTCGCTCATCAATGTAATTGGTTTTGAATTTTTCAAATTTTCCTTCGTTATTTCCAAGCGGTCTTCCCGTGTTTTTATGATTGTAAAATATTGGAATTTGACCTACACTTCTTGGAAAAGTTGCCGTTAATTTTCCGGAAGGACTTTCATCACCAAACAATACATCTGTAATGGCTAATCCAGCTTCTGTTCCGGGAAACCAAACATTAAGAATCGCAGCAACTTTTTGACTTTCTTCAACCAAAACTAAAGGTCTTCCTGTAAATAAAACCAAAACAACCGGTTTACCCGTTTTTAGTAATGCATCCAATAATTCTTTTTGAACGGATGGAATACCTAATTCTGTTCTACTGCTTGATTCTCCGCTCATTTCGGCAGATTCACCTAATGCAGCTACAATCACATCGGCTTTTGAAACAACTTGAAGGGCTTCATTCAACAATTCTTCTCTGGAACGATTGTCTCGATTTAAGGTTTTTCCAAACATGGTCGCACGTTCTTCATAAGCGGCATCAGCTACCAAATTACTGCCTTTGGCATAGAGCACATTCACTGATTTTCCTAAAACTGATTTCATACCATCAGATAAAGGAATAGCCTTTTCATGCTTTGTTGCTACACTCCACGTTCCGGGCATATTTACTGAATTATTTCCTAGCGGTCCAATCACAGCAATAGTTCCTGATTTTTTTAAAGGTAAAATTCCTTTGTCATTTTTTAATAATACAAATGATTCTGCTGCTGTTTTTCGGGCCTCATTCCGATGAGCAGTTGTAAAAATATCGGTTTTATCACGCTTTAAATCACAGTAGCGATAAGGATCATCAAACAAACCTAAATCGTATTTTGCACCTAAAATTAATCGCACAGCATTATCAATTTGTTGGATAGAAACCTTTCCTTCGGTTACAGATTGTTTGAGGGTTTTTAAAAAACCTTCACTAACCATATCCATTTCTATTCCTGCTTTGAGTGCAGCCGCTGATACGGTTTGGAAATCACCCACACCATGCTCCATCATTTCTTGGATTCCGGTGTAATCCGTAACAACAAATCCATTAAAATTCCATTGTTTACGCAATACATCCGTCATTAGCCATTTATTTCCTGTTGCAGGGATACCATCAATTTCATTAAAGGAAGCCATAACCGAGCCCACTCCGGCATCAACAGCTGCTTTGTAAGGTGGGAAATACTCATTATACATTCGGATTCTACTCATATCAACTGTATTGTAATCTCTTCCGCCTTCAGGAGCACCGTACAAAGCAAAATGTTTCACACAAGCTAAAAGAGTAGTATTGAGTGACAAATCTTTTCCTTGATAACCTCTGACCATTGCTTTGGCGATTTCACTACCTAAATAGGCGTCTTCACCGGAACCCTCTGAAACCCTTCCCCATCTTGGGTCACGTGAGATATCTACCATGGGTGAAAACGTCCAGTTGATTCCGTCAGCACTGGCTTCTTTAGCGGCAATTTGAGCACTTCGTTTAATCAATTCCAAATTCCATGTAGAAGACAAACCAAGCGGAATTGGAAAAGTCGTTTCATAACCGTGAATCACATCCATACCAAATAAAAGAGGTATTTTAAGACGGCTTTGCTCAACCGCTATTTTTTGAACTTCCCTTATTTTTTCTGCTGTTTTAATATTAAAAAGTCCACCCACTTTTCCTTCTTTGATATTTTTTGCCACATCAGAGCTACTGGCTTGCCCTGTGGTAATATCGCCGGATGTTGGAAGATTTAATTGACCTATTTTTTCTTCCAACGTCATTTTAGAAAGTAATTGCTCTATAAACTCCGCTTTTGAAAGGGTTATTTTTTGATTGTTCCCCTTTTGAGCCATCACAGTAGTAGTAATAAAAACAGTAAAAATTAAGGCTTGAAATAATCGCATATTATTGATTTTTTATTTGGCTTAACATCCATTTATATAGATTGACATCCGCATAAACTCTTGACCAACTATCATGATTGGCATCATCAAAAATAGTCAACTGAATGTCTTTTGAGCAACTTTTTAATTTTTTAAATATTGTGATAGAATATTCCACATCTACTATATCATCTAATAATCCATGATAAATTCGTGTTGAAATATTTGCAATTTTACAATTTTCAATCATTGGAACCCTATATACAAAACCACAAATTGGCACTAATGCCGCAAAGATTTCCGGATGAGCAAAAGCTAAATTCCATGCTCCCCACGCTCCCATGCTCAACCCAGTTAAATATACACGATTAATATCAATTGGGTTTTCTTTTATTATTTTTTGAATCAATTGATACAATGATTCTGATTCCCAGTAGGTATTTTCAGGACACTGAGGGGCTAAAACATAAGCATCTAATTCATTTGTTTGAAGATACTTTAATGGTCCGTGCACTTTTACCTTTTCCAAATCAAAACCTTTCTCTCCTGAACCATGTAAAAAAACAATCAATGGTTTTTTTGTCACCCCTTTTTTAGGTTGATGTAAAATATAGCCGTAATTTATTTTGTTTTCTATTGTTATAGAATAACTTCCTTTTGTTTCTTGACTATACGCTTCAAAAGGAAAATATCCTGTTATCAAAAAACAGAAAATAAAAGTAGTGACTAATTTTTTTTTAAAAACCATGTTGTGCGGATGAAAATCCTAAATTCTGTAATCCTGTACGAATTTCAGGAGCTTGCATAAACAAATTCCATAAAAATCCGGTTCTGTAATTTTCTATCATTGGGACAATCGTTCCTTGATCGATGGCTAAATAACGTTTTGTAACCCAATCATGATGTGGTGAAAATGCATCATAAGGTCCAGCCACACCAATTAATCGGTCTCTCCAATCATTGCTTTCGTAAAAATACCGCAAAGCTTTCATAGATTCTTCAGGCGTGTAGGGAAATGAAGATAATGCTGCTGTAGGCGTAATGACACCTCTATCATTACCTGGTTTATGGTCGGTATAGCCAACGGTTCCATTAGCATTTCTGGTGTAACTTGCTGTTAATCCCCAACATTCCTCACTGTATCCATTCCAACCAATAGGATTAGCAACACAATAAGCATGCATGATTTTAGTATGATTTTGAGTCAATTCCCAATAGTTAGCATATTGGTCGGTTAGTCCTCGAGGGTCTAAACCTAAATAAGAATAATGTGCCCAAAACATTGGACCAACAATAGAAGCCCCATTGTAATTAAAAATCTTAGGAATATTATAACTGGAAGCCGCGGTAACAATTGCACCATTTCTAGCCCAAGCTTGATGATAGGCTTCTGAGGGAATTGGATGCGTTGGCGAAGAAGCTCCCATAACATAGGTAATTAAACACTCGTTATAACCTTCTAATTTAAAATTTAATTGCCATTCGTAATCAGGTGACCAATGCCAATACATTGCATTTTCGCCTTTTGTATACCAGCTCCACTCTACTCCTCTCCAAAGTTCATCGGCTTGTTGTGCTAAGGCTTGTTCAGCTTCTGTACCATTTTTAAAATATTCACGTACACAAATTAGCCCTTGACACAAAAAAGAAGTTTCTACTATATCGCCTCCATTATCAATCGGACCAAAAGGAACTGTATTTCCATTTGTTCCGTTAATCCAATGACTCCATGCACCGTGAAAACGATCGGCGTTTTCTAGAAAATTTAAAGCAGTTTGTAGTCTGGATAAGGCTTCTTCTCTGGTTACAAAACCTCTTTCTATCCCTACTAGTATAGTCATCAAACCAAAACCGGAACCACCCGTTGCAACCAAATGTTCATCCACAAAAGGTTCATCTACATGATAACGTTCTCTTGCCAATTTTGAGTTGGATTCTGCATAATTCCAAAAATATTTAAACGCATCTTTTTGAGCTAAATCTAATAACTCCTGCTCAGATAAAGGTGGTATATTAATTACATCATCTTCTCTAGTCACCGTTTCGTTTGTTTTAGAACATGAACAAGAAATGAAGAAGAATTGAATGATAAATAAATATTTTAGAATATTTTGCATATAGAATTCTTTAAAAAATTAAGTAGAAATAAACCTAACAGGAATTTATCCTGCTAGGTTTATCATATGAAAACAAATTATCTTCCTGCTTTTTCAAGCTCATAAAGAGCACCGATTTCTGCTTGAGTTAATACTTTTTTCCAAACTCTGATTTCATCTAATTGTCCGTTCATTGGTCTTTGCCATGAATCAGGAGTTCCAAAAGCTACCGAACCAAAAGTCCCGATTACCGGTCTTGTTGGAGTAAAGAAATTTAGTGCTAAAGGATTTCCACCATTTCTGGATTCCCAAACAGGATTAGAAATTTTAACACCGTTCGCATATAATCTAAACATGGCTGTTGTAGCATCCCATGTTAAAACATAATGTGCCCATTGTCCACCATTTTTATTAGGTTGAGCAGAATGACCGTTTGCAATATCCTCTGCACTTGGGTTTGCAGAGTTAATGATATCTTGAAAATTAGCACCACCATCTTCTGTTTTGATGATGGCTAAACCTTTCACTACTAATGTATCGGCAGTTGCAGGTCTCCATCCTGTTTCAGCCATAAAGTTGATGTTTCCACCCCACTCGTTCGGACGAGTTAAAGAAAACATCATTGTCGGATGACCATCATCTCCACCATTATTTGTTACTTTTGCCCAAAGGCTGATTGACATACTTGGTAAAGAAGCACTCAATGATGCTATCTCAGGATAAGCTAAATAACCATTTGCAAAGTTTACACCTTGTCCTTTGATTGCCTCAACATAAGAAGCACCTACTGTGTTTGATGGGTCAGTATTCGATTTAATTTCTTTTCCATTACCATTTAACGGCCAATAAGCAACTAAATCAGCGGAGGCTACTTGGTCAGCATTATCAAACCCACCAATTGGTGGTAATTTTCTTTCCTCATCATCTCCACATGCAATAAGTGAAGCTCCAATCAATACTAAAGACAGTGCCTTCATTGATAATTTCATTGTTTTCATAATCATAATGTTTAAAATGTTAAAAATTTAAGTTAGTAATATTAGTATCCTGGGTTTTGGGTTAATAACCCTCCACTTGAAATAATTTGATCATTGGGAATAGGAAATAATTCATGCTTCCCAACCACAAATGTTTTACCGTTTGCTGACATAGCACTTACTGCGGTTCCTGTTCTAACTAAATCAAACCAACGGTCATGCTCCATTGCCATTTCCCATCTTCTTTCATTCAATATCGATTGTAGCGTAACTGTTGTTGCTACATCAAGACCAGCACGTGAACGTAGTTCATTAATTCGGTCTAGAGCTTCGCCGGTCATACCTAACTGAAATCCGGCCTCAGCTCTAATCAATAAAACATCGCTATATTTTAAAATACGTAAATTTTTAGCGGTTTCTCCTTTATCATCATTCCATAACTCTAAAAGAGGACTTTGATAGGCTTTATAATTATACCTTGGATTGGTCCAACTTACGGGTGCAATAAATCCATCCCATAACACTGAAGGGACAAACATAATAGCGGCTTCTTTGCGTAAATCACCACTTTCATAAGAATTAGCTAAACTTAATGATGGTGTATTGAATCCCCAACCCAAATCAGGTGTGCCTCTTGGTCCTTGAACATTGGTGTAATCACGTAATCCTTTTGTTAAAGTTGCTTGCACTTCATAAATGGATTCGGCTTTATTTTCACCGGATTCTCTCCAAACATCTGCATAATTGTTCAACAAAGCATATTGTCCGGAGGATATAACTTCGCCTGCAATATCATAAGCCATTTGCCATTCCCCTTGATATAAATGTACTTTAGCTAACAAAGCTTGGGCAGCACCTTTTGATGCTCTACCTAAATCATTGGGCGAATATTGACCTTTTAAAGGTAATTTACCAATAGCATCCGTTAAATCCATTTCAATTTGGTCATACACTTCTTGTTTTGATTTTCTCACAAAAACTACTTGATTGATAGTAGTATTATCGTTAATGTCTATTCGTTCAATAACAAGAGGAACACCACCGAAACAACGCACTAAATCAAAATAAAACAAAGCTCTTAAAAACTTTACCTCCCCAATTAAACGGTCTTTCAGAACAGGATCAATAGTTAATTGTTCCAGATAAAACAAAGCATTGTTAGCCCTGTATATACCATCGTAACGCCCGTTCCAAACATCATTAAAGGAAATGTCAGTAGCATCAAAAGTCAAATTATCGAGTTTATGCTTATCTGTTCCGGTATCTGTTGGTGTGGAACCTTTATCGGCATCATCAGAAGTAATACTGGTTATTCCGATCCAAGAAAAGGAATACATATTATAATCCAATTGCTTATTATAAACACCGTTCACCAATTGAACTGCATTGGCCGGATTATTTAAGAAATCTAACTCAGTCAGAGAATCATTGGGCTCCACATTTAAATCATCTTCACATGACATAAAAAAAAGTATGATAAAAGAGAGTAAAAAGATTGTATAGCGATAATTTTTTTTCATAACCTAATTTTTATAAACTAATATTAACACCCATTAAAAAAGTCTTATTTGTTGGATAAGCATCCAATTCAATTCCGGCAGACCGCAGTGGATCAGCATTATTATTTCCCACTAATTCGGGCGAGTAACCCGTAAATTTGGTAAACAAAAGGGGATTGATTGCAGTAATGAAAAAGCGGACTTTATAAATTCTTTCATAAAATTTGGGTAACGTATAGCCAATTGTGATGTTGTTAATTCGAAAAAAATCACCATCTTCAATGTAATATGTGGATGACAATGGAACGGTGTTGAATGGTAATGGATTTGCAGCATTAGGATTGTTAGGTGTCCAAAAATTATCCAATACAGCACTTTCTACATTCTCACCACCAAAACGTTGTGCTTTTTTTCCATTGTAGAGTTTATTTCCACCCACACCGTACGTATCAACCGAAAAATCAAAATTTTTATAATTGGCACCAAAACTTAACCCATACGTATGTGTTGGTATATAGGAACCGGCCACCACTCGTTCATCACTGTAAGTAAAAGCACCATCGGCATTTAAACCGGTTACTTCATACACATAAAAACTCCCCAATGGTTCACCAACCAAGACTTGTTTAGTCCATTGTCCGTTATTGATTGGACCTCCAATTAATTCAGAAAAGAAGGCACTGTTGACTTTTGTTAACTCATTTTTATTGTAAGAGAAGTTTCCTCCTACCCAATAGGTGAATTTGTCATTAAATTTACCATCCCATTTCAATGACAGTTCAACTCCTCGGTTAGAAACATCACCTGTGTTTAACGTTACAAGACCAGGAGAGAGCGATGGAGGTAGAGTAACCGGCAAAATAACATCAGTCGATTTACGGTCATATAAATCAATTGTACCGGAAAGTCGACTGTCAAAAGTTTTAAAATCTAAACCAAAACCCAATTCTTTAATGGTTTCCCAAGTTAAATTCGGATCAACTTGAAAGGGCTGGTTACTCCCAGGATTTATTACTTGATTTTCCCCGAAAGCATAATTAAAACGCTGAAAAAATGTAGGTATATTTAGAGGATTTAGTGTATTTCCGTTTCCAACTTCACCATAACCGGCTCTAACTTTCAGGTAATTTAGCGATTTTGAGTTTAGTAAAAAATCTTCATTTGAAACAACCCAACCGGCTGAAACAGAAGGGAACATTCCCCAACGTTTAGACTCTTGAAAGGCACTAATCCCTTCACGTCTTAATGATGCGGCAAATAAATATTTTCCATCATATTCATAATCCATTCTTGCAAAATAAGATAAGGAAACTATTGGTGTGAATTGTTGCTGAGAAACAACGGCACCGGGAGCCGTTTCTGTATCGTAAGTAGATAAATTCAAGGACCAGTAATTTGATTGTTCAGGCACATTCCAACGGGTGCCGGACAAAAATGCTGTATCACCCAAAGTTGATCTTGACATTCCCAAAACTGCTGTAACTTCGTGTGGCCCAAATGTTTTATTATAGGTAAAAAAATTATCCCAGTTCCATTGATAACTTTCACCTCTTCGTTGTTGTAAAATATTAATAGGTGCATTTGGAGAATATTCATCAATGGTAGAGATAGCATTTTGAGACAACCATATTTCTCTGCTCGGTGTAAATGTAAATCCTTTTGACCAATCAAAAGTAGCACCAAAATTTGAGGTAAACTTTAATTCATCTAAAATTTTAATTTCCGCATTCATGGAGCCAAACAACGTCACATTTCTATTCTGCTCATTGGTGTAAAATAATTGAGCTGCAGGGTTGGCAACATTGTTAAAACGGTCACTTCCGTTAATATCAATTAATCCTGTTTCCGGATTTCTGAGAGGTACTCCCCATCGACCGTTATCAAAACGTACCGGAACAATTGGAGATTGCTTATATGCATTGGTAAATGCACTTAAAGGTTTAGGAGTATTACTAACAATTGATAAATTAATAGAGGGTGCAATTTTTATTTTTTGATCAAGAAGATAAAACTCATTTCTGGATGAAATGTTCGTTCTTTCAAATTGAGTTCCGTTTAAAATTCCTCGCTCTTTGAGATTGGTGGCTCCGAAATGATAAGTTGCATTTTCAGTACCACCGGAAATGTTGATATGATTACTGATTACCTCACCATTATCCGTAATTTCATCTAACCAATTGGTATTGTATGGTTGTTCAAAATTAAAATAGGAAGATGAACCCTGTGCAGTATTGTTATAATATGCAAATAAATACGAATCAGCCATCTCAACTTCTCGTTGAATGAAACGTTGACCATAATAGGAATCAACATTCACTTTCATCGTACCTTTTTTACCTTTTTTAGTGGTGATAATAACCACACCATTAGAACCTTTTTGACCGTATATCGCCAAAGAGGATGCGTCTTTTAAAATGTCCATTGTTTCAATTTCATTGGGACTCAAACCATTTAAACTAGTACTCTCAATACCATCAATAATATAAAGTGGATCACGTGAACCAAGTAACGTTCCTAGACCTCTGATTCGGATAGATGGATTTGCCCCCGGTTCATCATTAGTAACAATATTTACACCCGCTGCTCTACCTTGAATGGATTGAATAGCAGACTGTGCAGGGGTTTTTAAAATATCTGCAGATTTGATTTGTGAAACCGAACCGGTTATTGAACCCGCTTTTTTGGTTCCGTAACCTATAACAACAACCTCCGATAAACTTTTTGAATTATCATCTTCCAATTTTACTGTCATTCCATTTACTGCCGGAACTGTCTTTTTTATAAAACTTAACATGGAAAATTGAATCTCATCACCCGATTCTGCTTTAATTTTGAAATTACCATCAAAATCAGTAACTGTATTTTCTTTTGTACTAATAACCAATACAATTACATCCGGTAAAGGCATACCATTTGAATCAGTAACTTTTCCGGTAATTTCTTGTGCTTGAATAGTAGGAATTGTTACAATTAAAAGTAATAAATAGATAATTCTATACATTTTGTTGGTTTGTTTAGTTTGATATCGTAAATATAGTAACTAAAACGATATAGTAAGCAAACCAAATCAAACAACATTAATACATCAAAATAAATTTTATATATTATAATGATATGAATTTCAAATATTTAAATCAATTAAAACAGATTTACAATACATCGTTTTAAAAACTAAATGATGTATAAATGATGTAGTATTAGAATGTTATTCAAAATACATAAAAAATAATAATTCTATAATTTATATCAGAAAATTATAGATTTATCATAAATGTTGAAAGATTTATATCTGCATCCAGATTAATCTTTTTTCTGAGACGATACCGGTGCAATTCAACTCCACGATAAGAAATATTCATTAAAGGAGCTATCTCTTTAGAAGAGAGATTCATTTTTAAATAAATACAAAGTCGAATGTCTTTAGAAGTCAATTGTGGAAAACGTTTTGTTAATCGCTGTACAAATTCATCATGACTTTGATAGATGTTTTTCTCAAAACTCTCCCACTCTTTTTTGTTAAGGGCATTTGCTTTAATCACTTTGCGAATTTTACTTTTCAATTGCAATAATTCGTTTTCATGTTCTAAGATGCGTTGAATGTTTTCAATCATTTCACCTTGTTTAGCAATTGATAATGATTTACCGGCTAATTCGGTCGCTTTTGATTGAATTTGCATTTCTAAAATATGCTTTTCATAATCTTGAATTTTGAGCTTATTCTCTGCTTCCAATTCAAGTTCTACAATTTGCTTATGATGCTTTAACTCCTCTTCTTTTAATTTTAGCTTTTCTTGGTACCGAATTTTATTCCAACGATAATAAATAAACAAAATAAGTCCAATGAAGGATAGATACAATACAATCATCCAAAAAGATAAATACCAAGGCTTTTTGACATAAAAAGTAAATTCATTTGCTTTTACATAGTCTACTCCATTGGTGTAAAAAACCTCAATTTTATTTTGTCCACTGGTTAAATTATTTAAAGCTAACTTACCCTCAATTAACGGAATGAGCTCAGAGCCATTTTGACGATAAAACAAGGGAGATTTTTTATTTCCGTAAAAATCAGATAGAAAATGCAATTCCAAACTCTGATTGTATGGAATCTTTGTCTCATTTTCAATCAATTCTTCGTTCAGATAAGCTTCAATCGTTATACTTTGTTTAGTAAAATCATTTTTATTGGTCTCAAATAATAAAAACCCATCGTCTAAATTGAGTAAATACTGATGATTAAAATTAAATATTCGCGTATCATTGTTTACAATTTTTCCTTCATAATATTTTGGAGCTATCAATTTCCATGAAAAGTGTTGCTCATTTTGATTAATAATATAAAGCAAATTATCTTTCAATATACCAAAACTCGAATCATCAATAGGAATGATTTGACTGATTCCTTTAAAATGTTCATTAAACAATTCATGCTTTTTCAACACATCTGTAACATGGTCTAAAACATACCATTCTGAGTGAATATAGTACAGCACTTCACTTTTATACTGAAATATTTTTACCCCAAAATCATTACTAATCTGATTCTTTTCCGTTAAGTTAACATAAGAAACTACCTCTAGATTTTGATCGTATTTTATTTTGAACAACCCCCTATAACTGTCAGAAGCTACAATTTCATTTGGTCCGATTTGAATAAAATCTTTAATGGGTCTGTACACCGTATTCAAACGTTTAAATGAAGTAAAATTATCTTGTTCAGCAAAAAAAGCAATGCCTAAGTAATTGGATTGAACAAATCGTGGGGCAGCGATGTCTCTCTTTAATTGCCATCCTCCATTCAGTGGATTTACTTTCACGAATTGATTCATATCCAATAAAAAGGTTCCTTCATTATGACCAATAATATATTTTTGTCCAATCTGCTGTATATTCCATACTTGACCTTGCGAACCTGTTACAAATTCCAATTGTTTATTCTCATATTTAAAGACACCATGATTCGAACCCAATAAGTATCCGTTTGGCGTTGATGAAATAGCATATACACTTCCCAACTCACCGGTTGTATCTGAAAAAATTCGATACGGTGAATTGATTTCCAAATGTGAAATTCCATTGTCCAATCCCAACCAAATATCCTTTTCCTGATCAATAGAAATAGTTAAAATAGTATTATTCGACAATCCATTATTTCGATCAATTTTAATGTATTTACCGGTTTTTAGCTGAACAATATACACTCCATTGGATACCGTACCAATTACTAATTGATCTGTTTTATAAAACTGAGCAGCATTGATTCCTTCTTTTTTTAGGATTGTATTCAAAGGATGTTGCCACTCTGTCAAACCATTTCCTTGCTCAACAAAAACTCCGTTTTTTAAGGTAAAGATATAGGTGCTTTTTTGGTTTCTATCGATTCCATGAATTACATTATCAAAGATAGCATCCCATTTACTCAATGGTGAAAATTGCTTCCCATCAAAAAGATACACTCCCTTGTTAACAGAAGCAACATAAATTTGTTCATCAATCACATAACAATAGGAGATTAAAAAAGGAATTTCTACTTTTTTAATCGTTTGATTTTCATAAATATAAAGTTCATTAAACGATTGGAAATACAGTTTGTTGTTGGCACGAAAAATTTTCCAAATTTCTTCATTCTTTGAACTTCCTTTAAAAAAATTCTTCCCTTTAGAAAGTGAAAAATACTGCATTATACCCTTTTTCCTTTTCCAATAACCAAATTCATTATAGGAACCACAATAAATCTTGTCTTGATGAGCAAATACAGAACGAATGATGGTTTTATTCGGCAACGAATACCGCTCCCATTTTACTCCGTCATACCGTAAAAAATAGTGATTATTAGCAAAATAAAAGGCTTTATCTTCACCTTGAGTGAGGTTCCATACTTGATTATCGCCTTTGTAGTCGGTTTTTGTGAAATTTTCAACAAAAGGAAGCAGTTCCTGAGCAAAATTTTCAGAGGAAATGAAAAACAATAACCAAATTAAAAATCTACCTTTCATACAAGCTAGTTTCATTTCCCAAATGTAAAAAACAATTCGGATTAAATCACCTGCTCTAAACTGTTGTTATTGTAAAACCTTCGAAGTTTCATCCACATAATCTTGTAGATAACTGAATCGATGCGTTAGTTTTCCGTTTTCAGTAATTTTTGCTCGTTGAAGAATTCCGTCTTTATCTCCATTGAAAAAGGCAGGAATCACATGCTGCATAAACATTTCCCCAAAACCTTCACTGGCATCTTTGGGTAGCTCACAGGGCAAATTATCAACACTCATGACCATAATGGAACCCGGATGCATGTAGGGGACTTCTTCACGGGTTGAAGGCAAATAACCAAAAAAAGGTTCAGCTATTGTAGATGCTTTAATAGTACACGCAATTGGTCCATTTACATCACATGAAATATCAGCCACTACTTTCAACGTACAATCCGCAGCTTTCAACATATCATTAGTTAAAATTTCCGGTGAACCATTACCATAAAAATGACCGGCCATAAAAACATCTGCTACTTTAGTAAATCGTTCAAAATCAGAAATATATTCAGCAGGGTTAGCATAAAAATCTTGGTTATCCAATCGCTTACCATCTTTTCGCTTGTTGTAATCTAAGACGTCAATGTGAACATAAACAGGCTCCGAATATTTTTTGGTTAAGAAATTTTCGATGGATACTTCTTTGAACTTGATTCCGTCAAGTATCTCTTTAGCTCCCATGCCTACTTTGCCTTTACCGGTCAACACAATTTTTATGGGTGGAAAAGTTTGACGCTTTAATTTAGCAATCAATTCTTCCTTT
Organism: Flavobacterium sp.; assembly: GCF_044339515.1. Classification (GTDB taxonomy): domain Bacteria; phylum Bacteroidota; class Bacteroidia; order Flavobacteriales; family Flavobacteriaceae; genus Flavobacterium. Next base: position 42,274 of record NZ_JBIIVK010000029.1, read on the forward strand.
CCATTAAGCGATTCTGCTTTAGGTAATGTAAACAATTCATATTTGATACCAAAACCTCTCAAACCGTTGTAGGCTCCTACAATTCCGGCATAACGTCCAAAACCGATTAAACGACGATTTTGTGCATCTACAATCGTTTCATGGTCATATAAATCAATTTTCTTTTCTAAAATAGCTTGCAATAACTTCCGATTATGCGGTTGTTTTTTAATGGTATGCGAAAAGAAAAAATACTTTTTATTCGGAATCAAAGCGTCAATTGGCACTTCCTTTACCCCAATTAATACATCACAATCTGACATATCTGTTGTTACTACTAGTCCGGCTTCTTGATAAAATAGATCCGGAAAAACCCTGATATCAGAGGCTTCCACTTTAATTTTTGCCTCCGGAAATTGTTGCTGTAAACGTACTAACTCTTCTGGAGTAAATACAACCCTTCTGTCAGGTGGATTTTTGCGTTCTTTGATGATGCCAAATGTCATTTGTGATATTTTTATGGTAAATCTTTAAAATTGTTTCAAATATAACATTATTGGTTTATACCGACAAGTTTTATTTATGACAATTTAAATTGTATATTTGTGGTCTGGTTTTTGTTGTGAGTGGCTGAGTGGCTGAGTGGCTGAGTGGCTGAGTTGCTGAGTTGCTGACAACTGACAACTGACAACTGAACACTAAAAAAAGGGGTCGACCGGTTTTGACAGCAGGTGGAACTAAACGGTAAGCACGTCGAGCATTGGACATTTGGCTCGTAAATATCAAGGTTCACACTTTATAAACGGCGAAAATAATTACGCTTTAGCTGCTTAATCTGAATTATAGTAAGATTTGCCTAGTCTCGTCAAGGACGAGAAGCTAGATTCTCCTCAGAAGCCTTGGTTTGTGGCGTTTGATTCAGGGGAACCGTAAATATAAACCTAGGAAGGGTAATGCTTTGAATCCCTTCTGACAACTATAAAGCTAAGCAAGAAGTGGCTGCCTTTGGCCTCGCTTTTTGTCGAAAATCCAATCAAAGGATAAACGCGTAGAAAGCTCTTTGGTTGCTTGTTTGGACGAGAGTTCGATTCTCTCCGACTCCACATTATTACTTTCATCTCAAATTAAAACCCTGTAAATCGTATGATTTACAGGGTTTTTTGTTTTTGATACTATTCAAATTATTCAATAAATCTCAAACCATTGGTGGTAAAATCGGTTACCCGAAAAAAAGCAAATTTAGGGTAACCGAATTTCTTGTAAAGCCAGTGATAGTAAGCAGTTCAAAAGATGAACATCTTGACGGAAAAGAATTAAATAACTAATTTGAATAACCATAAAGTCACCACAAAATGAAACACAAAATGTCAATACTTTTCTACGTGAAAAGTTCAAAGGCTTCAAAAAATGGCCTACTCCCTATTTATCAGAGAATAACAATCAATGGTACTCGTATTGAATTGAGTACTTCAAAATTCATAGAAAAATCAAAGTGGAATGCTTCAGCTGGAAAAATCAAAGGTAATTCGGAAGAAGCAAGACTAATAAACAGTTACCTTGATGTCTTACTATCAAAAGTATACGAAACAGAGAAATGGATGGTCAATAATAATCAAGAAATTAACGTACAAACCTTTAAAAACAAATTTCTAGGTATAGAGGAAAAGCAGCGACAACTTATATTAATCTTTGAAGATCATAATAAACGAATGAAAGAACTAATTGGTTCCAACTTTGCAAATAACACATATAAAAAATATGAAACCACGTTGAGCCATGTAAAAGAATTTCTAAAAATCCAGTATAATGTTAATGATATTTCACTTAATCAAGTTGATATCGCATTTATAAATGACTTTGATTTCTTCCTACGAAATACAAAGAAATGCAATAACAATTCTACTATAAAATACATCCGGAATTTTGGAAAAATAATTAAACAATGTTATGTAAACGGTTGGTTAGCTAGAGACCCGTTGCTCAACTACAAGGGTAAAATAAAAGAAATTGAAAGAGTCTATTTAACGCAAGAAGAAATCGAAACACTCTTAAATAAAGAGTTTAAAATCAAGCGACTTGAATTGGTTAGAGATATGTTTCTTTTCAGTTGTTTTACGGGCTTAGCTTACATTGATGTATATAATCTAACCAAATCAAATATAATCATAGGCATTGATGGAGAAAAATGGATATCAATCAAACGTCAAAAGACGGATAATCCTTCAAGAATACCAATCCTCCCGGTTAGCAAAATTATAATCGATAAATATGAAAACCATCCCCAATGTATGAATGAGGGAAAACTACTTCCTATTCTATCTAATCAAAAAGTGAATGCTTATTTAAAAGAGTTAGCTGATTTATGCGAAATAGATAAAGAACTCACTTTTCATATTGCACGTCATACATTTGCAACAACTGTAACACTCACAAATGGTGTTCCTATTGAAAGTGTAAGCAAGATGCTTGGTCATAAAAATCTGAGAACTACACAACATTATGCAAAAGTATTGGATAAGAAAGTGAGTGAGGACATGAAAGTTTTGAGAGAAAAATTTGCAATAGATACAGTTACGAAAACAAAAAATCTCTCTTAATCTTTTTATTAACAATATTTTTAGTAAAATCAAGTTTTGTAATATTCAAAATATTATAACACAAATTATGCTAAAATGAATGAATATAGTTTAAATTTTTTTTGATTATCCGTTATTAGTCATAACCCTGTAATGCTTGCTATCACTAGCCTGTCGAATAATTTTTCTTCAAAATACCGTCTATTAAGCTTGTAAACGAACTCATTTAGGTATAATTGTAAAT
>NZ_JBIIVK010000079.1:0-9065 GCF_044339515.1 Flavobacterium sp.
AATGTGATTGCTTCCGACATCAGAAAATTAAATAACGAGGTAGTGAATGATGGGATTTTTGAGGTTTTAAATGCACTGGATTTTAATCAAATTGAACATATTATTGAAAAATATCAAGTAGAAGAAGTCTATTTGATGGCGGCTTTATTATCGGCTACTGCTGAAAAAAACCCTGCTTTTGCTTGGGATTTGAATATGAATTCTCTTTTTCACGTGTTGAATTTAGCAAAAGCCCGAAAAATTAAAAAAATCTTTTGGCCTTCGAGTATTGCTGTTTTTGGACCTACTACGCCAAGAGAAAACACGCCACAATTTACGATTATGGAACCTACAACGGTTTACGGAATTTCTAAACAATCCGGAGAACGTTGGTGTGAATATTACCACAACATTTTTGGTGTAGATGTTCGAAGCGTTCGTTATCCGGGATTAATTAGTTGGTCAACACCACCAGGAGGAGGAACGACGGATTATGCGGTTGATATTTATCATAAAGCATTAAGCGATGGAAAATTTGAATGTTTTTTATCGGAAGAAACGCGTTTACCGATGATGTATATGGATGATGCAATACGTGCAACGATAGAAATTATGCAAGTCCCGGCAGAAAAAATTAAAATCCGTTCGTCTTATAATTTGTCTGGAGTAAGTTTTACACCGAAAGAAATAGCACAAGAAATTAAAAAACATATTCCTGATTTTACTATTTCTTACAAACCTGATTTCCGTCAGAAAATCGCTGATAGTTGGCCGGGTTCAATTGATGATTCTTCTGCTCGAACTGATTGGGGTTGGAAACACAATTTTGACATGGATTTGATGACCGTTGAGATGTTGGAAAACCTTCAAAAATAAAGAATCACCACCTTAAATAATTAAAAATGGTGATTCGGCACAGTTAAAATAGATGATATTATTCCTGAACGATAGGTGCTCTAAGCGATTCTAAAACGCCCACAACTTCGCCAATTAAAGAAGGGTCAGTTACTCCGTTTAAACCGGCTGCAGCCCCTACGTAGCCAATAAATTTATCATAGTCGGCATCATTTGCTTTTACACCCATTCTTGGATTTTGAGCAGGGTCATGAGCAGCAACCATTCCTAATCCAGAGTACGTGTTTGTTGCACCGCCACCAGTGTTTGCAGAAAAGAAATCGGTTAAGTTTTTACTTAAAACCGCAACATTTGTGGTGTTTCCGCCTAAAACTTCGCCCACCACTGGTGCAAAATGAGCTCCTAAATTTCCTTGAGAATCAGCTACAATATCAGCTACAATTAGTGTAATCGTGCTGTCTACTACAGAACGGTAAGACAATCTTCCTTGTTCAATCATTTGACTGGGATTGTTGGGGTCTGCGACCATTGTCGTTCCTCCAAGTTTTTGATAAAGTGTTAGCTCTGCAGGCGGTGTTCCTGCGTCATCATCGTCGATGCAAGAGACGAATGCAGTTCCTGATAAAAGTACGAGAGCAAAAAAGGATAATTTCGATAAATGTTTCATAACAATTCTATTTAGGTTAATTAAAAATTCGTTGGATACCTCTGGAAAATTTATAGCTAAAGCCATCCGTATTCATAGCCGGACACACTTTTTTGGAGGCCAATTCATCCGAAATCACAAAGCGTTGTGCTTGATATTTTCCTTTGGCTGAAAGTTGTGTGAAAACCTGGTCAGAATTGACAATGCGGTTGTCATGAAAGTAAACAACCACTCCTTTTTCGGGTACAATTTTGATGTTTTTTACACCCTCAATTGATTTGAGATTTCTATGAATTTCTTTAGATTTTAAAGAATCAAAGGGTTCTTTGAAGTCAATTCTACTAATTTGCATGGTTGCATTGTCCACTTCAACCGGTTTTGCGGTTGCGATGTGAACTACTAGCACTAAGAAGAGCAGGAAGACAATTCCGGCAATGCTTCCTAGAAAGATTTTTACTTTTCTGTTAACTTTCATAACAAAGAATTTTGAGTTTGTTCTTCTTAGTTACGAGAAAAGTTTCGGTATGGTTTTATGAAAGTGTTATTTTTTTGATTTTAATTTTTGAATGTAGTTGGTTTCGATTGAATCTTTAACAGCAACCACTTCATCTGATGTTTCATTTGGAATGGTCATGGAGAGAACGTAATGTTTAATTTTCCATTTTCCGTTCACTTTTTCTAAAACGCCTGAACCTCTGCAGATTTTGAATGAGGTGTCAAGTAGTTCATCAAACCAGGCAATTTTATTGTTTTTATCAACATAAATATTTCTTTCTAACGTGTGAAAAGTCCATGCTTTTCCTTTATCAAAATATGGTTTTGAATAGGCTTCAAAATCTTTTCTGTTCCAATTTTCAGAGGCGTCTGTCCCGATAAAAACAGCGTCATCTGTCATTAAGCCAAAATAATTGTCAAAATTTGCTTCAGCTGCAGCCTTATGCCATTGATTGATAACGGAATCAATTTCCTTTTTTTCTTGTTCTGAATTCGAATTAGAAAAGACACTAAATATAGCTAGCAATGTGATAAAATATGTTTTCATTAGTTTTTTTTGGAGGTTAAAGATACAAAAAAAGAGCACCAAAACCGGAAGTGCTCTTTTCTCTTTGTTATTACTGATGGCAGTAAAAGTAATAACGAACTTAACTAAAAAACTAAAACATTTTAAGCCAAACCAATAAAGCTTATGTGTTAAAAACGATAACTGACACCGGAATATAAACCAATAAAATAGGGTCTAAATCCACCATCATTATTGCTAAATGTATTGAGTTGATATTTAAAAGTAGGTTCAAAATTCGCTTGGAATGACTTCCAAAAACGGTAGCGAAAACCTAGTCCAACATTTGTGCTAAAATGTACTGAACTTAGGTTGTTAGCTTTCCCCAATTCGGCAGAAAACCCATCTGAAACGACCATCAAACTATTGTTGTTGAGCAATAGCGTGCTAAATCCACCGATTACATCAATACCAAATTTTTTATTAATAACCTTATAGGATAGCTCGAGCGGAATCTCATAGTACTCCATACTTTGTTCGATGGCACCTTGTTGAGTCCAAGCACTCATTGAAACTTCACTGTTCGAAAAGTTTGCATTTTGAACAACTATTGGAGCAACATTCGAGGCATTTGTTGAACTTAATGATGCCATTTCCCTTCCTTCGAGTGAGGCATAGAATTCTATACCATTGGTTAAATATTCAAAGTTAACTCTGTTAATACCGGTTCTTAAGGTAATTTTTTTACTCACATCATAATTCACGCCAAGACCATAACTCATTGTGTTTTGGTATTCTTTGCTGTTGTTTGCAAATTGACTGTCGATTGGAGAACCGTTGGAAGATGAACCTAAATAAACAGGAGCAACATTTGAGGTAATCTGCCATCTGTTTTCTTTAGGTTCAACTTTAGGTTTTTGGTCTTTTTCTTTTTCTTTTAGCAATTCTCCCAACGTATTCAATTCTTCCTTTGTTGTGTTTAGCGATGCAACAGCAGTAGAATCAATTTTATTTTTATCAATTTTAGAGGAATGATCTTCTAATACAAATTGTTTGTCGTTTTTGTTGATGTTTTTTTCTGTTAAAATTCCGGTTTTATTCTTTTCTGATTGTAGTGCTTTTTGATTGTTTAAATTGGCATTAACAGTAGCTTTTTCAATTTCTGAAATTGTTTTTAAATTAGTTTTCGAATTTTCAACTAATTCCGAATTATTTTTTTTGTTTAAATTGTTTTTAGTTTCTTGTTTGGTTCGTTTTGTTTTATGGGAAGGATTTAAAACTAATCCTAAATTTTCTTTATTCTTTTGATTTACTTTGTAAATGTTGCTATTCTGATTGTTTTCTTTTTTAGAAGTGTTTTCATTGTTTAAATTTCCATTAGCAACAGCTTCATCATTAGAAAGCAATTGTTTTTCTGAGGCATTATTTATTTTACTTGAATCGTTTTCATCAGAATTCAATTGATTTTGATTGTTTTTTTCGTCTGAATTAACAACGCTGTTTTGATTATTGGTTGAATTGATTTTTTCTTCAATTACCACTGGATTAGTTGTTTTAATTTTTGATTGATTCAAAAGTGCACGAGTTCCTAAAAACCCAAAAATAAGCAAAGCAGCAACACCCGAAAGTTTATACCACAGCGGGATAATTCTTCTTTTTTTCTTCTTAGTTAGTTCTGCTTCAATGTTTTTCCAAACAATTTCGGGTGGAATTTCCTCAAAATCCTTGAATTGTTCTTGAAACAAACGGTCTAAATTCTTTTTATCTTTCATTTGGCTTCATTCATTTCATTTGACGCCTTATTTTCTATTTTTTCTTTTAAAATCGCTCTTGCTCTCGACAGATTAGATTTTGATGTTCCTTCCGAAATATTCAGCATAGCTGCAATTTCTTTGTGAGAATAATTGTCTAAAACATATAAATTAAATACTAAGCGATATTTATCTGGTAATTCTTGAATTATTTTAGTCAAGAACTCCATCGATACGGTATCTTCGTCCACTTCCACATCGACAACATCGGGATAGTTTTCGCTTACAATTTCAAAAACACCATGTGTTCTGTATTTTTGAAGGATGTTGTTAATCATTACTCTTTTGGCCCAGCCTTCAAACGACCCTTTATTATCAAATTGATTTATCTTATTAAAAATGATTAAGAATCCATCTTGCAAATTATCTTGTGCCTCTACATAGTTTTTAGAATACTTGATGCAAACACTAAACAATTTAGGAGATAATAATCTAAATAATTGTTCTTGTGCTTTGGTATTGTTGCTTTTGCATTCATGTATGAGTAATTCTAGATTCACTCGCAATGGTTTTCTATGGTCTTTTAATCACTATTAACCGGGATTTCTACTTCTTCAAAAATATTATTTCCATTTGCATCTTTACCCTTATAAAATTTAAAGAGGTAGGTTTCTGTACTTAATACTTCAAAGTTAAAATCAACTTCATATAATGCATCTTCATAAGGCTCGCAATTTGTTGAATTCAGGACTACACATTGAAGACCAATTGTTCTTTCATTTAAATATCTATCAAAATATATACCAGCTAAGTCATAACAAGAGTTAGGTTTTTTGTAAAATAGTTTGATTTGATGAGTACTTAAATAGTCAAAAGTGTCTGGCACGATAAAATTTTCAACGGGCATAATTTCAAAATGATATGCTGGAGGAGCATCATCTTCCAGACCACAAGAGATAAAGGTGAAAATGAAAGCTAAAAAAAACAGTAACTTTTTCATATAATATTATAAATTATAATTGGTAGATACACATAAACAAAAAAGGTTGCGTTGTAAACACAAAAAAACCCGAAATTTTTCGGGTTTAGTTTTTTATTCAGCTTCTTTAATTTTTTCTTTAATTTTTATTTCTAATTCGTCGGCTAATTCAGGGTTGTCTTTGATAAGAGCTTTTACGGCATCACGACCTTGTCCTAATTTTGTATCTCCATAGCTAAACCAAGAACCTGCTTTTTTAATGATTTCAAATTCAACTGCTAAATCTAAAATTTCTCCTGTTTTGGAAACGCCTTCTCCATACATAATGTCAAACTCGGCTGTTCTAAATGGAGGAGCAACTTTGTTTTTAACAACTTTTACTTTGGTTCGGTTTCCAATTACATTTTCACCATCTTTAATTTGAGATGATCTTCTGATGTCTAGACGAATGGAAGCATAAAATTTCAAAGCATTTCCTCCTGTTGTCGTTTCAGGATTTCCAAACATTACACCAATTTTTTCTCTTAATTGATTGATAAAGAATACGGTACAATGTGTTTTGCTAATGGTGGCCGTCAATTTTCTTAATGCCTGCGACATCAAACGAGCGTGTAGTCCCATTTTAGAATCGCCCATTTCTCCTTCAATTTCACTCTTTGGCGTCAAAGCAGCAACCGAGTCGATTACCACAATATCAATAGCACCTGAACGTATCAGGTTTTCGGCAATTTCAAGAGCTTGTTCACCATTATCCGGTTGGGAAATGATTAAGTTTTCAATATCAACACCTAATTTTTCAGCATAATTTCTATCAAAAGCATGTTCAGCATCTATAAATGCAGCAATACCACCGGCTTTTTGAGCTTCGGCAATTGCGTGAAGCGTCAAGGTTGTTTTTCCGGAAGATTCTGGACCGTAAATTTCTATAATTCTTCCTTTGGGATAACCATTTACTCCCAAAGCTAAGTCGAGACCTAATGAACCGGAAGAAATTGTTTCAACTTCTTCTACAGCTTTGTCTCCCATTTTCATTACGGTACCTTTTCCGTATGTTTTGTCTAATTTGTCTAATGTTAATTGCAAGGCTTTTAATTTGGCTTCTTTCTCTGAACTCATAATAATGTGGCTTTAAAAAATTAATAATGTTGTAAAATTACTTTTTTTTTTCATCTCTTTCTAATTTATTTTTCCACAAAAAGAAACCAAATAAGTTATTTCGATTTCCTACTTTTGTAATCATTCCAAAACGCTATGCATAAGTTGATTTCTTATCCCATTTCTATTATATATTACCTCACCTTTGGGATGTTTTTGTGTGTATTTCATCCTGTTCAATGGTTTTGTTTTAATATATTAGGTTATCAAGCACATAAAAAAAGTGTAGATTATTTGAATTTTTTTTTAGTAAGAAGTACACATTTATTAGGAACTACTTATTGTTTCGTTAATCGAGAAAAATTACCAAAAAATGTACCTTTGATTATTGTAGCAAATCATCAGAGTTTATATGATATTCCACCGATAATTTGGTTTTTGCGAAGAAGCCATCCAAAATTTATAAGTAAAAAAGAATTAGGAAAAGGAATTCCGAGTGTTTCATACAATTTAAGGCATGGAGGTTCCGTTTTAATAGACAGAAAAGATCCTAAACAAGCCCTACCTGCTATAAAAGAAATGGCAGAGTATATTGAAAAGCATAATCGTTCAACTGTTATCTTTCCTGAGGGTACCCGAAGTAAAACCGGTGTTCCTAAAAAGTTTTCAGAAAACGGATTGAAGATTTTGTGTAAATATGCTCCATCTGCCTACATTGTGCCCATTTCAATTAATAATTCTTGGAAAATGGTTCGTTTTGGGCAATTTCCGATGGGGTTAGGAAACAGATTAACATTTACCATTCAAGAACCTTTTCCGATTAAAGGAATTTCGTTTGAAGAAATTATGCAAAAAACAGAAAATGCCGTGGTTAGCGGAATTAAAAATTAATTATATGTCAATAAAAAACATTCGTTTAGAAGTAATGCAATTATTGGAAAAGAAAGTAGATTCATTTATGAATGACTTTTTGATTCCGGTGGAAAAAATATGGCAACCTTCAGATTTATTACCCGATTCTGAAAAAGAAACTTTTTTTGAAGATGTTACAGAATTACGCGAAATTGCCAAAGAATTACCTTATGATTTCTGGGTGGTTTTAGTAGGTGATACCATTACAGAAGAAGCTTTGCCAACCTATGAATCCTGGTTAACGGAAGTAGAAGGTGTAGATAGCGAAGGCCGAAACGGCTGGTCGAAATGGGTAAAACATTGGACCGGAGAAGAAAATCGTCATGGCGATGTGTTGAACAAATATCTTTATTTGTCCGGGCGTGTGAATATGCGTGAAATTGAAATGACTACCCAACATTTAATAAACGATGGTTTTGATATTGGCACCGGAAAAGACCCATATAAAAACTTTGTTTACACTAGTTTTCAGGAATTAGCCACTTATATTTCTCACAATCGGGTTTCACAAATTGCTAAAAAATTTGGTGATAAGAAACTTTCGAAAATGTGCAAGTTGATTGCCGGCGACGAAATGCGTCATCATCATGCTTATGGTGAATTTGTGAATCAGATTTTTAAAGTAGATCCGAGCGAAATGATGTTGGCATTTCAATACATGATGAAGCAAAAAATTGTGATGCCCGCTCATTTTTTACGCGAATCAGGTCAAAAAATTAGTTCAGCCTTCGAACAGTTTTCCGACTCAGCTCAACGAATTGGCGTTTACACGGCTGCCGATTATGTTGACATTCTTCAAAAACTTGTTGACAAGTGGGAAATTGATAAAATGAACGGTTTAACAGATGAAGCCGAAAAAGCCCGCGATTATTTAATGAAACTCCCTGCCAGAATGGCCAAAATTTCAGAGCGTTTGGTTATTCCTGAAGTTGAAAATGTATTTAAATGGGTGCAACCTGCTTTGGTGAAATAAATCTTAATGATAAGTAAGAGTAGAGTAATTTTTCTTTCATATTTAGCCCTAATTTTTCTCGTTTTATCAGCTTGTAAAAAAACGGAAAAAGATGAGGTAAGTTCTCTTTCTGTTTATATTTATCATACCGATAAACCTAAAATAGAAGAGTTTGTTTATCAAAAGAAAAAATTAGACTCTGTAATAACCTTTACTTATACTAGCCAAAAAGACAGTTCTAAAGTAATTGATATTGAATTTTATTTAAAATCAAATATTTTCAATTTTGGTGGTGAAAACTTTATTTTATCTAAAAGTAAAATTATTTATAAAGATAAAATATCTGGAATGGACTTTTATTATTATGTTTTAGAAAATCCGAGTATAGATGGAACCGGTCTAATTTTATTTAATAAAGATTATGGTCTTTTAGCAATTTTTAATGTCTTCGGACCAATGCTGATTTTTCGTAAAGAAAATGACATTAATAATTACAATGAAGACGTTTTTATAAACTTAAAGAATTACAATAGTAATTATTAATTGATGACTATCATAGACAAAACCATTCTTTTCGTAAAAAAACAACTTCAAGATGCCGAAGGTGGACACGATTGGTTTCACATCGAACGCGTTTTCAAAAACGCTGTTCTGATTGCTCAAGAAGAAGATTGTGATGTTACGGTTGTGAAATTAGGAGCATTATTGCACGATATTGCTGATTCAAAATTTCATGATGGAGATGAAGAAATTGGTCCAAAAATAGCAAGAGAATTTTTAGAAAGCGAAAATGTTTCTGAAGAAATTATCGAGCACGTTATTCAAATCATCAAAAACATTTCGTTCAAAGGCGGAAATTTTGAAAAAACTTTTTCATCTAAAGAATTAGAAATTGT
>NZ_JBIIVK010000080.1:0-8943 GCF_044339515.1 Flavobacterium sp.
TACAATTATACCTAAATGAGTTCGTTTACAAGCTTAATAGACGGTATTTTGAAGAAAAATTATTCGACAGGCTAGTGATAGCAAGCATTACAGGGTTATGACTAATAACGGACAATCAAAATTTTTTCTATCAAAATGTTACAATATTAAATTTATTTTATATTTTCGTATCGCTTTTGTAAACAAACGCTTGTTTTGAAAATAGCAAAAATGCCCCAAGCATTAAAAAAAATCTAGAAAATATAACCGTGGGAAGTATAGTGGTATTTTAACAGTGAGTTTTCTGTGTTCAAAAATACTACATCAAAATCTTTTTGATTTTGATCACAACAAAACTAAATTTCCAACAAATTAACACTAAAGCGGGTGGGATAGCGAAAGTTATCCCACTTTGTTTTTTTAAAGCGGTTATAAAATTATTTCGTTGTATTTTCGTTATGGTAAAAATACTTAGTATGAAATCGGTTATTATTTGGCTTCTTTTTTTATTCACCAATCAATTTATTGCTGCACAAGAGCAATCTTCCTATTATTTTGATACTAATAAATTTGAATTGAAAAGTACAGAAATTCAGAAGTTAAATGATTGGATTTCTAAAAACCATGAAGTAAAAATTGTTGCCATCAATGGTTATACCGATGAAGATGGAACGATTGGTTTTAATGATACGTTAGCCCAAAAGCGAGTCGATTTTATTTATAAATTAGTAAAAGATAAAGTCAAAATCAGAGATGATTTTAAAACCCGAAGTTTTGGAAAATTACACCAACAATCTGACAATAAAGCAGAAAATAGAAGGGTGACAATTTACTACATCGAAGCAAAAGATTTAGCCAAAGAAGATGAAATTTTAGGAATTAAAAAAGAAGAAATCGCTCCAAAATCTAAATCAAAAAAACAATTTCCGGAAGCAATCGTGATTGAAAATCCTAACGGAACGGAATCTGCTTTTGAACTAAATGTGGAATTCATGCAACAAGTTGATGCAGCTAAACCCGGCGAAAAATTAAAATTGGAAAACCTTAATTTTCAATTAAACACGTTTGCTATCGTTAATGAAAGTCGTGGAAAATTATATGAATTACTTATTGTGATGCAACAAAATCCTGAACTTTCCATCGATATTCAAGGTCATTTGTGTTGTATGCCAACGGATAGAACTAATTTATCAACTCAACGTGCCAAAGCAATTAGTCAGTTTTTACGAATGAACGGTATCGAGAATTCGAGGGTTACTTATCAAGGATTTGGAAGTTCGCAACCCATCTATCCGTTACCGGAAAAAAATGAAGAAGAAAGAGCCGCCAATCGTAGAGTAGAAATTGAAATTATAAAAAATTGAGACGAGTAGTGCTTTTTTTTAGTTTATGTTTCTCATTTCTTCAGGCTCAAGAATCAAAAACACTTTATTTTGATTTCGCCAAAGAGGTGCCAAATGCTATTTCTTTAAAAAATTTTGATGAGTGGATTAGTTCAAATAATAATATAGAAATTCTACAAATAGCAGGTTATTGCGATTCCGTTGATACAAATTTGTCAAATATAAAACTCGCTTCAAAAAGAATTCAGAGTGTTTTAACTTTATTAAAATCAAAAAACAGTAGAATTTCTAATAGTTTAATTCAAGAAGTTCATGGCGAAGATTTTAAACAATCAAAAATACAAGCTGAAAATAGAAAAGTAACTTTTTTTTACAAAATAGTGGAAGAACCAATCACAGAAACCGAACTATTGGTAGAAGAAAAGCCCAAAGAAGAATCGCTTGTGGAGAAAATTGAAAAGGAAAGAATTTCATTACTAGATAAGTTTGAAAAAGCGAATGTTGGGGATAAAATTGTGATTAATAACATTCACTTTCAATTTAATTCAGAAATTATTATCCCTGAATCCGAGCCTTTACTGGAGCAATTACTATTTGCTATGGAATTGAATCCAGATTTAGAAATTAAGGTTTTAGGACATATTTGCTGTAATCCTGACCCAAAAGATACTAAATTATCGTATCGTCGTGCTTTAAAAATTTTTAATTATTTGAGAGATAACGGTATTCAACTGCGAAGATTGGCTTATAAAGGTTTTGGAAGTAATGAACCAATTTATCCAATTCCTGAAAAAAGTGAGGAAGAAAAAATAGCCAACCGTCGAGTAGAAATTGAAATCATAAAAAAATGAAAACATTAACTTATATATTGCTAGTTTTATTTTTTGTGCCACTTTTTGCTCAGGAAAAATTGGATGTTTTTTTTGAGTTTAATAAAGCATATCCTAATACAAATTCAATTGATATTTTGAATAATTGGATAAAACAAAATCCAACCGCTGAAGTTTATAAAATTGAAGGTTTTTGTGATACGGTAGATTCGAAAATATACAATTTAAAGTTAGCAGAACGACGGATTCACTCTATCGAAAATATTCTAAAATTGAATAAAATAAAAGTAATCGATAAATTAGAAAGAATTCCTTTAGGCGAAGACTTCATTTTTTCTTTAAACCAAGATGAAAATAGAAAAGTCCACATTTTTTATCAAGTTCCAATGACAAATACTTTTTCCGAAAAGGTAAAAAATGCAAAAGTTGGTGAGTTATTAAAGTTGAAAGGATTGAATTTTTATAATATGAGCGATGTTGTACTACCTGATTCGAGATCGGTTTTAGACGAGCTACTTCAAATAATGAAAGCAAATTCAACCTTAAAAATTGAAATACAAGGACATATTTGTTGTAAAGAAGTTGAAGTAGAAGATATTTCATTCAAACGTGCTAAAACGGTTTATGATTTTCTACTATCAAACGGAATTTCAGCAGATAGAATTAAATATAAAGGATTTGCATCCACTCGACCCATTTATCCGTTACCGGAAAAAAACGAAGAAGAACGCATTGCGAATCGTCGAGTAGAAATTTTGATACTTGAAAAATAATAATTTCTCATAGGTTTTACATTGTGACATTTTCACATTAATCCTATCTTTGCTCAATTCAACAACACAACTATGAGTTCGGATACCAGCAAACGTTATGCACTTCGGGGAGTTTCTGCCGCCAAAGAAGACGTGCACAACGCAATCAAAAACATTGATAAAGGTTTATTTCCTAAAGCTTTCTGTAAAATTGTTCCCGATTATTTGACCGGTGATGAAGAATTTTGTCTTTTAATGCATGCTGATGGTGCCGGAACAAAATCGTCATTAGCATACATGTATTGGAAAGAAACCGGGGATGTTTCAGTATGGAAAGGCATTGCTCAAGATGCGTTGATTATGAATATAGATGATTTGCTTTGTGTTGGGGCAACCGATAATATCATGCTTTCATCCACCATCGGAAGAAATAAAAATTTAATTCCGGCTGAGGTAATTTCTGCCATCATCAACGGAACGGAAGAATTAATCCAAGAACTAAAATCATTTGGTGTTACGATTCATTCAACCGGTGGCGAAACGGCTGATGTAGGGGATTTGGTGCGGACTATCATTGTAGATTCAACGGTTACCGCTCGAATGAAACGTAGCGATGTGATTGATAATGCCAACATTCAACCCGGTGATGTAATTGTAGGCTTAGCTTCGTTCGGGCAAGCCTCTTATGAAAAAGAATACAACGGAGGAATGGGTAGCAATGGTTTAACTTCTGCTCGTCATGATGTTTTTTCTAACTATTTAGCCGAAAAATATCCTGAAAGTTTTGATGCCGCAGTTCCTTCCGATTTGGTTTATTCCGGTCAAATGAGATTGACGGATGAAGTGGAAAACAGTCCAATTGATGCTGGAAAATTAGTGCTTTCTCCCACTCGAACCTATGCTCCAATTATCAAAGCAATTTTAGAGAAATACTCCCCAAAAGAAATTCACGGCATGGTGCATTGCAGTGGTGGAGCACAAACAAAGATTTTAAATTTTATTGATAATTTACACATTATCAAAGATAATTTATTCCCGATTCCGCCATTATTTAAACTGATTCAGGAACAATCTAAAACCGATTGGAAAGAAATGTATCAAGTCTTTAACTGCGGTCACCGAATGGAATTGTATGTTCCTGATGAAATTGCCAACGACATTATCGAAATTTCAAAATCATTCAATGTTGATGCTCAAATTGTCGGTAAAGTAGAAGCATCCGAACATAAAAAATTAACCATTACCAGTGAATCTGGTACATTTGAATATTAAACTCAATTTTTTTTAAACCCGCAACTCACAACTTTCAACCCGCAACCTCATAAAATATGGACTTACCAAAATTCGTTTTAGCAGACAATACCGATTATCCTGATGATATTTTTGTGATTCACTTAGATTATCCTCGTTTTTTAATTAACTTAAAAGATGACGAAGTAGAATTCTTAGAAGAAATTGACGAAGAAGACGAAAAAGACCTCGAAACCGAAATGGAAAAGCTAATTGAATTAGCCGGAGCTTTTTATGATCGGGAGATGGAAAGATATGAGGAGTAAAAAAGTGCCGTTTTAAATTTTAAAACGGCATTTTTATAGTATTTCCATCTGTTTAAACCTACTCTCCATCAAACTCAAATACTTCATCTTATATTCATCACGTACAAAACTTTTTCCTAAAACGGCTTCCATTTCGGGTTTGGCATACACAAAAAGTTCTAACGTATTATCTAATACTTTTTTGCTTAGCCCGCATTTTTCATATGCAGCAAAAAAATCATTGTATTTCAATTTTCTTTTTTTGGCATTCAAGGTCAAAGCCAATTCTTCAGTATCAGCCGGATTAACCAAAGCCGTTGGCACTAAATCATAAGCCGGACATAAACTTAAACCTTGGCCCTCTTTTTCCAACAATGAAAAATTCTTTAAATGCATATCTGAATTCCCTGTAAAAAAGCTAAACAAAACTTGCTCATAAAAATTGCTCACATCTAAAAGCGGCGTGCTCGAATATTTCAACACCAATTTGGCTACTTGCTCGTGACTTCCTTTGTATTTGTCTTCCGTCAGTCTTTCGCTCAATTGACACATATCTTCCATGTGAAGTTTGGTTTTTCGGGTTCTATCCACTCGTTTGGTGATGTAGCAAAGGGTTTCATCTTGTAATTTCACTAAACTGTGTGGAACTACTTTTATACCGCAAACATCAGCCATGTGCATGGTTGCACTTTCCAACTCCGGTAATTGTTCATAATGTTCCGATGGTGGTTTGAGTATATAATCGCCATAAAGTCCAACGATGGTAAGCTTTTTGGTTAAATTTTTCTCTTCTTTTCGAATTAAACTCAACGAAACTTTAGCTTGAACGCCTGTTACCGCCATTTGGCTTTGGATAACTTTTGAAGCTAACTCTTGCAGGTTTTCCAAGTTGTAATTGAGTTGTGGCGTTTTTAACTGCCCAAAAAAGCGTTTGATGCACGCTTCATGAAAATCGGAAGAAGGATCAAAAAGAGGTTCATAGCAATACAAGCATCTTTTGCCATAAAAAGTTCTTGGTTCTTGAACTTCCATGGTGGGATTTTCTAATCGTGCTAAATATTTCTTTTTATAGTTCTTCATTTTTTACAACACTAACCGCTCCAATGCAATCTTTACAACAGGTGAGGAGCAAACCCATTCGGTCTTTATAGTTTATTTTCCAATTTTTCTCGGCTATGTCTAACAGCCAGCCTTCAAGAATTAACCCATCAAAAAAAGCAAAAAGGGTTTTACTTTGATAGGGTTTTTCGATTAATGGCAAGGTTAAACTAACCGCTTCAGCTTTTTCGCTTTTTAAATAATCGGAATCGTATTGAAATAGATAGCCGTGATCAGTTTCCAAAACTGTTCCGCAGTATTCATTTTTCATATATACTTTTCCGCTTCTATTCATTTGAAATTAATTTTTCTCTATCCATTGGAATTGGCCCTAAGGTTTCTCCAAATAAGCGTAACACATCATTCACTTTATCCATTCGCAAGGTGTTTTTGCCTTGTTCTAAATCTCGCACAAATCGTAATCCTACACCGGCTTTTAAGGCTAATTCGGGTTGTGTGAGTTTATTTTGCTTGCGTTTTAGTTTGATGTGCTTACTCAAGTCGGTTAAATTTTCTCGCATATTTATACCTTTTAAGTTACAAATATACAAAAATATCGAAAAATCACACCATAAAAGGTATATTTTTAAATTTTATCAATTTTTTATACCTTTTATAGTATAAAAATTAAAATACCGCCAATTTTGAAGTAGATAAGGTATAAAATAAAAATTTATTTAAAGTAAGTTGAAAGTAATTCCATCGCAGCTGCAAATGGTGAGATTTCATTGTTTTGCACAGCTTTTTTCTTTTCGTCTAAGAGTTTAGCAATTTCAGGATGCGTATAAAATTGATTTTTTAATTGTTCATTTATCGTTTCCATCATCCAATATTGGTTTTGCTCTTGTCTTTTTTCTTGAAAATAGGCATTGGATTGTGTTAATTCCAAATAATTAGAAATGGTTTTCCAAACGTCATCAATTCCCTCTTTGGTTATCGCACTACAAGTAGAAACCGTTGGCATCCAACCCGATTTTTTTGCCGGAAAAAGATGCAATGCTCTATTGAATTCGGTTTTGGCTAATTTGGCTTTTTTGATGTTATCACCATCCGCCTTATTGATAACGATGGCATCGGCCATTTCCATAATGCCGCGTTTGATGCCCTGCAATTCGTCGCCGGCACCGGAAATTTTTAAAAGTAAAAAGAAATCAACCATACTGTGAACGGCAGTTTCACTTTGACCTACTCCAACGGTTTCAATGATGATGGTATCAAATCCGGCCGCTTCACATAAAATAATGGTTTCTCTGGTTTTTCGGGCCACTCCACCCAACGTTTCTCCCGAAGCAGAAGGTCGTATATAGGCATTTTTATCTTTGACCAATTCTTCCATTCTGGTTTTATCGCCCAAAATACTTCCGTGAGAAATAGTACTACTTGGATCAACAGCCAAAACAGCTACTTTTTTTCCTAAAGAAGTTAAGTGTTTTCCAAAAGCTTCAATAAACGTACTTTTTCCAACGCCGGGAACACCCGTAATTCCAATACGAACGGACTTGTTGGCATGTGGTAAACAGCCATTGATTACTTCATTTGCTTTGGTTAAATGCTCGGGATTGGTGCTCTCTACTAAGGTAATGGCTCGGCTTAAATCGGTAATATTTCCTTTTAAAATTCCTTGAACTAACTCTTCTGCAGTATTACTTTTTCTACGGAATTGTTGAATTAGCTTAACGGAAATAGAATTGACCGTTTCCGGTTGCATTACACCATCTTTCTCCTGCAAAGCAGATGTTTTTGAAGATTTTTGAGCCACAACAATTAAATTGAAAGGTAAAGTTACAAAAAAGAAAAATGTATTGGTTTATTTCAATTGTTTTTATGCTCAAAAACGTATTTTTGAATTTTAAATCTCAATGGAAAATATCATTTTAATTTTTCTTTGTTTACTTGTTGGTTTTGGATTACAATTTCTGAAAAGTTTTCCCAAAAACGGATACGTGGCTCTAAACCATTTTGTAATTTATATTTCACTTCCGGCTTTAGCATTGTATTACATTCCGAAAATTGAAATTTCTTCAAAATTGCTATTTCCAATTGGTGTGGCATGGCTCGGATTTGGGTTGTCATTTTTGTTTTTTTACAGCTTAGGAAAATGGCTCGGGTGGTCTAAAAAATTAACGGGCTGCTTGATTTTAACCGGAGGATTGGGAAATACTTCGTTTGTTGGATTTCCTGTAATTGAAGCGTTATTTGGTCAAGAAGGTTTACAAACCGCAATCATTGTCGATCAACCTGGTTCATTCGTGGTTTTAGCTACTTTGGGAGTGACTGTCGCCTCAATTTTTTCAAAGGGAGAAGTCGATTCGAAACTCATTATCAAAAAAATTGTTTTCTTTCCTCCGTTTATTGCTTTTGTGATGGCTTGTCTGCTTAATGTTTTGAATCTTGACTTTCCTGACATAATACAGACTGTTTTTCAAAAAGTAGGAGGAACGGTTTCAACAATTGCTTTAGTTTCAGTGGGATTGCAATTGAAATTTGATAAAAGAAGTCAACATTGGAATTTTTTAGCGTTAGGTTTGTTTTTTAAATTAATGATAACGCCTTTATTTTTTCTGATTTTATACAAATTTATCCTCAATGGTCAAGGAGAAATCGTCGATGTTTCCATTATGGAAGCAGCGATGGCTCCCATGATTACCGGAGCGATTTTGGCTTCATCGTATGGGTTAAAACCGAAATTAAGCAGCATGATGATTGGCATCGGAATTCCACTTTCTTTTTTAACCTTAGCTTTTTGGTATTGGATACTTTCTTTGCTGTAATTTTTTTACCTTTAGGGTTTAAAACTTGTATATGCAACTCCATTCTGAAATTCTAAAGCAACTTGAAAATATTGTAGGTCAATCGTATCTTTTCAATGATGAAGCCACTCGTAATCTCTACGGTCACGATGAAACCGAAGATTATGTTTTTCCACCACATGTGGTGATAAAACCATCATCAGCTATAGAAATTTCCGAAATTCTAAAAATAGCCAATCAATATAAAATTCCCGTTGTACCGATAGGTGCTCGAACCGGTTTAAGTGGCGGTGCTTTATCCGTTCAAGGAGGAATCGGACTTTCGATGGAGCGATTCAATAAAATCCTAACGATTGACGAGCAAAATCTGCAAGTCATTACCGAACCCGGTGTTATTACACAAGTGTTACGCGAAGCCGTTGCCGAAAAAGGATTATTCTATCCGGTTGACCCAAGTAGTATGGGAAGTTGCTTTATCGGAGGAAATGTAGCCGAAAATTCCGGCGGAGCAAGAGCCGTAAAATATGGTGTAACCAAAGATTATGTTTTGAATTTAGAAGTGGTTTTGCCAACCGGAGATATTATTTGGACAGGAGCCAATACGTTAAAAAATTCCACAGGATATAACTTGACACAATTGATGGTTGGGAGTGAAG
>NZ_JBIIVK010000081.1:0-8904 GCF_044339515.1 Flavobacterium sp.
ATATTTACAATTATACCTAAATGAGTTCGTTTACAAGCTTAATAGACGGTATTTTGAAGAAAAATTATTCGACAGGCTAGTGATAGCAAGCATTACAGGGTTATGACTAATAACGGACAATCAAAAACTATTTATATTTCGCCATAAATTCTTCAGCTTTTTCTACCATTTTTCGGCTTCCGCAAAAGAAAGGGACGCGTTGATGCAATTCGGTTGGCTGAATTTCCATTATGCGTTGATATCCATTTGAAGCTTTTCCTCCCGATTGTTCCGCTAAAAAGGCCATTGGATTACATTCATACAGCAAACGTAGTTTACCGTTCGGTGCTTTTGAACTCGTTGGATAAATATAAATGCCTCCTTTTATCATATTACGATGAAAATCGGAAACCAAACTTCCGATATAACGGGAAGTATAAGGACGATCTTCTTCCTCTAACTGACAATATTTGATGTAATCTTTTACCCCTTGCGGAAAATGAACATAATTCCCTTCATTAATCGAATAAATCGTTCCGGATTCAGAATAAGTCATATTCGGATGCGAAAGATAAAAAGTACCAATAGCCGGGTTTAAAGTAAATCCGTTTACGCCGTGACCGGTTGTGTAAACTAACATCGTCGATGTTCCATAAATCACATAACCCGCCGCCACTTGATTCACACCGGGTTGTAGAAAATCTTCCAAAGTTACCGGAGTTCCTACCGGGGTTTTACGTCTGAAAACCGAAAAAATGGTTCCCACTGAAACATTAACATCAATATTAGAAGAACCATCCAAAGGATCCATCAACACCACATATTTATTATTGTGTGAATTATCGCTACCGGCAACGGTAATAAAATCATCGTTTTCTTCGGAGCCGATTCCACACACAATTTCACGGTTGATAAGGGTTTGAATAAACACCTCATTGGCATACACATCCAATTTTTGTTGGTCTTCTCCTTGAATATTTTGTTCACCGGCTGCTCCAACAATATCCACCAAACCCGCTTTGTTTACTTTGTAATTTACCACTTTTGCGGCTAGTCTGATGGAGTTGATAATGCGTGATAATTCTCCGGTTGAATATTGAAATTCTTCCTGCTTCTCAATGATGAATTCACCAAGGGTTTTGTTTCTTTCTTCCATTACGAAAACGTTGTAGTTGTATTAGTGGCACAAATATCGAAATTTTTGTGATACAAATCAGATTATTATTTTGTTATCTTTAAGAATTGTATTTTTGTGCAAAATTAATAGCCCTGAAAGTATCAGATGGCAGAAATTAGCTTCTAAAATGAACATCAGAAAAGCAAAAATAAACGATATGCCCTCCGTTTTAAGCTTGATTCAAGAACTCGCTGTTTTTGAAAAAGAAACCGATGCGGTGGTGGTAACTGTTGCCGATTTAGAGCGTGATGGTTTTGGTGAAAATCCACTTTTTCACACCTTTGTGGCGGAAATGAATGATGAAATCATTGGCATGGCGTTGTATTATTATAGGTATTCGACTTGGAAAGGGAAAACGATTCATTTGGAGGATTTGATAGTGAAAGAAGCTCATCGGGGTACCGGAGCAGGTTTGGCATTGTACACCGAAATTATTAAGCAAGGCAAGAAAGACAAAGTTCGACGCCTCGAATGGAATGTATTGGATTGGAACGAACCCGCCATTCGTTTTTATGAAAAATCAGGTGCGAAGGTATTAGAAGATTGGCGTGTGGTACAAATGAATGAAGAAGGAATGAAACGATTTTTGATTGAAGATTAACGATTTTTGATTTTTGACATTGATTTTTGACATTGATTTTTGACATTGATATTGACTAAGACACATTAAACGTATGAAAATATTCAAATTTGGAGGAGCATCGGTAAAAGATGCCGAAGGAGTAAAAAACGTACTATCCGTTTTACAAAAAGTGGGACACGACGATGTGTTACTCGTGATTTCTGCCATGGGGAAAACCACCAACGCATTAGAAGTCGTGATTAAACATTATTTTGAAAAATCACCGGAATTAAAAGCGTCGATTCAGGAAGTGCGAAAATACCACAACCAAATTTTATTAGAGCTATTTGAAGACGATAAACATCTTGTTTTTAGAGCCGTGAACGTTCATTTTGAAGAACTGGATTATTTTTTGAGTCACAATAAATCGCCTAATTATAACTTTGTCTATGACCAAGTGGTGAGTTACGGAGAAATTATTTCAACCACCATTGTAAGTCATTATTTTAATTATAGCGGACTCAAAAACAATTGGTTGGATGTTCGTCAATTCATCAAAACGGATGCTACGTATCGAGATGCAATCGTAGATTGGGAACAAACGCAAAAATTGATTTCGAAAAACGTTAAGAAAAAAACGTTGAACATTACGCAAGGTTTCTTAGGTTCAGATGAAAATAATTTTACGACTACTTTAGGTCGTGAAGGTTCGGATTATACCGCCGCTATTTTTGCCTATTGTTTAAATGCTGAAAGCGTAACGATTTGGAAAGATGTTCCGGGGGTTTTAAATGCTGACCCCAGGTATTTTGAAAATGCCATTTTACTAAATCAGATATCTTATCGTGAAGCCATTGAGTTGGCATTTTACGGAGCTTCGGTTATTCACCCCAAAACATTGCAACCGCTTCAAAAAAAGGAAATTCCATTATTTGTAAAATCATTTGTAAATCCGCTTTTACCAGGAACAAGAGTCTATAAAGGTGCCGACTTGGAACCGCAAACATCCTGTTTTATAGTGAAAAAAAATCAATTACTGATTTCGCTTTCCTCCATCGATTTCTCGTTTATCATGGAAGAAAACATCAGCGAAATTTTTGCGTTATTCCATCAATACAAAGTAAAAGTAAGTTTGATTCAAAATTCCGCCATTAGTTTTTCGGTGTGCATTGAAGATAAATTTGGCAACTTTCCGGAATTAAAAACCATTCTTTCCAAAAAGTTCAAAGTAGCTTATAACGAAAATGTGTCGCTATACACTATTCGTCACTTCACTGAAAAAGCGGCTAAAATGGTCGAGGAAAATAAAACAGTTTTGGTAAAACAGATTAGTAGAGAAACGTTGCAGGTAGTAACGAAGGAGTAGTTTTTTGGTTTCAGGTTTCAGGTTTGGAGTATTAATAATTTTGTCATACCGACCAAGGGGGATATCCCAATAAGTTTGTTTAATTGAAAAAAAACAATAATTAAATTTTGTTTAATCTTTTGTTAAAAAAATTAAACAACAATATTAATACTCTACCTTTACATTCTAATTGTAAAAAAAATCAAAATGAAACTAATTAAATCACTGACCATTTTATCAATCACAGCAATGCTAATCAGTTGTGGTGAAGCCAAAAAAGAAGAAGTTGTAGAAGAAGTTGTTGCCGTTGAAGAGCCAGTTGAAGTTGTTGAAACGCCAAACATTGTGGGAGTAGCTTCCGCTAATGCAGATTTCAGCACATTGGTAACTGCCGTAGGAGCAGCGGAATTAGTAGAAACGTTAAGTGGAGAAGGTCCATTTACTGTTTTTGCACCCACTAATGCAGCTTTTGAAAAACTTCCTGCCGGAACAGTTGAAACATTGTTAAAACCGGAAAGTAAAGAAAAATTAACCGCTGTATTAACCTACCATGTTGTAGCCGGAAAATTTGAAGCTGCTCAAGTAATTGAAGCCATCAATGCAAACAAAGGTAAATTTGAAGTAGCTACCGTTCAAGGTGGGAAAATTACGTTAAGTTTAGTAGATGGAAAAGTAGTTTTAACCGATGAAAACGGTGGAAAAGCAACTGTTGTTATTGCAGATGTGGCTGCATCAAATGGAGTGATTCACGCCATTGATACGGTAGTGATGCCAAAATAAAAGTCTTACTGTTTTTTCATGAAAAGAGCTGTTTTGTTATGAAACAGCTCTTTTTTTATAATTTAACAGAAACAGCATTGAATGGAACAAGATATTTTTCTTTATCAGGTGCTCCACCCCACTTTTTGATGTAGTAAGTCCGATTTTTCAAAAAATTCTCATTAAGCGATGGATCTTTTTCAATCGACATCGAATTTCGAAAAGTAACCGGATTTAGTTTTTCGGTATAAACCATATTCATGTTAAGTAACTTCATGCGATAGTGAGCATCATTATCTTCAAAATAGGCTGGAAAAATATTTTCATCAAATTTTCCAAATTCTTTCCAAGCTTGAACAGTAAGAATATATGAA
The DNA here is from genome assembly GCF_044339515.1 of Flavobacterium sp. GTDB lineage: Bacteria > Bacteroidota > Bacteroidia > Flavobacteriales > Flavobacteriaceae > Flavobacterium. Next base: position 4,197 of record NZ_JBIIVK010000081.1, read on the forward strand.
CTCCATTGTTGGTAAGAATTAATAAACGCCATGTTCTTCCAAATTTGTAAAATAGATTGAATTTGAATTTCTGATTTGCCTAAATACACATCATCATTAAGTATAAGTACATGAGTGGCTCCTTGTTTATCGGCAAATTCCATGAGTAAATTCCAACTTTTTGACACACCTAAATTAGTTTCAGGTCTTATAATAACAAAGTTATCTTCACGTCTAATAATTTCCTGATTTCCATTATCGCAAATCACGATAAGGGTTTCTTTAAAATCATTAAAGTAATTAACTAGTGCTTCATTTAGTAAATCCGCTCGATTTAGGGTTGGAATACAAACCACAAAACGAATTGGTTCTGGGTTAACTGGTTTAAAAGGTTTAAACATTCTAGCTATTGTTGAAGTCTCAAAAATAAGGAAATGGGTTTGAATTTCAGAAATCGAAAATTTGTTTTTTAGTAGTTTAAAGTTTATCAGAACAGCTACATTTTTAACCCCCAAAAAATACTACTTTTGAGTTTTTGGAGTTAGTATAAGTATGTTGAAAAATTGCTTTTTAGGGATGTTGTTGCTCTTGTTTTCCGGGTTGTGGGCTCAGGAAAACGAAACTCCTTATAAAAAGAAAAAAATCACCGTTTCAGCCGATACCATTTCACTCGAAAAAGTTAGCATTAACAAGGAATTTTTCAAAATTTTAGATGGAAAGGGAAATCCCGTTGACACTGCTTTTTACAAGGTAAACTTTCAAAAAGGCACATTGGTTTTTAAAACTAATTTTCAATCTAACGACACACTAACCGTTCGCTACCTTACTTTTCCTGAATTTTTGACTAAAACCTATAGTGTTTATGATGAAAGTAAGGTCGTTCCCAACTCCAGAGGAAACGGTCAATTGTATTCACTTTCCAAAGACCGAGTCAATAACTTCAAGCCGTTTGACGGACTCACCACGTCCGGTAGTATTACAAGAGGTGTAACCATAGGAAACAATCAAAATGCCGTGGTCAATTCCAATTTGGATTTGCAGATTACAGGAAAACTATCCGATAAGGTAAGTTTGCGTGCTTCCATTCAAGACAGTAATATTCCTTTGCAGGAAGGCGGTTATTCACAAAGATTGGACGAATTTGATCAGATTTTCATCGAAATGTATTCAGACAAATGGAACATTCGTGCCGGTGACTTATTTTTAGAAAACAGACAATCCCGCTTTTTAAATTTTAATAAAAAAGTACAAGGACTTTCCACACAATTTCATTTGGGTGAAGAAGGAAATAAAACCACCCTTTTTGCCTCAGCTGCTTTGGTTCGTGGTCAATATGCTAAAAGTACTTTTGTAGGTCAGGAAGGAAATCAAGGACCTTATAAACTGCGAGGTAACAATGGCGAATTGTTTGTGTTGGTCATTTCCGGTTCTGAACGGGTTTTTGTGAATGGAATTCTCTTGCAGCGTGGAGAAAACAATCACTACACGATAGATTACAATGCCGGAGAAGTAACCTTTACTTCACTTTTCCCCATCAATTCCGAAATGCGGATTAACATTGAATACCAATATTCCGACCGAAGTTTTACCCGATTTCTTACCTATGGAGGTGTTGTTCACGAACGCGAAAAATGGAGCATCGGCGGATTTATCTATTCAGAGAATGATGTCAAAAATCAACCTTTACAACAAGATTTGTCGCAAGAACAAGTTGAAGTTTTACAAAATGCGGGCGATAACATCAATTTGATGAATGCTCCTTCTGCATTTGAAGATTCCTTTTCTGAAAACAAAGTTTTGTACCGAAAAATAACAGTCTCCGGTGAAGAAGTTTTTGAATTTTCTAACAATCCGGAAGAAGTTTTATTCAACGTACGCTTTTCTTTAGTTGGCAATAACCAAGGAAATTACATCTTAGCCAACAACCAAGCAGTGGGAAGAATTTATCAATATGTAGCACCCATAAACGGAATTCCACAAGGAAATTTTGAACCGATTATTCGACTGATTGCTCCTACCAAAATTCAAATTGCCACCGTGATGGGAAAATACAATCCATCCGACAAAACCAATGTTGATTTTGAAATAGGCATCAGCAACAATGATTTGAATTTATTTTCCAACTTGGATAATGAAGATAATCAAGGAATTGCCGGAAGAATAAATGCCAATCAACGCCTTTTTACCAAAAAATGGACATTGGATGCCTTTGCAAATTTGCAATTTGTACAAAAAGATTTCAGAACCATTGAACGATTATTTACGATAGAATTTGATCGCGATTGGAATTTAACTTCTCCAATCGGTAATCAGAGTTTGGTTATTTCCGGTTTGCGATGGAACGATCCTGAAAAAGGTTTTGCCACTTATCAATTAGAAAAATTAGACTTTTCCGATAATTTTTCGGGAATCCGACATGTGTTGAATGGACGATTTCGGCATAAAAACTGGACCATTTCCAACAACAGTAGTGTGATGAAAAGCGATGGTTCTGTTGCCAATTCCACTTTTGCCCGAAGCGAAACCCTAACCAAATATGATTGGAAAAAAAATTGGGTGGGTGGTTCACTTCGATTGGAAGACAATAGCGAGAAAATTGTTGGTACCAACACTTTTTCTCAACTCAGTCAACGCTTTTTAGAATATGGCGGTTTTGTTGGTCGTGGTGATTCCACCAAAGTTTTTATGGAAATTGGCTATTTGCATCGCGTAAACGACAGTTTGCAAAACGGTTTTGTACAACGGGTAAATCGTTCACATTCTTATTATTTGAAATCAAGATTGTTGCAAACCGAAAAAAGTGATTTGAGTGTTTTTGTCAACTACAGAAATTTAGAATTTGAAGATAAAACTCGTCCTAATGAACCTTCATTGAATTCCCGTATTTTGTATAATGACCGGTTCTTTAAACAATTACTTTTGCTAACCACTGCTTATGAAACGGCGTCGGGAACGTTGCCACAACAAGAGTTTACCTATTTGCAAGTAGAACCCGGCCAAGGTGTTTTTATGTGGAATGATTACAATGGAAATGGCATTCAAGAATTACAAGAATTTGAAGTCGCTCCGTTTCCCGATCAAGCGAAATATGTTCGGGTATTTTTGCCAAATCAAGTTTTTGTAAAAACACATCAAAATAAGTTTTCCGTTTCACTAACGTTGAATCCTTCAATTTGGCAGAATGAGACGGGATTTAAGAAGTTTTTGTCTTATTTCTACAATCAAACGTCTTATTTAATCGACCGAAAAATTGAACGCAATTCCGATAATTTCAACCTCAATCCATTTAATAGTGATGAATCAGAATTATTAGGATTGAATTCGAGTTTTATGAATAGTTTCTTTTACAACCGAGGGAAACAACATCATTCGGTTACCTATACCATTTTAAACAGTAGAACCAAAAATTTACTTTCCATCGGTTCACAAGAAAATAAAAACTTAGCTCATCAAGTGCAATACGCTCATTTATTAAAAAAGAGCTGGTTGTTTGCCATGTCAGGAAAAACGTTTACCACTGAAAGTAGTTCAGATAATTTTCCGGCACGTAATTTTGATGTGTTTGGCTATCAAATTGCCCCAAAAGTGAGTTATTTATTTTCAAAAAACACGAGTTTAGATGTGTTTTTTGAAATGCAAAACAAAGAAAACCAATTAGGTAATAGCGAAACCCTGAACCAAAGCAGATTAGGAACTTCGTTCACGTATGCAGGCGAGAAAAAATTCACGATGAACGGAGAATTTTCACTTTACAACAATGACTTTACAGGCGATGCTTTATCCGCAGTGGGTTTTCAAATGTTAGAAGGACTTCAACCGGGAAGAAACCAAACCTGGCGATTATTGATTCAAAAAAACCTGACGCAATATTTAGATGTGAATGTCAATTACCAAGGAAGGAAAAGCGAAACTAGTGATACAATTCACACAGGAAGTATTCAGCTAAGAGCTTATTTTTAAACCAAATTGTTAAAAATGAAAAGCTTTTCTATTTAAATTATTATATTTGAATGGATAAAAAACTAATGTTATGCAATCAAAATCGATACTACTTTTCCTTTTGGGAAGTTCACTTTTCTTTATTTCCTGTAAAAAAACAGAGGAAGCATCTACTTCTACAGAACAAAAAACAGAAACAACGGCGACTGAAAAACCGGCTGCAAATGATGCTTCTAAAATAACCACCACTCCTGCTCAGGCAGCCACACAAACGGCTACTCCGGCTGGGCAACCTCCAAAATTAAATCCGCCACATGGGCAACCGTATCACCGATGTGAAATTGCAGTTGGAGCCCCTTTGGACGGTTCTGCACAGTCACAAGGAGCATCACCGGCTCCTGTTCAGCAAAATGCACCAAAATCATTTTTTAAAACGGTTCAGACTGAGCAACAAGCTAATCCAACTCAGACTGTCGCTGCAGCACCTGCTCCTGCAAAACAAGTAACGCCAACTCAGCAAGTAAAACCTGCGGCAACACCGGCTTCTTCAACAGCCAATGCTGCGGGTCCAAAACCAAAAAATAATCCGGCACATGGTCAACCGCATCACCGTTGTGATATTAAAGTAGGTGATCCGTTACCGGATGCTTAGAATTTTATAGAGAAGTGATTTAAACTTATTTTGTAAATATAAAAGGGTTGACGAAATTTGTGTTGCAAAACATAATCATTTCAAAATCAACCCTTATGTACAGTGTACTTGACAAAGATATAATAAAAAGTGAAATTG
>NZ_JBIIVK010000082.1:0-8703 GCF_044339515.1 Flavobacterium sp.
CGGACTTTTCTCTTCTTTAAAATAAACCGTTCGGGTTAAAATTTGCAATAATTCCGCTTTGAGCACTGTGTTCAATTCCTGTTCATCATAGTTTTGCATTAATTCAAACACCTTTTCATCCACAATTGGTCGAAAAGGTTCCATAATATCGTCGGCCAACGCAAAAGCATTGTACTTACTTTTGTGGTGAATACCAAGCGTGTTTAATAAACCACTTCCAGATAAAGCTCTTGCAGTGGCAGCACGTAAAATAGCATAGCCGTAATTCAAAAAATTATTTGGATAATCACCAAATCGTTCTCGTTTAAAATCCAAATCAAAAAATGATTTCCAATATTGACTGGCTGCTACGGCCTCCATGTTCGTTGTGTCACCACTTTGAACTTTCGAAGCCAAAAACTCGAAATGATTTTTTGAACCACTAATTTTTTCCAATAAAATGCCTTGGTTTTTAATTTTTTCAACAATGGTTTGTTGCCATAATTGTTTTTTCAAAGGTGCAGATGCTTCAATTTGCTTTTTAAAAATTTCTTGTTGGATGTGATGGCTATTGAGGTTTAAAAACATTCCGTTTGGCAAATGATTGGTGTTGCAAATGATTAAAGAAGAATTGTTTTCAATTAGCAAATTCATAGCTGGAATACTCAAATAAATCTCCGGATGATCAAGTACAATAAAACCAATATCTTCAATTGGAATGGCTGCTTCTCTTTCCTCCGTTTTGATAACAAGTTGAAGATTTTTGCATAAAACAGAAGCTTTTTTCTCTAAAAGAATTGTTTTTTTTAGCATAATTATAAAGTAATATATTATGCAATATAATGAAAATCAAGAACATGTGGTTTTTTTATGTGTTCAAAAAATAAAAAGCCACTCTTTTTAGAATGGCTAATTAATATAATTGAAGTTTGTTTTTCACCTTTTCAAACTAAAATTTGATCTAAATTCTTGTTCAATCCCTTCCTTTTTGTAAACGGCTTTAAACCAATAATCATCTGAAGGCATTGGTCTTCCGTTAAAATTACCATCCCAACCATTTCCGTTTTGTCCAATTTCTTTCAGAAGTTTTCCGTAGCGATCGAAAATATAAATATGAACAATTTCTATAATTGGTGAACCAATCACTTTCCAAGTGTCGTTAAAACCATCGCCATTTGGTGTAAAAAAGAGTGGGAAATCTAACACGGTAAAAGTGGTGCTTATTTCATCACAACCAAATTTATTGCGAACGCGTAACACAAAATCTCCCGCCGCTATGTTTGTAAATACCGGACTTTCTTGCCACAAATCAGGAATAATGGAATACTCATAATCGGAAGATGAAGGAGTTGCTGTTGCCGTTATTGTATTTTGATTTTCGAATCCGATTAGATTTTGTGGTGAAATCGTGACTGCATTTGGTGCCAACGTTTTAATGGTTATAAAATTAAAAACACGCGAACATAAAGCCGCATTGGAAATATTTGTCACTAAAACTGAAAAATTACCTTCTATATCAGTTGAAAATGTACTCAGTGATTCTCCTACAATTTGATTTCCAGGCTGTGCATCAAAGTTTACAAACCATTCAAAAGAAAATGCTGTTTCATTGAGTTGCGTTCTGATGAAGGCTTCTTTTAGAATATCCCCATTTTCATCAACGCAAATGTAATAGGGAAAAGTTCTTAAATTATTTTCAGGAAATGGACGAATATAAAGGTCCAATTCTAAAATTCTAAAACAAGTTTGCCCAGATTCGCTGTCAAAATTGGTTGTGCTGGTCACTCGCACATAAATCTTTTGAAAATCCTGGGTAGAATTCGTAAAATCGGTTGGGTTTTGAATAAAGAAATTGTTGTTGTTAAGTGCATCAGCAAAATTTTCATAATAACGGATAATAGTATTATTTGTGCTGGATGAGCCAAGAATTTCTGCAGATCGTTCAGTTAAATCAAAAGTAAAAAAACCGCTGTCATTACATTTTTCAATAGGAGTAGGGTTATTTGTACTTCCGGGAATCGTTGCAACTATTATGCTTAAATTGGTTGTTGAGGAACAATTATTATTGGTTGGGTCAACGACTTTTACGAGAATTGTTTTGGTCGCTGATGAATAAGCAGACGGTTGTGTAATAAAATTATCAGCGACTAAATCGGTTGCTGTTTCATAATAAAAAACTTGATAATTTGAGTTACCTCCGGTGATTTGATTGTTACGTAGTGTTAAGTCAAATGAAGCAACTGTATCACCGCAAATCGAAATAGTATTTGGTGTAAAAATAACCGGATTTGGAAACACTTCAATATTGAAAGTAACGATCGAAAAGCATTGTGTAATCGTATCAAATAATCGAACAAATATAGCATTGTTGCCAACCTGAAAAGCTTGTGGAATATTTTTATTTAATGAACCGGAATTATTTTCAGCCATTTGAAATGTTCTGAAATAGGAGGCTTGGACCGAGGCGTTTTGCGAAAGCAAAGCTTCGGAATCAAAATTATTCAACATAACTGTTTCATTTTCACACAAAGCAATTGAATTAATATTATTTTGAATTGGAGGAGTTTTAACTTCAACTTGAAATGTTCCCACACCTTCGCAGATATTATTTGTTTCAACTCTAGTGTAAATGGTTTGATTACCAATTGGTATTTGAGATAAATTACTTAATTGATTGGCTTTTACTGAAGCATCTATAGCGGTTAAATAAAATGTAATTTCAACAGGATTACCACTAAAAAAAGTTGTTCTAATAATATTTTCTTGTAAAGAAAAATTAACAAATCCATAATTTTGATTCAAAATCGGACAGACCGAAGCCATGTTTGGATAGCTAGATAGACTGGTTGGATTTACAGTTAAAGCAATGGTAGCAACTGAAGTTGAGGTGCAATTTGGTGTGACACTTTCATTGACGGCAATCACATAAATGGTTTGATTTGAAGTAGTATTAACAAAAGTTTCTGGATTTAAAATAGGTTGTGTTAAACCACTGTCTAGAAAATAAAACAAGGTTAAACCCGCTACATTGTTGGTGATTTCGTTATATGCTGTTGTTAAATTGGTTGTTGCAATTCCGTCGTTATTTGGCGTAATATAATCACATTGTTCCATAATAACCGGATTTGGATTAAGCACCGGAACAGCATTTATCTGAATAGAAACAGTATTAGAATCTCCCACGCAAATTCCTTCCTCCGTTACTTCCAAAAAATAATTGGCAGTAGAATTGTTTGCTTGGATAGCAGTAGAAACTAATAATGTTGGTGCGTTTGCACCTGCAATGGGATTATTGTCTTGGTACCATTGATACGTCAAGTTATTCAAATTTCCACTATTTGCAATGGAAGATGTTATGGTATAGCTATCATTGTCACAAATTGTAGTAGTATCTAAAATAGTTACTTGTGGAGTGTCATAAATAAAAATTGAGTTGGAAATAACTTCGTTACACGCACCATTTTTTATTCCTAAAGTATATTTTCCGGGTTGAAAAGGCGAAAAACTATCGTTCGAAATACCAAAAATAGCTACATCATTTCTATACCATTGATAAATTGGATTATCAACAAAGGAATCAAATTGGTTTTGATTCAAAACAGTGCTTTGCAGAATTGGATTAGCACTCAAACAATTTGTTGTGGTGTTTTGAATTGAAACATCAGGTAAAATAAAAAATTTCAACTCTATTTCATCTTCACTAATCGGTAAGTTAGTCAGGTCAACGGTTGGGTCGGTACTGTCATAAGCCGTTGTTTCTACCTTATAAGTTCCTGACTCAGCTATGTTTGCCAAAGTATTAGTGCTTGCCGTGCTGTTTGTTATCGTAGTAAGCAATACGCCATTGCGATACCAAGAATAGTTAAACCGTAAATCGGATGGATTTCCATCAAAATCAGTCACATCAATGGTAGCGGTTATACTTTTTGTTTCCGGTTTACAGTAGTCGGTTTGGGTAATTTCGTTTCCGGCTTCATCGGTAATATCTACTGATGATAAAAAGCTACAATCCGAACTTCCTGTACCGCCAATTTGAGTAATAGTAATTTCTCCCGGCACATTGGAATAATTATCAATCAACAAAACATATAATTCTCCTACTTGACCATTGGGAATAGTAACAATTTCAACACTGTCAGGCAACCAACTACAATCTACTTCAACAGATGTATTTAATTGACTACAAACATTGGATAGGTCATTAAATGGTCCCCAAAGAACAAAGTCAACGTCAGTTCCTGCTCCATTATTTCCTACTTGATTGATTTGCAAAACAATATTTCCAGGGGTTTGAATTTTAATAAAAAACCACGTAGGACCTTGAAAATTTTGCTCTATACAAGTAGTGTTAAAATTTTCACCATTGCCACCAACAGAATTCTGAAATGGAATACTTGTAGCACACGATTGATACGCTTCAAAATTAGCTTGAAATTGTGCACACGACGGTGCTCCACCTTGAGCGAAGGAGTTTTGGACAGTAAAAATCCAAATTAGAAAGAAAAATTTATAAATCGATTTCAATATATTCTATAGTAAAGAATGCCTTGTCATGGCTTTCGGTTGTTCAATTCCCATGAGGGTTAAAATGGTTGGTGCAATATCTCCTAATACACCATTGTGAATTGTCTTTAATTCTTTATCTACCAAAATCACTGGAACCGGGTTGGTAGTGTGAGCTGTGTTAGGTGAACCATCCGGATTAATCATGGTTTCACAATTACCGTGATCGGCAATAACGATAGTGGTATAATCATTTGCCAAAGCAGTATCAATCACTTCTTTTACACAAACATCCACTGCTTCACACGCTTTAATAGCGGCTTCCATTACACCGGTGTGTCCCACCATATCGCCGTTAGCAAAATTTAAACAAACAAAATCAACTTCTCCTTTTTTGAGTTCTTCCACTAAGGCATCTTTTAATTCAAAGGCACTCATTTCAGGTTTCAAATCATAAGTGGCTACTTTTGGAGAGTTTCTTAAGATGCGAGTTTCGCCTTCAAAAGGTTCTTCGCGACCACCGGAAAAAAAGAATGTTACGTGCGGATATTTCTCTGTCTCCGCAATTCGGATTTGCTTTTTATGGTTTCTTTCCAACACTTCTCCTAATGTTTCAGTGATGTTATCTTTATTGTAAATTACTTTGATGTTTTTATACGTTTCATCATAATTAGTCAACGTTACATAATACAAATCCAATTGATGCATATTTTGTTCATGACAATCAAATTGGGTTAAAACTTCTGTTAATTGTCTTCCTCTATCGGTTCTAAAATTGAAGAAAATAACAACATCTCCGTTTTTAATAGTGGTTAATGGTTTATCATTTTCATCAACCATCACAATAGGCTGAATAAATTCATCTGTAATGTCTTTGGCGTAATTGTCTTGTAACGAATCAATTGCATTGGTAGAATATGTTCCAACACCATTTACCAATAAATCATAAGCTAACTTTACTCTTTCCCATCTTCTGTCTCTATCCATTGCATAATAGCGACCAATAACAGAAGCTAATTTAGCCGAAGTGTTTTTACAGTAATTTTCTAATTCTGATATAAATCGAACGCCTGATTTTGGATCCACATCACGGCCATCGGTAAACGCATGTATATAAACGTTTTGTAAGCCAAAATCTTGTGTGGCATCCACCAAACCTTTTACGTGATCAATGTGCGAATGTACTCCGCCGTCAGAAACCAATCCTAAAAAATGGATATCTTTATGGTTTTCTTTTGCATAGTGAAAAGCGTCTTGCAGTACTTTTTCGTTGTTCAAGGTCTTGTTTTGAACAGCCAAATTAATACGTGTAAGTTCTTGATAAATAATTCTTCCGGCTCCTAAATTCATATGACCTACTTCTGAATTTCCCATTTGACCTTCCGGAAGTCCTACATTTAAACCGTCTGTTCTCAATTCCGCATTAGGATAATTTTTGTATAACGAATCAATAAACGGTGTGTTGGCATTGTCAATAGCAGAAACTTTAGGATCGGGAGAATGTCCCCATCCGTCTAAAATCATTAGGATAACTTTCTTGTTCATAGGAAAAATTTTGTAGCAAAGATAATGAAATACGTCATTGCTGAAGCGAGATTTACACTTTTTTAAACCAATTTTTAGCTTTGTTATAATCAATAAAATAGCGTAAACTCACCGAAAAAACATGATTTAAATTATCTTCAAAAACATTGCCAACGTTTGATCCAAAACTTTTATTAATTTCGTTGGAAAAGTTTTGAGCATTGTTTCGATACAAAGCTGTTATTTGACTTCCCGGAGCAAACCACCACGAATAGGACAAATCAAAATTCCACAAATTAAAATTAGCGTCTTTATTGCTTGTGTAATTGTTGTTTGTCGTAAAAGTTCCATCCTCCAACAAGTTGTGAAACTGAACATTTTCTGCAAATGACCAATAATGTCGGGTGGTTAAATTCAATGTCATTTTGTTGTTGATGGCATATTTTCCGGAAATGGAATTGGTTAATGTTGTTCGATTTCTCTCAGCCAAAATAATGTCATTTTCTGAGAAATCTACCCATCCAATATCGCTGTTTTGGCGATTATAATTGGTGGAATAAATCAACGTTAATTTGTCATTAAATCGATACCTCGGACTTACAAATAAACCATAATTTAATCGGTTTTCCTGATCAAAGATTCGGACAGATGGTTCAACATCCAACGCAAATTTTCGGTTATAATTGGATGAGAAATAAATCCAAGCATTGCCACTAGCCGGAAAAGCTAATGGTCTTCCGGGAACTCTGGATTCATAAAAATTATAGGTTACAAACGGACTTACTAAAAAGCCATAACCAATAAAATCATTTTTTAAAGTGCTGGAATTGATATTCATATTGATCCAATGATCCTGTGCTTTTCCGGTGGTATTTTCAAGTTCTAAATAGTAATTGGCATTTAGTCTAAAGGAATTATATCGTTTGGTTGGATTCAAAATCCGATAATTAAAATTTGCAGCAAAATTGTGATAATTGGTTATAAAGTTTATTCCTAAATCGTTGATATCAAATTCTTTGGAGACATATTGCGAAGCTACAGAATAGCGGTATTTTCCATACGTTTTACCAAAATTAATATACGTTGAATAGCCATTTCCTTTTTCATCATCATAAATACTACTCATTTTTAAATCGCCGGAAATATTGTATTTATTTCCTTTGGAATTAATATCATACACAATGCCGGTTACATTGGCATCTCTAAAATCACCAAATCGTGTGACGTTCGTGTTGATAAAAGAAACAGAAGAATTTTGATTGAATCGTTGATCAAAAACCAATATGTTATAATTGGACAAAGGCTCTACCAATTCTTCTCGAATTTCATTCGTGTCGTTGTTTCGAATACGAGCATAGGTTTTTTCAGTAATAGCATTTAAAAAACCAATTCCTAAACCTTCAGAAGTCCTTCCTGAAACTTTCAAAGCGTTCAAAAGATTAACAGTATTTGGATACGTTTCAACGGTTTCGTTTTCACTCGTGGTGGGTGATGCAGACGGCGGTCCACCTATTCTTCTTGAATAAACCAAATTTCCTTTGGAGAACAAATCTGTTCCTTCGGTAAAAAAAGGTCTGTTTTCATTGAATTGTTGTTCAAATGGACCTAAGTTTAATTCTACATTATCAAAAGCAGTTTGTCCAAAATCGGGAACCAAAATCGCATCCAACGTAAAAGAATCATTGATGCCGTATTTAATGTCCATCCCGGCTTTAAAAGTGCTTTCGGTACCGTTATTGTTTGATTCGATATATCCCGAAGTATAAGGAATCAGAAATAATCGGGTGGGTGTTTTGATGTTTTCAATACCGTCTAAAATTCCGGCTTGATTAATAAAAGAACCAATGGCTCTATCTACTTTACTCCAAGTTGCTTTTTGTCGGAATCGACGAATTTCTCTGAAGAAATTAACTCCCCATGTTTGAATTTTGTCATCCGAGAAGCGAAGTGCAGCATACGGTATTTCCATTTCAACTACCCACCCAAAGTCGGTGATTTTTACTTCACTATTCCAAATGGCATCCCATGAGAAATCTTCACCGTTTTCTGTTGCCAAACAATCCATTTGAACACCGGAAGCGGAGACAAAAAAACGAAAATCTTGCTGACCGTCGTTGAAACCGTTAATGAAAATACCAAAATGATCGGCTGTTCCAAAATCATCCCGTTGAGTAATTTCTTTTTCTATTTTGGAAGGTTCATTGTCATATAAAATTGCTCCAACATAAATAGCATCGTCATCATAAAGAATTTTAACTTCCGATTTTCTTTCGGGTGATTCCGGGACACCATTTTCAGGTTCAAGCATTATAAATTCATTCGCAAGACGAGCTTTCGCCCAAATGGTTTCATCAAGCTTTCCATCTATTGAAACAGATTCATTAATTCGCAAGGCAGTTGTTCCTTTTTGTCCAAATAGTTTAAATGTTCCAAATAAACTGAAAGATAAAAGTAGAAATACGGTAGGATAAGGCCTCTTTAAAATCATTTTTCAAAATTAAGTATTGGATTTATAGGAACAATTACTTTATCATTTCATTAAGAAATATTTTGTAAAGACGTTAAAATTTTAATTGATTGTCCGCAATTACCCATAATTAAATAAAAAGCCTTATATTTGATAAAAAAAAGCGATGAATTTATTCAGTTTTACGGCAAATTTTGGAAGTGAAGAAGCTTGTAGACTTCATTTTAAAG
>NZ_JBIIVK010000031.1:0-40372 GCF_044339515.1 Flavobacterium sp.
ATTTACTAGAAAAATAACTACTTTTACTCATCGTTTTTTTTGTTTTGCAACTCTAAATTACGATAAGTTTTAAGAAGCCATTAATTTGGCTTCTTTTTTATTTATTTTTTATCGGACAACATTGAATCCAAATTATTAAAACATAAAAATTTGTTGATAAACTATCTTTTTGGTTGAAAAATTCTAAAAATATTAGTCGTTGTTTAACGAATAATTAAAATAGTAATAATTACTTTTGTATGTTTAAAACAACACCTATTTACTTCAAGAAATTACATGAAAACAGATGCATTTGCTTTACGCCATTTAGGTCCACGTGAGAGCGACTTAAATTACATGTTTAAAACCATTGGCGTTGAAAATTTTGAACAACTCATCTACGAAACTATTCCGGATGATATTCGTTTAAAAAAAGACTTGGATTTAGAACCGGCTCTAACTGAATATGAATATTTGAATCACATTCAGGAATTAGGCAAAAAAAATAAAGTATTCAAAACCTACATCGGATTAGGCTACCATCCCACTATTGTTCCTGCTGTTATTCAACGAAATATTTTTGAAAATCCGGGTTGGTACACGGCTTACACACCTTATCAAGCTGAAATTGCTCAAGGCCGCTTAGAAGCTATTTTAAATTTTCAAACTACTGTTATCGAATTATCCGGAATGGAAATTGCCAATGCATCTCTACTTGACGAAGGTACAGCTGCTGCAGAAGCGATGGCTCTTCTTTTAGATGTCAGAACGCGTGATCAAAAGAAAAACAACGTAAACAAATTCTTCGTTTCTGAGGAAATTTTACCACAAACACTTTCGGTTCTTCAAACAAGAGCAACTCCATTGAAAATTGAATTAGTAGTTGGAAATCATGAAACGTTTGATTTTTCTGCAGAATTTTTTGGTGCTATTCTTCAATATCCCGGAAAATTTGGTCAAGTAAATGACTATTCAGCTTTTATCGCAAAAGCGGCTGAAAATGAAATTAAAGTTGCCGTTGCTGCCGATATTTTATCATTAGCCAAATTAACCCCTCCAGGAGAAATGGGTGCTTCGGTTGTAATAGGAACCACGCAACGTTTTGGAATTCCAATGGGTTATGGCGGTCCACACGCTGCTTTCTTTGCCACCAAAGAAGAATACAAACGCTCAATGCCGGGAAGAATTATCGGGGTTTCCATTGATGTTAATGGAAACAGAGCTTTGCGTATGGCTTTGGGCACACGCGAACAACACATCAAACGTGAAAAAGCAACTTCAAACATTTGTACAGCTCAAGTATTATTAGCTGTTATGGCTGGAATGTATGCGGTATTTCATGGTCCAAATGGATTGAAATATATTGCTAATAAAGTGCACGCTTCAGCTGTAACTTTAGCAGATGCCTTAAACAAATTAGGCGTTTATCAATTAAATACCTCATTTTTTGATACAATTTTGGTGAAAGCAGATGCTCAAAAAGTAAAAGCCATTGCCGAAAAAAATGAAGTGAATTTCTTTTATGTTGATGCCGAAACGATTTCAATTTCTTTAAACGAAACCACTTCAATCAAACATATCAACCAAATTATTTCCATTTTTGCGGAAGCAGTTGGTAAAGAAAATGTGCCAATTAGTCAATTAGCCAATGAATCAATGGTACCTGAAAACTTAGTAAGAAAATCTACATTCTTGCAACACGACGTTTTCAACAATCATCATTCAGAATCGCAATTAATGCGGTATATCAAAAAATTAGAACGCAAAGATTTATCGTTAAATCATTCGATGATTTCGTTAGGTTCTTGTACCATGAAATTAAACGCTGCTGCCGAAATGTTGCCTTTATCGATGGCCAATTGGAACAGCATTCATCCTTTTGCCCCAATTGAACAAGCAGAAGGCTATCAAATCATGTTGAAAAAATTAGAGCATCAATTGAATGTGGTAACCGGTTTTCAAGGTACAACTCTGCAACCCAATTCAGGTGCACAAGGTGAATATGCCGGTTTAATGGCAATTAGAGCTTATCATCTTTCCAGAGGCGATAACCACAGAAATGTATGTTTGATTCCGGCTTCTGCACACGGAACCAATCCGGCTTCTGCTGCCATGGCAGGCATGGAAATTATCGTTACCAAAACCATGGATAACGGAAATATCGATATTGAAGATTTAAGAGCAAAAGCCATTCAACATGCAGCTAATTTATCATGCTTGATGGTGACATATCCTTCCACGCATGGTGTTTTTGAAAGTGCCATTTGCGAAATCACCAAAATCATCCACGATAATGGCGGTTTGGTTTATATGGATGGTGCCAACATGAATGCACAAGTTGGTTTGACAAATCCGGCCACTATTGGAGCGGATGTTTGTCACTTGAATTTACATAAAACATTTGCCATTCCTCACGGTGGCGGCGGACCAGGAGTTGGCCCCATTTGTGTGAACGAAAAATTGGTGCCGTTTTTACCTACCAATCCTATCATTCCAACCGGAGGAAGTCAAGCGATAACAGCAATTTCATCAGCTCCGTTTGGTTCTGCTTTGGTTTGTTTGATTTCATATGGCTACATCACGATGTTGGGTGCCGAAGGTTTAAAAAATGCTACGCAATATGCCATTTTAAATGCCAACTATATGAAAGCTCGTTTAGAAGCCCACTACCCCATTTTATACTCAGGAGAAATGGGAAGAGCGGCTCACGAAATGATTTTAGATTGCAGAGCTTTTGAAGAAAAAGGTATCAAAGTAACCGATATTGCCAAACGTTTGATGGATTATGGTTTCCATGCTCCAACAGTTTCCTTCCCGGTTGCCGGAACGTTAATGGTAGAACCCACCGAATCGGAAGATTTAGCTGAGTTAGATCGTTTTTGTGATGCGTTGATTTCAATTCGTAAAGAAATTGAAACTTCTACAAAAGACGACGCCAACAATATTTTGCGAAACGCTCCTCACACTTTAGCTATGGTAACTTCAGATTCCTGGACTTTCCCTTATACAAGAGAACAAGCCGCTTTTCCGTTGGACTATATTGCCGAAAACAAATTTTGGCCCACTGTTCGTCGTGTTGATGAAGCGTATGGCGATAGAAATTTAGTATGTAGCTGTGCTCCGATTGAAGCATATATGTAAAAAAGTGATTAGTCCTAAGTCATTAGTGATTAGTCCTAAGTAAATAGTTTAAGGTTTCAAATTAATTTTGAAACCTTTTTCTTTTCATAAATATTATATAAATCAAATTATTAATGTTTCATTCAAGTAACTTTGTATTCCAATCATAGTCAGAAATGAAAGATATCCTATCCTAAGACGATTTATACCTTCTTGTAGATGAATTCTACAAAAAACTCTTGTCCGACCCAAAAATCAGTTACATTTTTACCGATGTGGTCAAAATTAAGTTAGAAGAACACTTGCCCATCTTAGTTACTTTTTGGTCACAAGCCATTTTAGGAACGGGTGGTTACACCAATAACCTAACGCAGATTCATTTGGATGTAAATGAAAAAGAATATTTATCCCCTGAGTTATTTCAAATTTGGTTGAACCAATTTAACCATGCTGTTGATGAAAATTTTAGTGGAACAAATGCAGAGAAAATAAAAACCCAAGCCTTAAACATTGCTACCGTGATGCAGATAAAAATCGCTCAGAAAAAAGGCTAAAAAATGCGAGTTATTTAATTTTCAATATATAATTTTAAATAATTCACAAATCTATAGTATTTGTTGCTAACTATTGAAATTAAACAGACAATTATTGATAATTTCGTTAAGAATATGACCTTTAAATTATGAATATCAAAATAACCGGTTCAGGTAGTTACATTCCAACCGAAGTAGTAACCAACATCGATTTTGCTAAACACGTTTTTCTGAATGATGACGGGAGTCCCTTTCCGCAACCCAATGAAGTGATTGCCGAAAAATTTCGTGACATTACCGGTATTGAAGAAAGACGTTATGTAACAGATGATTTAAACACTTCTGATATTGCAACCATTGCTGCCAAAAAAGCCATTGAAGATGCCAAAATTGACCCTGAAACATTAGATTACATCATTTTTGCACATAATTTTGGTGATGTAAAAAAAGGAGCTATACAAACTGATTTATTACCAAGTTTAGCTTCACGAGTTAAATTTAATTTACGTATCAAAAACCCAAAATGTGTGGCCTATGATATGCTTTTTGGATGCCCGGGTTGGGTGGAAGGAGTCATTCAAGCACAAGCGTTCATCAAAGCAGGAATGGCCAAAAAATGTTTGGTCATTGGAGCTGAAACATTATCGCGAGTAGTAGATATGCACGATCGAGATTCAATGATTTATTCTGATGGTGCCGGTGCAACAATTATAGAAGCAACAGAAGACGAAGGCGGTATTTTAGCCCACGAAACAGCCACATTTACCTTTGATGAAGCCTATTATTTATTTTTTGGCGATTCTTTCAACAAAACACACGACCCCGATGTTCGATATATCAAAATGCACGGTAGAAAAATCTATGAATTTGCGTTAAGCCAAGTACCAAAAGCAATGGTTTCTTGTCTTGAAAAAAGTGGAATTCCCATTCAAGAAGTCAAAAAAGTGTTGATTCACCAAGCCAATGAAAAAATGGATGAAGCCATCATTCAACGCTTTTACAAACATTTTAAACAAACACCTCCCGAAGGCATCATGCCCATGAGTATTCATAAATTAGGTAATTCTAGTGTGGCAACCGTTCCAACTTTATTTGATTCCATTCTTAAAGGAAAAGTTAAAAATCAAGAATTACATAAAGGTGATGTTATAATTTTTGCCTCGGTTGGTGCCGGAATGAATATAAATGCAATTGTCTATAGAATGTAATATTTAGGAGCTAATCCTGCTTTTCGTTTCAAGTCCTCACTCAAAAAATGGTTTTTTTAGGTGGTTTTCAAGAGCTCCCATGGTCGCTTTGCCTCCCACAAAAAAACTCATTTTTTGAGTTCCGGGCTTTCCTCTTCAATCAGGGCTATTTCGTGCCAACATCAAATAATTTAGTACATTTGTGTCACGAAAACCAAACCATGTACGAAAAAACATTTCCCAACAAACGATTCAAAATCACGCTTGAATTTCTGGAAAAACACCTTGAAAAGTCAGAAACTATTCTGGATTTAGGGGTTGAAAATCCGTTTTCCTCCATCATGAAAGAAAATGGCTATTCAGTAAAAAATACTGCCGGTGAAGATTTAGATTTTGATCAATCCGGTTTGAAAAAAGAAGAGTATACTGCAGTTACTGCCTTTGAAATATTTGAACATTTACTCAATCCGTTCACAGTTTTGCAAAACATAAAATCAGACAAAGTGTTTATTTCCATTCCCATGCGTTTATGGTTTTCACCGGCCTACCGCAGCAAAACAGATTCGTGGGACCGTCATTATCACGAATTTGAAGATTGGCAACTCGATTGGCTGTTAGAAAAAACTGGATTTAAAATTGTGGATAGTTTGAAGTTTACTCATCCTACTAACAAAATTGGTTTTAGACCGATATTACGTTATTTTACAAATAGGTATTATTTGGTTTATGCTGTTCGTCAATAACAATATCAATTTCAAAATTCAATTTCAAAAATTGGAGTTTTCAAAATGAAGTATTATATCATCATACCCACCTATAACGAAGAAAAATTTATTTCACTCACTTTACAGTCGCTTGTGGAACAAACGGTTTTGCCTTCTAAAGTAGTAGTGGTAAATGATGGCTCAACCGATAAAACAGCTGAAATTATACAATTGTTTACTGAAAAACATTCATTTATTACTTTGGTAAACAAAACTTCCCAAGCCATTCATCTTCCCGGAAGCAAAGTAATTCAAGCCTTTAACAAAGGATTAGAAACAATTGATGACAACTATGATTTTATTGTAAAAGCAGATGCCGATTTGATTTTTCCACCCCATTATTTTGAAACAATCAGCAACCATTTTCAATCGGACAATCAAATTGGAATGGCCGGTGGATTTTGTTACATTAAAAAAAATGGCGAATGGATTCTCGAAAACCTAACTAACAAAGACCATATTCGCGGAGCAATAAAAGCCTATAGAAAAGACACTTTCAACCAAATTGGCGGATTAAAACCCGAAATGGGTTGGGACACTGTAGACGAATTACTTTGTAAATTTTACAATTGGAAAGTTGTTACAGATAATTCACTACGCGTCAAACACCTCAAACCCACAGGAGCAAATTACAATCAAGCCGCACGTTTTAAACAAGGCGAAGCGTTTTACAGTTTGGGTTATGGTTTTTGGATAACCGCAATTGCTTCGTTAAAACTAGCTTTGCTAAAGAAAAAGCCTTTTCTGTATTTTGATTATATTCAAGGTTTTTGGAAAGCAAAATCAGCAAAAAAACCATTATTGGTCACTTCAGAACAAGCAAAATTCATCAGGAATTATCGCTGGAAAAAGATAAAAGAAAAAATTTTGTAAGGTATATTTTTATTTATAAAACTGTTTTTATAAAACGGAGATTCTAAAACTCAAAACCGAAACTTTTTCCTATTTTTGCTTCATGCTAAAAATGCTTACACATATCGGAAAGTATTTCCTGATGCTCAAAGAAGTCTTCAACAAACCCCTTAAATGGAGTGCGATGAAGAACTTAATTTTTAAAGAAATCGATGATTTAATCATAGGCTCTTTGGGAATTGTGGCATTCATCTCCTTTTTCGTAGGAGGTGTGGTTTCTATTCAAACCGCATTAAACCTTACTAATCCGTTAATTCCGAAATACCTCATTGGTTTTGCTACCAGACAGTCAGTTATTTTAGAATTTGCACCCACTTTTATTTCCATCATTATGGCGGGAAAAATGGGTTCGTTTATCACTTCAAGTATCGGAACCATGAGGGTTACAGAACAAATAGATGCGTTGGAAGTAATGGGTGTAAACTCTTTGAACTACTTGGTTTTTCCAAAGATTATCGCTTTACTTTTATACCCTTTTGTCATTGGAATAAGTATGTTCCTAGGGATTTTAGGTGGTTGGATGGCAGGTGTTTATGGTGGTTTTACATCAAGTGACGAATTTATCATGGGATTGCAAACAGAGTTTATTCCTTTTCATATTACTTATGCATTTATCAAAACGATGGTTTTTGCAATAATTTTAGCAACAATTCCCTCCTATCACGGCTATTACATGAAAGGTGGAGCATTGGAAGTAGGTAAAGCTAGTACCGTTTCTTTTGTATGGTCATCGGTAGCAATTATTTTGGCCAATTACATTCTAACCCAATTATTGCTGAGCAAATGATAGAAATTAAAGACATAGAAAAATCATTTGGCGAAACAAAAGTTTTAAAAGGTATTTCCTCCGTCTTTGAAACCGGAAAAACCAACTTAATCATTGGTCAAAGTGGTTCAGGAAAAACCGTTTTACTCAAAACTTTGTTAGGCATCCATTCGCCGGATTCGGGGACAATTTCGTTTGACGGAAGAATTTATTCCGAATTAACCGCCGATGAAAAAAGAGCTTTACGAACAGAAATCGGAATGGTTTTTCAAGGAAGTGCATTATTTGACAGCATGACTGTAGAGGAAAATGTTGGTTTTCCGTTGAAAATGTTTACAAATCAAACTCCAAAAGAAATTCAAGAACGAGTGGATTTTGTTTTGAAAAGAGTGAATTTAATTGATGCTCATAAAAAGAAACCTTCTGAAATTTCGGGTGGAATGCAAAAAAGGGTTGCGATTGCCAGAGCAATTGTGAACAAACCTAAATATTTATTTTGTGATGAACCTAACTCAGGACTTGATCCAAAAACAGCGATTGTTATTGATAATTTAATAAAAGAAATTACAGAAGAATACGATATTACAACCGTTATTAATACCCACGACATGAATTCTGTGATGGAAATTGGCGAAAGAATCATTTTCCTCAAAGAAGGTATTTTAGCTTGGGAAGGCACAAAAAAAGACATTTTCAAAACAGACAACGAAGCCATTGTTGATTTTGTGTATTCCTCCAATTTGTTCAAAAAAATCAGAAAAGCACAGAATAAGGGAGAATAAAAGAATTTATTTTTTCTTAAACAATTTTCCTATCATTTTTGCCACGTCGTCAAGGCGTTCTAAATTCTCTGTAAAAGTGTCAAAGGCTCCCGGATCTCGCAAGTCAATTTTAGAATTTCCTTCAATTCCCAGTTGCAATGGATAAATTAAAATCACATTATTTTTGTTAAAATATTTGTTCATGTAGGTTGGGATCTGAATCATATTTGTATTAAATGACAAATTTGGTTTTCTACTCATAACTACAACTAGTGCATCATCTTTCACAATGTTTCTGGACAAGATTAAAAAGTCATCCCAATCAGAAAACACATTAAAACCAGCATCTACAGGGTGTTTTGCATGAATATCTTTGATGAAATTAATTGTAGTTTCACTCCCATAAAAAACAATTTTTGCACCGGTATTTTTTCCTAAATTCCATATTTTTAAAAGCCAAAAAGGAAATCCGATTTCTCGTTCTGCTCTTTCCGGAATCACAACGATGTATCTTTTTATAGTTGAAATGGGTTGAACAGACTTATAAATAAATGTAGTTGCGTTGCATTTATTCAAAACACCATCAGTTAACGGGCCATACATTGTATCGTTTGAACCTAAACTTTCTGTTTGTCCTAAAATAATATCTGAAATTTTTTGTTCCCTAACTACACTCGTGATTCCGTTTAAAATATTCAAATCATATCGCATTAACATATTTAGGCGATTATCCGTGGCAGAGGCGACAACTGCAGCTTTGTCTACAATTTTTTTTGCTTTAGATTCTTTAGATAATGAGGACGAATTGTTATTTATTACATTCAAAGCAAACAATCCTGTTTTATTTTTCTTTGATTTAATGGTTACAGCCAATTGAATCAGTTCTTCAACTGTGTCAATATTTTTCATCGGAATCAAAATACGCTCATCCCCTTCGATAGGATTGCCCTCTTCTTGTTCATCGGAGTCGTCTTCCATTAATGCAATGTTATAAGCTCCTTTCTGAGCCACAAAAGAAGCGATTGTACAAGTAACAAGAATCATCAAAATGGTTCCGTTAAGTACATTTTCATTTAACAAACGATTTGGCATTCGTATATCAGCCAAACGACCTTGGTTGAAAGACATTTCCGTTTTATCTGTTAACTTATATAATCCATTAGCAGGAACATCTGCTACATAAGCTTCGCTTCCAACTTTTGGAAAATCACCTTTTCTAAAATCTTTAAAAACCAATTCCGAGAGATTTTCGGTTGTAAGTTTGTTGTTTTTTAGGTGAATTTCATTGTATACAGTCACGCTTTTATAATCTACAATAATATTGAATCCAACCAAAACAGCAGCTAGTGTTGCAGCGGCTTGAGCATTACTTAAACCAAAAATCAGCTTTCTTTCATTTTTTGTATAACCAAATAATTTTTGTGTAATTAAGGCAGGTAGGTATTTTCCAATGATTGCCACAACAGTCATAATTGCAGCAACTTGCAAGGTATCCCAATCTTTGATAAATGCTTTGTAATCAATGAGCATTCCGACTCCAATCAAAAAAAAAGGAATAAAAAGTGCATTCCCTACAAATTCTATTCGATTCATCAATGGCGAAGTATGGGGAATAAGTCGATTCAATGCTAATCCGGCTAGGAAAGCACCAATAATCGCCTCAATTCCTGCCAACTCGGCTAGCGTACAGCCCAAAAAAACCATCGCCAAAACGAATATATATTGAGAAATATTATCATCAAATCGTTTAAAAAACCACCTACCAATAATAGGAAAGAGA
This sequence comes from Flavobacterium sp., assembly GCF_044339515.1. Classification (GTDB taxonomy): domain Bacteria; phylum Bacteroidota; class Bacteroidia; order Flavobacteriales; family Flavobacteriaceae; genus Flavobacterium. Next base: position 9,803 of record NZ_JBIIVK010000031.1, read on the forward strand.
AGCATAACAACCAGTCCGAAAGCAATAACAGAAAGGCCTAACCTTATCCAAAACTCCTGATTAATTTCTCCTGTTTGCATTCCGGCAATTACTGCTAAAACCAAAAGTGCAAGGGTGTCAGTAATCATTGTTCCTCCCACGGCTACTGTAACTGCTCTGTTTTTAGCAATACCTAACTTACTGACTAAGGGGTAAGCAATTAATGTATGCGAAGCAAACATACTCGCTAATAAAATTGAAGTGGCAATTGAAAAATGCAAGATATAAAGACTCACGACAGTCCCTAAAATCATTGGAATTGAAAATGTCAACAATCCAAAAACTAAACTCTTTGAGCTATTTTTTTTGAACTCCGCCAAATCAATTTCTAATCCGGCCAAGAACATAATATATTGTAAACCAACCGTTCCAAATAAAATAATGCTCATATCGCGAGCAATAAGATTAAAACCATTTGGTCCAATGAGAGCACCGGCAATAATCAATCCGATTAGATGAGGAATTCGTAATTTATTTAAAACAATCGGAGCAAATAAAATGATGAACAGTATTAAAGAAAACAATAATACCGGATTTTTGAGTGGTAAAGTAAAATCTATTCCAACTAAAAAAAGCATAGTTCCTAATTTAAAAATTAAAAATAATAATATTACTCTTCCAAAAATAATTTATAAAATGTCATCTATTTTAAAAATTCAATCTAGAAACAATCTGCTTAATATCCTGTTCTTTCCCTTTGGGATAAACTAACAATACATTTCCCTGATCAACAACAATGTAATCATTTAAACCATCAATAATCACTAACTTTTTTCCCTCTGTTCGGATAATATTATTTGAGGCATTTTCTAAGACTACTGTAGCATTGACGATGGCATTATTCTGTTCATCTTTATCTAATTTTTCATGCAAAGAACCCCAAGTCCCTAAATCATTCCAATCAAAATTGGCAGGTAGAACATATACATTTTTAGCCTTCTCTAAGATGGCATAGTCAATTGAAATATTTTCTGCTGAAGCATAATTTTGATGAATGAAATCAATTTCTGCTTCTGTGTTATACTTTTCAAAACCTTCTAAAAACAATTGATTCATTTGAGGTTGAAAAGTAGAAAAAGCCTCTGTTATTGATTTGACAGACCAAATGAAAATGCCGCCATTCCACAGGAAATTACCACTTTCCAGAAAAGATTTTGCCGTTTCATAATCAGGTTTTTCTCTAAATTGATTTACTTTTTTTATGGGATTTGAATCGGTTTTATCAAATTCAATATAACCAAAACCGGTATTTGGAAATGTAGGTTGAATACCTAACGTCATCAATGCATTTTCGTGCTGACAATAATCAAAACATTGTTGCAAATTTGATATAAAAGCGGTTTCATCTTCTATCCAATGATCGCTTGGAGCCACGACCATCAAAGCATTGGGATTCATTTTTTGAATTTTTAGCGAAGCATATAAAATGCACGGAGCGGTATTTCGCATAGCCGGTTCCAATAAAACTTGTTCTTGTTTCACCATCGGCAATTGAGTAAGAACCAAATCATTGTACTTTACATTGGTTAAAATCAAAATGTTTTCTGCCGGTATTAATTTTGACAATCGGCTGAACGTTTTTTGAATCAACGTTTCCCCTGACCCTAACATATCGTGAAATTGCTTTGGAAAATCGGTTGTGCTTACCGGCCAAAACCGTGAACCCACTCCACCGGCCATTACTATTGCGTAATAATTTTTGTTCATTTTATTTTTTTCTGCAAATGTATTTGTGAAAATATAGGGTATTCAATTACATTCTTTTAAATGTTTATTTCATTCGATGAATTAATAGGATGTAAAGATAAAGAGTTATTTCTATTTGGATGTTGACTTTAAAAAAAATGAGCTCAATTTAAGTAAGATATTGAAAACAAATAACAATTGTAAGCCTGCAAAAATTAATAATGAAATTATAGTTCTTAAATTATAATCAATAGAATCAAAAATGGAAGATGAATTTATTTTACCTAAATAATAGAAAAACACTCCTAAAAAAATCAACGAACCATAGACATGAATTAAGGAAAGAATTGAAATGAATTGAATTTCAAAAAAATTAAAAATGAAGTATATCAATCCTGTAATGAAAAATATCAAACACAATAAAATATAAGCATGCTGAAAAGTAATTACATAATAAGTATCATGAACATTAAAATCCAATGTTTCCTTTTTATTTACTATAAAAGACAAAATCAAAAATGAAATTGCAGCTAAAAGCAATAAAAAATAAGGTTTGTTTTTAAGCAATTCTAAAATCATAAATCGTTATACTTAAATCGTTAATCAACCCGGAATAATCTCCACCTCAGCATTCGCATTAAACAAATATAATTTTCCGGTTTTTACTTCCAAACATTCATAGCGTTTGACACGTAAACCTTTTTTTTGAAAAACTCTTCCGTTTTTAATTCTAAAAAAACTGCCGGAAGGCACTTCATGTATAAAATGAATGTCGGGTTTTCGTTCGTCAAATTGCTTCAATGCAAAAGCCAATCGAGCATCGGTATCGCTACTGGCCGTTGGATTTCTAAAATGATTCGCTACCAAAGGCAAAACCGAATTCGGAAAAATTTCAGGACGAATAAACGGAATCATCAACCGTTGAAAGGTAATTTTCCATTCATTGCCATGTGGTTTAATCATTCGCCCATATTTTTCAAAAGCAGCCAAATGAGCAATTTCATGTACCAACGTGATTAAAAAACGGTATTTATTCAAATTAGCATTCACCGTAATTTGATGTTTCCCGGAGGGATGTCTTCTATAATCACCGTGACGCGTAACCCTTTCATTTACAATTTTTAAATGAACGGAATTGGTTTTGATTAACTCAAAAACCGGTTCGACTGCGTGTTCGGGGAGATATTTTAAGAGGACTTCGCTCATTTATTTCTTATCAATTTCTTTTTTTTGATTGAGTAATGTTTTGGCATTTAATTCGGTTACAACTTTTTTACCGGTTTTGGCTTCCAATTCTTTTCTGGCAACATTGGCAACATTTCCGCCTTGTTTAGCCACTTCTTTACTGTCTTCAAACGTTTCAGGATGCAATGCTTTGGAAATATCTTTAGTGGAAGCTTCTGCTAACATATTCAAAATCAATTCCGTGTTGGTCATATTATCGCGAAGGTTTTCCTTTTTTAATCCTTTCAATATTTTATATTCTTTGGTGGTTTTTCCCGACCAAGCTTTTAACAATATCGGTTAAGGTAGCAAATTGTTGACCTTCTTTAATTCCTCTACTTTTCCATTCATCCGTTAATTCTTTTCTAATTTCAATGCTTTTCAAACGTTGATTAATCCAATTTTCAGAATATCCGAATTGTAAATATTGTTCTAACGCTCTGTCAATTGTTAATTCCGGATCTTGCATTTCGTCTAATCGTTCGGATGCAATTTGTGCTAACCACAACTTAAACGGTTCTGCTTTTGGAGATGGAATGGATTGAATTAGCCTAAAAAGCTGCTCTGTATCAGCGACATCTGTAATTCGCATTTTCCCGTCAGGAGCAACCATTTTCAACTGTCCGATTTTATCGGACACTTCACTTCCCTCTTTTTGTAACTTCGCTTTTAAATCACTCCAATATTTTCTTGGGCGATCACTTTCTGTTAAAACTTCAATTACATCAATAATTGAAAAGAACCACTTCTCGTTTTCTGCATCCCAAAGTGTTCTTACTTTTTTGTTTTCAAATAGCTGGATGGCGTTTTCTTTTTTCATATTATATATATTAAAAATTTGAATTACGGTGTGGATGAACTTACCTGCAACACTTTACCATTATAATACTTATTTCCGTTTAACGAAAAATCATAAATATAATCGGCCATTTCTTTGGCAGAAAGTGGGGCTTGATAACCTGGAAAAGCTTCTTGTAACATTTCGGTTTGTACTGCTCCTAATGCTAATACATTAAACGAAATACCTTCTTCTTTGTATTCTTCTGCTAACAATTCCGATAACGTAATCACCGCTCCTTTGCTGGAAGAATAAGCAGCCAATCCAGCAAATTTTGAACTGCCTTGAACGCCACCCATCGAACTAATCGTAACCACATGACTGCCTTTTTGCATAAAAGGCAAACAAACCTGTGTTAAATTAGCCACTGCAAAAACATTGACTTTGTAAACCATTTCAAAATCGGCTTGTGATAATTGTAAGAATGGCTTTAAAACCAAACTTCCCGCGTTGTGAATTAATACATCTACATTTTTCCATGTATGAGTAATGAATTCTTTGATTACATTCAATCCGGATTCTTCCGATAAATCAACGGAAAGACAAGTTATATTGGAATGTTCAATTAATTCTTTGGGCGTTTTCCTTGAAATTGCCAAAACTTGATGACCTGCATTAGCAAATTGCAAAGCCAGTTCAAATCCAATGCCACGTGACGTTCCGGTAATGATGATGTTTTTCATGTTATAATCTGAATAATTTCTTTCAAATGTATGTAAAAGGAAACCGCAAATTCGCAAATTAAATTTTAAAATTTGCGAATTTGCGGTTAAAATTAATTCAAATTATTAAATCAAACCTCTCGAAATCACTATGCGTTGAATTTCAGAAGTTCCTTCATAAATTTGTGTAATTTTAGAATCACGCATCATTCGTTCTACATGATATTCGGCTACGTAACCATTTCCACCATGAATTTGAACGGCTTCATTTGCTACTTCTAAAGCAATTTCAGAAGCATATAATTTCGCCATCGCACCGGAATGGGCAATGTCTTTTCCTTCATCTTTTTCACAAGCTGCTTTCATTACTAATAATTTTGCTGCTGTAATTTTTACATACATATCCGCTAATTTAAAAGCAATAGCTTGATGTTTGAAAATTTCTTTTCCGAACGCTTTTCGTTCTTGTGAATAATTCAAAGCTAATTCATAAGCTCCGGTTGCAATTCCTAGAGCTTGAGAAGCAATTCCGATTCTTCCTCCGTTCAAAACATTCATGGCAAAACTGAATCCAAATCCATCTACTCCAATTCTGTTTTCTTTGGGTACTTTCACGTCCGTGAACATTAATGAATGTGTGTCGCTTCCGCGGATTCCCATTTTCTTTTCTTTGGGACCAATTTCAAAACCTGCCCAACCTTTCTCAACTATAAAAGCGTTGATACCTTTGTGACCTTTTTCAATATCCGTTTGAGCGATAACAAGATAAGTAGAAGCAGTTCCGCCGTTGGTTATCCAGTTTTTGGTTCCATTTAATAAGTAATAATCACCCTTGTCGATGGCAGTAGTTTTTTGCGAAGTTGCATCACTTCCCGCTTCCGGTTCTGACAAACAAAAAGCACCAATCACTTCACCTTTAGCTAAGGGCACTAAATATTTCATTTTTTGTTCTTCAGAACAATACTTCTCCATTCCGGCACAAACTAAAGAATTGTTTACCGACATAATTACCGCTGCTGAAGCATCTACTTTGGCAATTTCGGTCATGGCCAAAACATACGAAACACTGTCTAATCCTGCTCCACCGTATTTTGGATCTACCATCATTCCCATAAAGCCTAATTCGCCCATCATTTTGACTTGCTCAGTCGGGAATTTTGAATGTTCGTCTCTTTCAATAACTCCCGGTAATAATTCTTGTTGAGCAAAATCACGAGCGGCTTGCTGAATCATTAAATGCTCTTCGGTCAGATTAAAATCCATAATTATAAAAAATAGTGTTTGATTGTTTCTTAAATTTGAACGCAAAAATAGTACATTAAAGTCAAAATCTCAAACGATTTCGTAATTTTAGGCCATGTTTAAAGAATCATATCACGTTATTGGTGTCATGAGCGGTACTTCGCTCGACGGAATAGATTTAGCTCACCTCTATTTTTCGAATAAAAACGGAAATTGGACCTATAAAATCGGCATCTGTCAAACTGTTCCATACAATTCAGAATGGTTAAACAAATTAAAGATTGCAGTTCACTTTTCTTATAAAGAATTAGAAAAACTAAATCAAGATTACACCAAATATGTTGGTAAAATAATCAAACAATTTATTGAAATTAATCATTTCAAAGAGATTGACGCAGTTTGCAGTCATGGTCACACCATCTTGCATCAACCTCAAAAGGGTATCACATTACAAATTGGAAATTTACCTGAAATTGCTAAAATTATTGGTGAGAAAGTTGTTTGTGACTTTAGAGTACAAGATGTAAAACTGGGCGGACAAGGAGCTCCATTAGTTCCGATTGGAGATCGATTATTATTTTCAGACTACGATTTTTGTTTAAATTTAGGAGGATTTTCTAATATTTCGTTTGAAGAAAATGGAGATCGAAAAGCATTTGATATTTCTCCGGTAAATACTGTTTTGAATTTTTATGCCAATCAATTAGGTTTTGATTATGATGACAAAGGAGAAATCGCTCGTTCGGGAAAAGTAAATCAAGCTTTGCTCGTTGAATTAAATTCGATTGATTTTTACAAAAAAAAATACCCAAAATCATTGGGGATTGAATTTGTAAATTCAACAATTATTCCATTAATTAATTGTTTTTCTATATCAATAGAGGATAAATTACACACATTTGTAGAACATATAGCAATCCAAATTGCCGTGGCTTTATCAAAAAAAGAAGGAAAGATGCTGGTTACCGGTGGTGGTGCATATCATCTTTTTCTCTTAGAAAGAATGAAAGACTATTTGCCAACGACGGAAATTATTGTTCCAGATGCCAAAACCTTAGAATTTAAAGAAGCACTTATTTTTGGACTGTTAGGTGTTTTGCGATTGCGAAATGAAATCAATGTTTTAAGCAGTGTAACAGGTGCAAAAAATGACCATTGTTCCGGTATGGTTTACAAACCATCATACTGTAGATAAATCTCTTGAAAACTTTAGTAAAAAATTAAAAATAAATCGAATTTGTTCAATTAAATTTGCATTACAAACAAACTGAAATGAAAGAATTACTCAAAAAATTTGAGAATAAAGAACCTGAAATAATTTTTAATTGGAAAGACCCTGAAACGGATGCAGAAGGATGGACAGTCATCAATTCATTGAGAGGAGGAGCCGCTGGTGGCGGAACTAGAATGCGAAAAGGACTTGATATGAATGAAGTGCTTTCGCTTGCCAAAACCATGGAAGTAAAATTCTCTGTTTCCGGCCCCGCCATTGGTGGAGCGAAATCAGGAATCAATTTTGACCCAAATGATCCCCGCAAAAAAGAAGTGTTACAACGTTGGTATAAAGCTGTTTCTCCCTTATTAAAAAGTTATTACGGAACCGGTGGCGATTTGAATGTAGATGAAATTCATGAAGTAATTCCAATTACAGAAGAGTGTGGGGTTTGGCATCCACAAGAAGGAGTTTTTAACGGTCACTTTAAACCTACTGAAGCCGACAAAATTAACCGAATTGGTCAACTCCGTCAAGGTGTGATCAAAGTAATTGAAAATCCAAAGTTTTCACCGGATGTAAACCGAAAATATACCGTTGCCGATATGATTACCGGTTTTGGCGTTGCCGAAGCTGTTCGTCATTATTATGATATTTATGGAGGTAGCGTTGTAGGTAAAAAAGCAGTCGTTCAAGGTTTTGGAAATGTAGGTTCAGCTGCGGCCTTTTACTTGGCCGGTATGGGTGCAAAAATAGTCGGAATAATTGACCGTGAAGGGGGAATCATCAACGAAGATGGTTTTACCTTTGATGAAATAAAACGATTATTTCTCAACAAAGACGGTAACAAATTAGTGGCCCCAAACATGATTCCGTTTGAAACAATAAATCAACAAATTTGGAATATCCAAGCAGAAATTTTTGCTCCTTGTGCCGCCTCACGATTGGTTCAAAAAAGTCAAATTGATCAAATGATTACTTCCGGTTTAGAAGTGATTTCAAGCGGTGCCAATGTACCGTTCGCAGATAAAGAAATTTTCTTTGGTTCCATCATGGAAGAAACCGATGCGAAAGTTAGTTTAATCCCTGATTTTATTGCAAATTGCGGTATGGCACGTGTTTTTGCCTATTTTATGGAAAAGAAAGTTCAAATGACTGATGAAGCAATCTTTTTTGATACTTCTGAAATCATCAAAAAAGCAATTGAAAAAACGCATGCTTTAAATTCATCTAAAACAAATATTAGTGCTACTGCTTTTGAAATTGCACTTAAACAATTAACTTAATAATCCTATGGCAATTATTATCATCTTATTATTCGTTATTGGTTACATGTCCATCACTTTAGAGCATCCTTTAAAATTGGACAAAACAGTACCGGCTCTATTAATGGCTGCTGTCATGTGGGCTTTTTTATCTTTTGGTTTCAATAATGGATGGCTTTCAATTATTGATGGTCATAATCATGTTTACAACATTAACATAGGTGACGCTGAAGCCAATCACGAAGGATTTCTTGAAAACTTAATGCATCATTTCGGAAAAACTGCTGAGATTTTGATTTTCTTGATTGGTGCAATGACTATTGTTGAAATTATTGATTTACACCAAGGTTTTGATGTAATAAAAAATAGAATTAAAACCACGAATAAAGTAAAACTATTATGGACATTGGGATTAATTGCTTTTTTTCTTTCAGCCATTATAGATAATTTAACAACTACCATTGTATTAATTACTTTGTTGAGAAAGCTTATTCCAAAAAGGGAATACAGAATATGGTATGCTTCATTAATAGTTATAGCAGCAAATGCTGGAGGAGCATGGTCTCCAATAGGAGATGTTACTACAACTATGCTTTGGATAGATAATAAAGTCACTGCCATCGGATTATCCGAATATGTAATTGTCCCTGCTATAATTTGTTTTGTGGTACCCTTTTTTATTGCTTCAAGATTAAAACCATTTCAAGGAACTACCGAAAGAAAGTCTTTTGGCATCAATGAAGAATCAGAACGGTTTTTAAGTAGTAAAAAAATGCTTTATATTGGATTAGGAGCAATTGTATTGGTACCAATCTTCAAAATGATAACCGGACTTCCTCCCTACGTAGGAATGATGTTTAGTCTCGGATTCGTTTGGTTAGCATCAGAATATGTTACGCCTTATGACGATTTCAACAAAAAAGACAAGCATCTCTATTCCGGGCACAAAGCCTTAACAAAAATTGAATTTTCAAGCATCCTCTTTTTCTTAGGGATTTTAATGGGAGTAGCCGCTTTAGAGAGCATGGTTTTTGGTCAAATTAACGGTTCAGATACCGGAACACTTCGCTATGCAGCAGAGTCTTTATCTAATGCTGTTCCCAATATGGACATCGTTGTTATTCTTTTGGGAATTCTCTCATCGGTTATAGACAACGTACCTTTAGTTGCAGCATCAATGGGAATGTACACCTACGAAGTTGATCATCCTGTCTGGCATTTTATTGCCTATTCGGCTGGAACAGGTGGTAGTATGCTTATTATCGGTTCAGCTGCCGGTGTAGCCGCCATGGGAATGGAAAAAATAGATTTCATCTGGTACCTCAAACGAATCACTTGGCTAGCCTTTGCAGGATTCCTAGCAGGAGCTTTAACATTCATGTTTATTGAACATTTCGTACGATAAACAATTTAAAATAGTATTTTAGCGTTATCTTTTAACCAATCAAAAAAACTAATTAAAATATGCAACCAAACGATAGTCTATTATCAGGGCAAGAAAACAACCCTTTTATTGAAGGAAATGAACCAGTAGAAAAAACATTATCCATTTGGGAGTTAATCACTAGTGGTGGAATCGGGGGACAACTCATCATGATTACATTGGGTTTATTGCTTTTTTTCGCTTTGTATCTTTATTTTGAAAGACTAATGGCTATCAATGCCGCTTCAAAAATTGATGTGAATTTTATGAATAACATCAAAATGAATATCCTTAACGGAAAATTAGATGCCGCCAAAATGCTATGTGCTCAAACCAATTCACCTGTTGCTCGATTAACCGAAAAAGGAATTTCCCGAATCGGAAAACCTTTAGAAGATATTAATACTGCCATTGAAAATGCAGGAAAACTGGAAATTTATAAACTAGAGAAAAACGTGAGCATGCTTGCAACTATCTCTGGAGCTGGCCCAATGATTGGTTTCCTAGGAACCGTAATTGGTATGATTCTTGCCTTTCATAAAATGGCTAGCGGAGGCGGGCAAATTGAAGTAGGTGCGTTGGCAGAAGGTATTTATACTGCAATGACAACCACAGTTGCAGGATTAGTAGTAGGTATTATCTCGTTTATGGGTTACAACCATTTGGTTGTTAAAACAGATAAAGTAGTGCACCAAATGGAAGCCAATGCAACTGATTTCCTTGACCTTTTAAACGAACCTTCTTAATATGAATATCAGAGGTAGAAATAAAGTATCACCGGAATTCAACATGTCGTCTATGACAGACATCGTCTTTTTGTTGTTAATTTTCTTTATGCTAACATCCACTATGGTGACCACCAATGCATTGGATTTAGTTTTGCCTAAAGCAAAAGGAAAAACGGATAGCAACAAAAACATTTCGGTAAGTATTAATAAAGATTTACAATTTTTTATTGATAAAGAACAAGTTCAAGAAGCAGATTTAGAAACCCGTTTATTAGGTTTGTTTGCTAACAAAGAAGACAAAGCCTTAATTCTTAGAGCCGAAGAAGGTGTGCCAATTGAAAAAGCAGTCAATGTGTTAGACATCGCCAACCGCAACCAAATTAAAGTGGTATTGGCAGTACGACCAAAATAATAAGAAGCTAATCCTGCTGTTCGTTCCTAGTTTTTTTGAATAAACCCTTTTTTTGTAAGCCGTTTCAAGAGCTTCCGCTGGTCGCTTTGAAACAGCAACAAAAAATAGTGTTTCTTTCAAAAAAAGCTATCCACTACCATCAGGGCTAAAAAGAGAGACCATGAAATATTTAGAAACCGAATACGAAAAAAAATCATTTGCCATTACTACAGCAATTATGGCAGTGTTGCTTTTATTATGCATTTTTCTGGGGTTAACATACATGGATCCACCACCCGAAAACGGAATCGCTATTAACTTTGGTAACACTGACGCCGGTTCAGGAAACACCAACACAACAGAACCTGTTAAATCAGAACCAAGAGAAGTAACCGAACAGCCGGTAGAAGAATCTACTTCTGAACCTACTTCTCCCAGTAAAGCCGCTGAAAATGTAATTACTGCCGATAATGAAGCGGCAATTGCCTTAAAAAAACAAAAAGAAGAAGCGAAAGCCAAAGCAAATGCCGAAGCTATAGCAAAAGCAGCCGAACAGAAAAAAAAGAAAGAAGAAGCGGATAAAAAAGCAAAATTAGATGCTTTAATTGGCGGTGTAAAAAAATCAGATGGTAAAACCACCAGCGGCGACGGAACATCAACTTCACCCGGTAATCAGGGAAAAATTGACGGAAGTATCTATTCCAATAGCTACTATGGTAGTGGCAAAGGAGTCGGCACCGGAAACGGATCTTGGGGATTAAATGGGAGACGGCTTTCCAGCCCGGGAGCGGTTAAAGCTGAATGTAATGATGAAGGCACAATTGTAGTTGAAGTAAAAGTAAACAAAAACGGTGGGGTAACTAATGCAAAATTTAGCCCAAGCGGCTCAAATACAACCAGTCGTTGCTTACAAGAAGCAGCCATCAAATCGGCATACAAATACCGATGGAATGATGACGAAAAAGCACCGGATGGACAAATTGGGTTTATTGTATTTAACTTTAGAAACGGAGAATAAAATGAAAAATCAGTTTCTTTTGCTTTTCCTATTTTTTTGCTTTATATGTTTTGGACAAGAAACAAATTCTAAATCAGCTGTTTTAAATAAAGGTTTAAATACTACTAATAAGGATATAGAAGAATCTTCAAACAATTATTATGGTAGCGGAAAAAGTAATGTAGTATTAAATGGCAGAAATTTAGCCAATCAAGGCACAATCTTACCAGATTGTAATGACGAAGGAACTGTTATTGTGGAAATTGAAGTAAACCAGAGTGGTATTGTTACAAATGCAAAATTTAGTCCTCGAGGCTCAAACACAACCAGTAAATGTTTACATGAAGCTGCTATAAAATCGGCTTATAAGTACAAATGGAATGAAGATTCAAAGGCTCCAGAAAATCAAATTGGGTTTTTAGTATTTAATTTTAGAAACGCAGAATAAAAAATAAAATTTATTTATATTTTAACCTCACTCTTGTGGGGTTTGTTTTTTTAACTCATGAATTATCAAGAAACTGTTAACTGGCTATTCAATCAGCTTCCCATGTATCAAAACCAAGGAGTATCGGCCTATAAACCGAACCTTGACAATACAATTTTATTGACTAATTATCTCAACAATCCCGAAAAAAAATTAAAAACCATTCATGTTGCTGGCACTAACGGAAAAGGTTCTACCTCTTCTCTACTCGCTTCCGTTTTACAAGAAGCAGGTTATAAAGTGGGGTTATATACTTCACCTCATTTAAAAGATTACAGAGAACGCATCAAAATCAATGGAGAAGAAATCACCGAAGAATTTGTAATCGACTTTGTTTCCAAACACAAATCCTTTTTTGAAAGTCATCAATTGAGTTTCTTCGAAATGACCGTTGGTTTGGCTTTTGATTATTTTGTGAAAGAAAAAGCAGATATTGCAATCATCGAAGTGGGAATGGGCGGCCGATTAGATTCCACCAACATCATTACACCATTAATTTCAGTCATTACGAATATTGGATTAGACCATACTCAATTTCTGGGAAATACATTGGAAGCCATCGCCTTTGAAAAAGCCGGCATTATCAAACCCAATATTCCGGTAGTGATTGGTGAATTTACTACTGAAACAAAACCCGTTTTCGTAAAAAAAGTATCAGAAACAAATTCACAGATTTATTTTGCCTCTGAATTGGTTAAAGCTACTTATCCCTCCGCATTATTGGGTGATTATCAAATTCAGAATAAAAAAACAGTGATGCAAAGCATTCGTATTTTACAACAACAAAATGAATTTATAATATCCGAAGAGAATATAAAAAAAGGATTTTTAAATGTCATACAAAATACCGGCTTAGCGGGAAGATGGCAACAATTGGGAGAAAGTCCTAAAATAATTTGTGATACGGCTCATAATAAACACGGACTATCAGTTGTAATTAAACAACTGGAAAAACAAAAATTTGAAAAACTTCATATTGTCTTAGGCGTTGTAAACGATAAAGATTTAACTGAAATTTTACCTTTATTTCCTAAAAATGCATTGTACTATTTCTGCAGTCCAAAAAATTTACGTGGGTTACATCCAGAAATTCTAAAACAAAAAGCCGTTGAGTTCGGACTTAAAGGAAAAGTATACAATTCTGTTTCAGAAGCTTATAAGAACGCTATGGAAAAATCTACCGCAAATGACTTTATTTACGTGGGTGGAAGTACTTTTGTTGTAGCAGAAATTTTATAATTTTTTTTCGCTTTTTGTTTGCAGATACCAAAAACTGTTCTATATTTGCACTCGCAATCAAGCACTAATCGGGCGATTAGCTCAGCTGGTTCAGAGCACCTCGTTTACACCGAGGGGGTCGGGGGTTCGAACCCCTCATCGCCCACAATAAACTCCTTAAGCAATTAGGGAGTTTTTTATTTCTAAAGGGTCATTAACTCAGTTGGTTCAGAGTGTCACGTCGACAACGTGGAAGTCATTGGTTCGAATCCAATATGACCCACTACTTAATACTATAATTCTACTCATTGTATTTCAATTTTATAGATTATCTTATGCTTTCAGTTATCGTTTTCCTAGATAATTATTCTTTACTTTTCAGATACTCCATTTAATACTCATTTTTTTGATATATTTGAAATCAAATCATTGTTTTGATTTTTTTGAAATTAAAGCTTGATTTTACTTATCTTTTAAAGTAAAAATCTGATGAAAAATAAACTTTTAACTATTATACTTTTTTTGAGTCCAATAGCTTTATTTGCCCAAAATAAACAAACGGAAAAAGCCGACAAGCTATTTGAAACCTATCAATATGTGGCTGCTATTGAAGAATACTTAAAATTGGCTGAATCTAAAAAAGCTGATAATTATGTTTTCAAACAATTAGCAGACAGTTATTACAACGTATACAACACTGCGGAAGCTGCAAAATGGTATGCCAAAGCAGTGGTAAAAAGTTCGGATGGAGAAACCTTTTATCGCTATGCTCAAACTCTAAAATCGCAAGGGAAATACCAAGAAGCCAATACACAAATGGATAAGTTTGCTTCGCTAATGCCTTATGATCAACGAGCGAAAGACCACAAAGCCAATCCGAATTATATCCCCAGTTTGGCCGATAAAACCAAGTTGTTCGATAGTAAAGAAACAAAAATCAACAGTAAAGAGCAAAGTGATTTTGGAGCTGTTTTAACCAATGATAATACGTTGTATTTTGCAAGCACACGAAACACTTCAAACAAAACGGACAAGTGGAATAATCAACCCTATTTGGATATTTTTTCTTCAACATTAAATCCAAACGGAACACTTTCTGAACCTCAAAAAGTAAATGAATTAAATACACCCTATCATGACGGACCGGTTACTGTTTCTGCAGACGGGAATACAATGTTTTTTGCAAGAGACGGCCACAGCGAGGGAGTTTATGAAAAAGACAAAAAGAATAAAATTCAAATTGGTGAGCAGGGTTTGTATAGAGCCTCTAAAGTCAATGGTAAGTGGTCTTCCATTCAAGCATTGCCTTTCAATAGCAAAAATTATTCAGTTAGTCATCCTAGTTTGAGTAAGGATGGTCAAACGTTATATTTTGCCTCTAACATGCCCGGAGGATTGGGTGATACAGATATATGGAAAGTTACAGTTAAAGGTACCTCATATGGAAAGCCGGAAAACCTTGGGGTTTCTGTTAACACAGCCGGAAAAGAAGGCTTTCCCTTTATAACCGATGACAATGTGCTTTATTTTGCTTCGAGTGGTAGACAAGGTTTTGGTGGTTTAGATATTTTTAAAGTTGATTTGAATAATCCATCAGAAACAATAAACATCGGAAAACCGATTAATACCGAAAAAGACGATTTTTCATTTAGTTTTAATACAAGCAAAAATATTGGCTTCTTTTCTTCTAACAGAGATGGAGTCGATAACATTTTTGAAGCCATCCCAGTCTGTACGGCTGAAGCGTTTGCGATAGTAAAAGACAAAAAAACCGGAAAAGTTCTTGCCAATGCAACGGTATCCATTTTGGATGAAAAAAGAAACGTGATTGCCACTTCTCAGACCAATACCAGTGGCGAGGTGATGTATGACATCAACTGTAATACGTTGTATATTTTTCAAGTAACGAAGTCAGATTATGATCCTGCTACTTCAACGGTTGAAAAAGTAAAATCCGGAAGAACTTCAGTTGTAATTGAATTGGAGCCGATTGAAGTGATTGTGACCGAGACAGAAGTGATCTTAAAAAGCATTTATTTTGAATTTAATAAAAGTAATATCACTGAACAAGGTGCAACGGAATTGGATAAGTTAGTTAAAGTGATGAAAGACTATCCCACAATGGAAATTTTGGTTAAATCGCATACGGATTCAAAAGGAACCTCGGCTTATAATTTGAATTTATCCAATCAACGAGCCCAATCTACAGTTCAATATTTAATTTCAAAAGGAATTGCTAAAGAGCGACTTTCCGGCAAAGGATTAGGATTTACTGAGCCAAAAATTGATTGTAAAGCAAATTGTAATGACGAACAAGATGCACAAAACCGTCGTTCGGAGTTTTTAATTGTGAAAAAGTAAACTCTTTTCTAGCACTTTTTGCGTGAGGGATAGTAGCGGAAAGCCCACAGCAACAACGGAGCTTGTGGAGTTGGTGCGAGGACTTGCAGCGGATAGCCCGACCCTTGTGGTCACGCCCAAATTATAAAATTATCCGTGAACCGTTTCTTTTTTTCCATAGTTGGAAATGAGTTCGCCTTCAAATTCGAGCCATTCCTGCCAGCGTTTATCCACATCAACATTTTCGGAATATTTTCGGGCAAATTTTAAAAAAGTGGTATAATGGTTGGCTTCGCTAATCATGAGTTCACGATAAAACTTGGCTAATTCTTGGTCTTTAATATTTTCGGAGAGCACTTTGAAACGTTCGCAACTGCGGGCTTCAATCATGGCGGCAAAAAGCAATCGTTCGATTAAGGCATCGTTTCTAGAACCGCCTTTTTTGCTGAATTTTACGAGTTGGTTGACGTAATCGTCTTTTATCTCACGTCCAAATTCGAAACCGCGTTCTTGAATAATGTTGTGTACCATTTGAAAATGTTCCATTTCTTCGATGGCGATTTTAGCCATTTCGGTGACTAATTCAACGTTTTCAGAATTGTTGGTGATGATATAAAGAGCATTGGCAGCCGCTTTTTGTTCACACCAGCAATGGTCGGATAAAATTTCTTCGAGGTTTGATTCGGCGATATTGGCCCATCGTGGGTCGGTTTTAAGCTTTAATCCTAACATGATTCGTGAGATTTACTGCAAAAATAATGCTTTTTATTTGAATAGAATTGCCTCTTTTATTGCTATTTTAGTGGGATGAAAGGATTAGAAAACAAACAACTTTTAATTATTGGTTTTGTGTGGCCGGAACCGAAATCTTCTGCTGCCGGAAGTAGGATGATGCAATTGATTTCTTTTTTTAAGGAAAAAGGAGCAAAAATAACATTTGCCAGTACAGCAGTAAAAAGTGAATTTTCGGAGGAATTAATTGGTATTGTTTGTAAACAAATAAGCCTGAATTGTACTTCTTTCGATGTATTTATATCTGATTTGCAGCCGGATTTGGTCTTGTTTGATCGGTTTATGACAGAGGAACAATTTGGTTGGCGAGTTGCACAACATTGTCCTAATGCACTTCTAATGTTGGATACTGAAGATTTACATTGTTTACGAGAAGCAAGGCGTTTGGAAGTTTTAAAGAATAAACCGTTTGACTTGAATAATGATTTGGCAAAGCGTGAAATTGCGAGTATTTTTCGATGTGATCTAACGTTGATGGTTTCGGAATTTGAAATGGAATTGTTGCAAACGTATTTTAAAGTGCCTTCGTTTTTATTGTTTTATTTGCCGATTTGGGTTGAGAATGAAACACTAGATTTACCAAGTTTTGAAGAAAGAGACGATTTTGTATTTATTGGAAATTTTTTACATGCTCCTAATCACGATACCGTTATCTATTTAAAAGAAGTGATTTGGCCATTTTTATCTAAAAAATTTCCCGAAGCAAAGTTGCAAGTTTACGGAGCCTATCCCACACCAAAAATAAAATCATTGCATGAGCCGAAGCTGAATTTTTTTGTTCATGGTCGAGCCGAAAGTTCGTTCGAAGTGATTTCTAAAGCAAGAGTTCTTTTGGCACCCATTCGTTTTGGTGCCGGAATTAAAGGAAAATTGTTGGAAGCCATGCAGTTTGGAACGCCTAGTGTTACTACTACGATTGGGGCGGAAGCCATGAATGGTGATTTTTTATGGAATGGATTTATTACTGACTCACCGGAAGATTTTGTCGAAAAAGCAATAGAATTATACCAAAACAAATCCTTTTGGATGCAAGCTCAACAAAATGGTTTCGAAATTATAAAAAATCGATTTTCGAAGGATTTGTTTGAAAATACTTTCCTTGAAATGGTATTAGATAAGTTTGATAATTTGGAAAAATATCGTGAGCATAATTTTATTGGTTCGATGTTAATTCATCATTTTTTGCAAAGTACCAAGTATATGGCGAAGTGGATTGAGGAGAAGAATAAAGCGAAGTATTAATGTCTTTAAGTTTATAAAATATAATGTATGATTTTTTTTAAAAAGCCAAAAAAAGATACGAAATCTTGAAATTATATAAAGTAGTTGATTTAGAGACTGCAAAAAAATTTCAAACTCACGCGATTATTAATTTAATTTTAGAATTTTTAGAATCTAATTATGAGATGCTCCCAATTACTATCGATTTAAATTATGGAAAAAAAGAATGGTTTGACTTAAAAAAATTTAAACAAGGTTATTCTAAATTTCCTAGTGATAAAACTTGTTATTTAACTGTATATTTTGGCTCAAGTAGTTCAATGTTTAGTTTTTCTAATGATATTTTAAATTCTAATAATAAAAAAAGAATCATATATCAATATTACATTAGCATTAGATAAGCAATTTTTTCATTCTGAAACTACACATCAATTTGTTAAAAAGTTAAATCACATTTCAGAATTTGATTATGGTTATGGTTTGAGGTTAAATGAGGATTTTGATTTTAATAGTGAGCGAAAGTTTAAAAAATCCTTATTTGGGTTGTCAATATCATCTTCCATAACAGAAGAAGATATTGAATTAGAAAAAAGAAAAATTAATTTTAAAAATGGATATTTTCAGAAAGTTTACCCATTTAATATCTTCAATAAGAGTCAAATCAATTCACTTATTATTAATCTATATCCAAATCACAAACTTTCAAATTTTAGTGATGAACTTTTTTATTTTAATTTAATAGAATAATTAATAAAAAAAAGCGAGTCCAAAATTGAACTCGCTCTCATATATAGTTTCAAATAAATCTAAGCTAACATAGTCACTGGATTTTCTAAATACGTTCGTAACGTTTGAAGAAATTGAGCTCCTGTTGCTCCGTCAACCGTTCTGTGGTCGCATGCTAAGGTTACTTTCATGGTATTTCCAACTACAATTTGACCATTTCTTACTACCGGTTTTTCGATAATCGCTCCTACGGATAAAATAGCAGAATTAGGTTGGTTGATGATTGAAGTAAATTCTGTTATGCCAAACATACCCAAGTTAGAAACCGTAAATGTGCTTCCTTCCATTTCGGTTGGTTGTAGTTTTTTGTTTTTAGCTCTTCCGGCCAAATCTTTAACTGCAGAACCAATCTGTGTTAAACTCATTTGGTCAGTAAATTTCAGCACAGGAACTACAAGTCCATCTTCTACAGCCACGGCTACACCAATGTTTACGTGGTGATTGATAACCGTTACATCCTCTTTCCATTGTGTATTTACTTGTGGGTGTTTTTTTAATGCCATCGCACAAGCTTTCACCACCATATCGTTAAATGACACTTTCGTATCCGGAACGGTATTGATAATTGCTCTGGATTTCATTGCTTCATCCATGGCTACTTCTATTGTTAAATAGTAATGTGGAGCTGTAAATTTAGATTCAGAAAGGCGACGAGCAATGGTTTTACGCATTTGCGAGTTTTTCACTTCTTCTGAATACGATTCTCCGGCAGGAACAAATGGTTGAACAGCAGCAACAGGTTGAGCAATGCTTTCTTGTTGCACTGCTTTTTGAGGAGTAACAGCCGATGATGTGAAATTTTCAACATCACTTTTTACAATTCTTCCATTTTCGCCTGATCCTTTTACTTGAGAAAGGTTGATTCCTTTGTCTTTTGCAATTTGTCGGGCTAATGGTGAAGCAAAAATTCTTCCGTTTGTTTCGGAGGAAGTGGATGCTTCTTCTTTATTTTCTGTGGATGGTTTTGCATCCTCTGATTTACTTTCTGGTTTTTCGGCTTTAGGAGCGTCACCACCTTTGGTAAAGTTTTCCGCAATACCGGAAACATCAGTTCCGGCAGGGCCGATGATGGCTAAAATACTATCTACCGGAGCAGACTGACCTTCTTGCACACCTATGTATAATAATGTTCCTGAATTGAATGATTCAAATTCCATTGTGGCTTTGTCTGTCTCAATTTCGGCAAGAATATCACCTTCTTTTACCGTATCGCCAATTTTTTTTAACCAAGTAGCTACCGTTCCGTCTGTCATGGTATCACTTAGACGCGGCATGGTTACTACTTTCACTCCGGCTGGAATTTCAGGAGTGGTCTTTGGTTTTGCTTCTTCACTTTTAGTATGGTCAGCTTCAGTAGATTTTTCTACTGTTTGGGCAGCATTTCCTCCTGCTAATAAACTTGAAATATCCTCACCTTCTTTTCCGATAATGGCTAAAAGGGAATCAACCGGAGCCGATTCGCCTTCTTGAATTCCGATGTGAAGAAGCGTTCCAGCTTCAAATGCTTCAAATTCCATGGTCGCTTTGTCGGTTTCTATTTCGGCTAAAATATCACCTTCTTTTACGGTATCGCCAACTTTTTTAAGCCATGTTGCAACAACTCCTTCAGTCATTGTATCACTCAAACGTGGCATTGTTATAATTTTTGCCATATTGCTTATAGTTTATGGGGAATAAAAGGATAGTTTTCTTGTTCGTATACTACGTCATATAATTGTTGTACTTCCGGGAATGGAGATTCTTCAGCAAATCTTTCGCATTCATCCACTAAGTTTTTCACTCGTTCGTCAATTGCTTCAATTTCTGCATCGGTTGCATAATTGTTTTCTTTGATAATATCTAAAACTTGTGTGATAGGGTCAATTTTTTTGTATTCTTCCACTTCGTCTTTAGTTCGGTATAATTGAGCATCAGACATCGAATGTCCTCTGTAACGGTATGTTTTCATTTCTAAGAAAGTGGGTCCGTCTCCACGACGAGCTCTTTCGATTGCTTCATGCATAGCTTCGGCCACTTTTACCGGATTCATTCCATCAACCGGTCCGCATGGCATTTCATACCCTAAACCAAGTTTCCAAACATCTGTATGATTTGCGGTTCTTTCGACAGAAGTTCCCATGGCATATCCATTATTTTCACAAATGAATACTGCAGGAAGTTTCCATAACATTGCCATATTGAAAGCTTCGTGAAGAGAACCCTGACGAGCGGCACCATCACCAAAATAGGTAAGTGTTACACCACCAGTATTGAAATATTGATCGGCAAAAGCCATTCCGGCACCAACCGGGATTTGAGCACCTACAATTCCGTGTCCACCATAAAAACCGTGTTCTTTAGAAAAGATGTGCATCGATCCACCCATACCTTTAGATGTTCCGGTTACTTTTCCATAAAGTTCAGCCATTACCTTTCGTGGGTCAACACCCATTCCGATTGGTTGAACGTGGTTACGATAAGCAGTAATCATTTTGTCTTTTGACAAGTCCATTGCATGCAATGCACCGGCTAAAACCGCTTCTTGACCGTTATATAAATGTAAAAACCCTCTCACTTTTTGTTGGATGTAAACGGCAGCTAATTTGTCTTCAAATTTTCTCCAAAACTGCATGTCTTCATACCATTGCAGATAAACTTCTTTGGTGATTTTTTTCATTTGTTCTATTTTGAATCTTTTATGTTTGTTTTGTCTGTTTCACAAATAGGTTGTGCACAAATTTGCGAGTAGCAAAAATAAGACATCCTAAGTAGATGTAAAAATTTAATCGCCTTAAAATGACAAACTTTATGAAAAGTTATTTACGATAACGTTATAGTTGACTTTAGTATTTATAAGTAATTTTTATCAAATACTAATGGTAGTAAGTTGGTTAATGAATCCGATTTATAAATTTCTCCTGATTCACCCATAAAGAATATTTCGATGGGCGTATTTTGTTTAAATTCATATTCAGCAATTGATTGGCGACATGATCCACAAGGAGGAATAGGTGAGGTTACCGGCTTTTCATCTGCAGTTGCGGAGATAGCTAATTTTAAAATTTTGGCATCGGGATAAATGGCTCCTGCCTGAAAAATGGCTACACGCTCTGCACAAAGTCCGGATGGGTAAGCCGCATTTTCTTGATTGGAACCTAAAACTATTTTCCCATTATCAAGTAAAATTGCTGCACCAACTCTAAATTTTGAATAAGGGGCATAGGCTTTTTTTCTAATTTCAATAGCCATTTCCATCAATTCCTTTATTTCTGATGGCAATTGTTCTTTGCTTTCGTAAACAGAAAATTCGGTTGTAATTGTAATTTTTTTCATAGTGTATAGCGGAAAAAAAATCCAAACTTCATTGTTGAAATTTGGATTATTTTTAATTTATATTGATTGATTAATATTCATCATATTTATCTCCAAAATTAAACGTTAAGGAGAAACGTAATGTGTTTTCAAGAGGATTTCGTACTTTAGAAGCAGAGAATAAATAGGAAACGTCTAATTTGATTACAGTGTATTTGAATCCGGCTCCAAAAGAAAAATATTTTCTAGCACCTTTTGTTTCATGCTCATTAAAATAGCCTAAACGAAGTGCAAATGAGTCCTGATAATTATATTCTGCACCCAAAGCCCATGTAAATTCTTTTAATTCCTCGCTAAATCCATCCGATGCATCACCAAATGATTGAAAAATACCAGATACCCAACCGATTCGTTGATAATCGTTTCTGCTTATGGTTTGATCTTCACTATCAATAATACCATCTCCATTTAGATCTTCAAGTCTTTGCGGCGAAGGTACTAGTAACTTGGTAACTTCGGCATTCAATCCAATTTTGTTGTATTCGTCAAAAATAAAATCGAAACCGGCACCTACACGCATATTAGCAGGGAGAAAATTCGATGTTAAATCTGAAACATCAGCATCATAATTAATTTTAGGACCTAAGTTTTGAAAGTTAAATCCAGCTCTCCATCTTCCGTTAAAGCTATCATAGGCCTCTTCTTCCGATTGATAATATCCGGCAAGGTCAAAAGCAAAAGAGCTAGCAGCCGAAGCATCTCCTTGTGTGTCTGGGATTCTTAATTGCGAACGAATGTAACGAAAGGCAACAGACGTAGAAAAACGTTCGCTTAATTTTAAAGCATACGAAACATCAACAGCCAATTCATTGGGCTCTACCTCTAGGGCAACGTCATCAAAATTTTGTCTCAACTCAATAGTTCCCAAACTAAAATAACGCAAACTTCCTCCAAAAGCACTTTTTTCGCTAATTCGATTATAGTAATTTAATTGACCTAATGAAATATCATTGACTAAATCAGTTAAATAAGGTGTATAACTTACACCAATACCAATCTTTTCAATAGCAAAAGCATATTTAGCAGGATTCCACTGTTGTGAATAAGCATCAGCAGAAGTAGCCACCCCAATATCAGCCATACCAGCTGCACGAGCATCTGCTGCTATCAATAAAAACGGAACTCCGGTGGTGATTACTCTATTTTGATCTTGTGCGGTAAGGTTCTGAAATGCTATTAGGCAAATTAAAAATACGGTTATTTTTTTCATTATAAATTCTGGATAATAATTAACAAATATAGTGTTTTCTTAAAGTATTACAAGTTTTTCTATTTTTTCAACTTTCTTGTTGGTGAGGTTAGACTTGACCGTTAGCTTATAAACATAGACTCCTTTACCTATTTTATCGCCAAAATCGTCTCTGCCGTCCCATGTAATCTCACGCGACAAAAAGCCTTCCGTGTTGATCACTTGGTTAATGGTTTTTACAATTTTTCCGGTAATAGTGAAAACTTGTACTTGTACATCTAAGGGTTCAAACGGACGGTTGTGTGAAAACCAAAATTGTGTGTAACTTACAAAAGGATTTGGGTAATTAAGCACATTGGTGAGACTAATTGTTTCATCACCCACCACAATAAATTGAATTTCTGCCGTGACCGGATTGTTGTAAACATCCCAAGCTCGAAACGTTATGGTATGTAAACCGGGAGCCAAATCTCTGAATGGGAAGCGAACTCTACCTTGGGTGTAATCATTTAATTCAGTTTCGTAGTAATCATTTAATACGTAGGGATTGTTTTCGTCACCATCTAAAATAGCTACGATATCGTGACCAATTCCGCTAGCGGTGTTGATTCCGTTTTCATCTTCTAAAAAAGCGAGGAAAATTGGACTAGCATTGGTGATTCCTCCTGAAATAAATGATTCATCATTCATGAAAAGCCGCACACGCGGACCAATATTATCTTCCGGAGCATTTTCGTTGATTCCACCAATTAAGATTGAGGTATCAAAACCGGTTTGGTCTTGTAAAACCGGGTTTGGGCTTTTTGCATAAAAACTAATTCTTCCATTTCCAACCGGAATAGAGATGTCTTTCGGAACAATAAATTCAATTTCAAACAAACCATTGGTAACCGTTGCATTACCTCTGAAAATTGTTTCACCTAACGTTTGAAAATTCATTAGAATTAAGTTGTTTGAGCTATTTCTTGTTCCATCATTACCTAATGTACTTCTGTTAACTGATTTATCAAAAATTTGAACGGCAATGTCTCCATTATAATTCGATAATAAAGCGTCTCCGTTGATATCTCTCACTTCTCCAGATATTTTCACCTTGCTCAAAGCATTAAAAACTAATGACGACGATTCGGCGGGCACATCATTTACTTTCGTAAGTACAATTTTTGGTTTTGGAATGGCCAATTTTAAAGCCGGATCTCCAACATAAAAAACCATCAAGGTCTGACTGTTATATGCATTTTTTGCTCTTCGCAAAGCTTCAGCAATGGTTGTTTCATCACTGGAATTTGGTCCGTATCCATATAAAAAGCTGGAAAAGCCTTCGTTAATTTGTTGCCCGGTTGTCACGCCAATTTGACGGGTTGTAGTGATTAATGAAATGGCACCTCCTGTTGGATTCCAGTAGGTGTATTCGCCTGCTGTGGGTCGAAAAGGGTTGTCAAATCGGGTAAATTCGCATGTTACGGTTACGATAAGTGGATAGCGATATTGATTATTTAAGTTTTGAGCATCTGTTTTTTCAAAAATACGTTCCGATGCTAATTGATCTTCGCCACCGTGACCAAAATAATTGAAAACCAATGAACCATTTTGGATGGCATTTAATAGTTCTTGTTTTAATTTAGGATAACGTTGTCCGCCCGCAGAGGCTTCTTGTACATAAGAGTCAGCATGAAATTTAAGTACATTCACAAATGGTTTTTCATTGTTAATCGTATTTCCGAGATTATCAATTCCATTTTGAATTTGATTTTCCCAGCTTTCATCCACATCATCAGAAACCAAAGTAAAA
Source organism: Flavobacterium sp. (assembly GCF_044339515.1). Taxonomy (GTDB): domain Bacteria; phylum Bacteroidota; class Bacteroidia; order Flavobacteriales; family Flavobacteriaceae; genus Flavobacterium. Next base: position 34,687 of record NZ_JBIIVK010000031.1, read on the forward strand.
TTGTTTCGCCATCTACCGTAGGAATTGATATCGTGGTATTGAATGATTTTATCAACCATTTCTTTGGCTTGCTGTAATGAAGAAACTAACATTCTTCCCACTGCAATATCCAAAGCTTCAAATCCGGGAAGATTACTTTGACTAATCATTCTCCCTTCATGCGGATCCATCATTCCGTAAAAATCATCCGTCATGGTTGAACTTAATAGTGATTCACTATTTAGACTATGAAAGACCGGGACAATGTTTGTATTGTTGGGTATTCTGTCTTTGTAATCAAAAGATGTATCACCAAACAGGTTGAGGTATTTTACTCTTTTAGAATCATCAGAAGCATTGAAATAGACGTATTTAACTAAATTTCTGATGGCTCCAATATCTTGTTTACCGGATGAGAATTCTTGATAAATTTTTTCTAAAGTAACGACTTTAACGTTCAAATTGGAATAATTTCTGTGGAAATTAGCCAATCTTTCAGCCTCTGAGACTAAATTGGTTGGAGAAATAATCAAGTAATCAATATCTTGAAATTGACCTTGAGCATTATTGAAAATAGTTCCCTTTATGTCTTGATTAACCACTTTTGATTGTGATTCGCGAAGTGGATTGTAATAATCAGAAGGCTCAAGGGCAATGTATTTTCTGGTTTCGCCTAAGTCTACTTTAAATGAAAAAGTAGCGTTACCTTCATTTTCGTAATTTGTAACATTATATATATCCGTAATATCCCAAACTTGCTGAATAGACGATGCACCGGATATTTGGTACTCTCCAACACCTATTAATGTAGCAGCAGATTCATTTTGAAAACGGAATTGTTTGGCATATCCTTGGAGATTCCTTTTTGCACGTGCAATTACATAATTCAAATAACCTCTTGCACTCGGAACTCCATTATTGTTATAGCTTAGTTCTAAGTTTACATCTTGAGTAGCAGGAATGCTGAATTGAGCAGTGCCGGAAGAAAACAAAACAGAGCTAAATGTTGGTATAGCTGTAAAGTTAATGCTTTGCGATTGTCCTCCTGCATTTATCGATAAGTTAGAGCTTGACAAAGAAACAGCAGCACTATTTACTGTAAATTGTATTGACGAATTATTAACAATATTAGGAAAATTAAAATTTAATGTAAGCGGAGTTTGGGAACTGAATTGTTCTCCATACCAAGTTCTTCCTAATCTTCCAATACTAATTAGGTCTTCTTCATGAAACTGATAATCATCAAAAGTTGTAAAAATAGTAGAAACCGGGTCGGTTGGCTGCAAAGCGGAAGTTATTCTTTTACCGCTTCCTCCCTGAGCAGTTACATAATAATACGACTTATCTTCATATAGATTGAGATGTGTTAAGCTTTCCGTATTCCAATTGTCCATTCCTTCAGCATAGAATAAAATGTAATCGTCCGGATTAAAAATTCCGTCTTCTTCGCCAACAAACAAGATTGCATTTTCAGCTAAATCGGAGGGATATTCAATACTATTTAATAGTGGAATCATTCTTCCGCCGTTGCCATATATTTTTATATTTCGAGGATCAACATTGACATTCATTCCAAGTTGACTTAAAAAATTTCTGGAAATTTTATAGACACCCGATTTTTCTATATAAAAACGATACCAATCTCCATTCGATAAAACTGAATTTTGAATAGTGCTGAAGTCGAAACTATTCTCATTTCTTTGTTGAAAATTAGTTGAATTGCTATATGAAATTCGAAATGATTTTACTTTCTTATACCCATCATTTGTCTTAATTATAGGTGAAAACGTCAATAAAACCTGTAGTAAATCCCTTGCTTTTCCGTTTTTTAAAGTAACATTAATGTTGTTCGGGATGTTTTTTAAGGATAAATCGCCAAGTTCACTTTGAGCAATATTTTCATAAATCAAAGCTGATAATTGAATAGAGTTTTCATCGATTGGAGAGGAAACCGTTACTTTCTGATTGTAGAATATTGATTTATTTACATCATCAAAAAAGAAGTTGTTTTGCTGGAATTGCGGAATGTTTAGTTGATGGTTTCCCAAGTCCAATAATCTGCTTTCCTGCCACGAAACAGCTATATCTATAGTGTTTTGAGCAATGCCAAACAAACCATTCAACATGATATAAAGGAGTAAAATCTTTTTCATAACAAGAAATAAACGCAATGGATGCAAATTTATTACAAGATATAAATATTTTGCAATGTTTTTAATTTATACTAAACAAATTATTTTTGCGTTTTAGGTTTGTTTATAAGACAATAAATTTGTTCTTTTGACAAAATTTTTAAAAAACTGTTGTAATATAAAGGTTAATTAGTATATTGCGGCTCTAAATTTATTACCTACTTAACGTATGAAAGTAAACAAAGTTATGACATTAAGATTGCTATTCGGATTGATAGTGATGTTTGGTTTTGCTAGTTGTAGTAAAAGTTCAAGCTCAAAAAATTCATCCACAGCAACCGGTTGGAAAATCAACGATAAAAAAGGTGGTTTTCAGTACGCATCAAACTTCAAGAAGCAAGAAGCTGCCCCTGGCTTGATTGCTATTGAAGGTGGGACTTTTACGATGGGAAAAGTTCAGGACGATGTAATCCATGATTGGAATAATACACCAAATCAGCAACACGTTCAATCTTTTTTCATGGATGAAAGCGAAGTTACCAACCTTATGTATATGGAATACTTAGATTGGTTAAAACGACTTTTTGATCCTAATGACGAAAATTACACAAATATCTATAACGGTGCTCTACCGGATACATTAGTGTGGAGAAATCGTTTAGGATATAATGAAACGATGACAAACAACTATTTGAGACATCCTGCTTACAAGGATTACCCTGTAGTTGGTGTAAATTGGATTCAAGCGGTTGAATTCTGTAAATGGAGAACAGACCGTGTTAATGAGGATATTTTGGAAAAAAATAAATTCCTCAAAAAAGATGCTAAATTAGCCGATGCTTCTGCTGAAAAATCATTTAGTACTGAAACTTACATTAATTCACCTTCTCAAGCATTTGGTGGTGATGAAGAAATTGTACTAAAAGGTAAAGGAGGTCGTGCAAAAGCAACTACAAATAAAGATGGAGAATCATCTGAAGCTAAAAATGTTTACGCAACACGTTCTTCCGGACTTATTCAACCTGAATATCGATTGCCAACCGAAGCAGAGTGGGAATATGCTGCTGTAGCTAATGTTGGTAACAGAGAATATAATTTGTATCAAGGAAAGAAGAAATATCCTTGGAGTGGTAGTTACACTCGTTCTGGTAAAAGAGTTGTAAAAGGTGATCAGTTAGCAAACTTTAAACAAGGAAAAGGAGATTACGGCGGAATTGCCGGATGGTCTGATGACGGTGCTGATATAACTCAAGTGGTTAAATCTTATCCACCAAATGATTTTGGTTTGTATGATATGGCGGGTAACGTTAACGAATGGGTTGCCGACGTTTATAGACCAAGAGTAGATGATGAAGCAAATGACTTTAACTACTACAGAGGTAACGTTTACATGAAAAATAAAATTGGAGAAGATGGTAAAGTTGAATTAATCACTTCAGAAAATATTATGTATGATACGTTAGTTAACGGTAAAATCATTGCTAGAAATCTTCCTGGACAAATTGCTCAAGTACCTGTAGACGAAAAAGAAACGTACTTAAGGCAAAATTTTGACAAGAGTGATAATAGAAATTACCGTGATGGAGATAAACAATCTATCCGTTTCTATAAATTTGGATCAGAAGAAGAAGGAGACAATAATGTAAGTGAGAAAAACAGAATGTATGATTCTCCAAAGCATCAAGTTTCTGTTGATAGTGCTTCTGCTGAAATGGTAAGAAAGTATGACAAATCATCTAAAAGAACTACCCTTATCGATGATAATGTAAGAGTTTACAAAGGAGGTTCTTGGAGAGACAGAGCATATTGGTTAGATCCAGCTCAGAGAAGATTCTTCCCACAAGATATTGCAACTGACGACATTGGTTTCCGTTGTGCGATGTCTAAAGTTGGACCAAAATCAAACAAAAAAACTGCTAAAGGAAAGCCAAAATCAACACGATAATTTTCTTTTGCAAATCATACAAAAAGCCCTTTTCAGGGCTTTTTATTTTTAAAATACTTTTGTTTTTATGGATATTGCTCAAATTCACGCCTGTTTTTTAAAGTGTACATCTGTTTCAATCGATACGAGAAGGATTGAGAATAATTCTTTTTTTGTGGCCTTAAAAGGAACAAATTTTGATGCTAACACATTTGCTAAAGAAGCTTTGGAAAAAGGAGCTAGCTATGTTTTAATTGATAATGGTGAATTCTATTTGAATGAACAAACAATTTTAGTTAACGATTGCTTAACGGCATTACAACAGTTAGCAAGTTTTCATAGGAAGTATCTAAACTTACCCATTATTGCCCTTACCGGAAGTAATGGAAAAACAACAACCAAAGAACTATTTCAGGTTGTGTTGTCTAGAAAATACAAGACTAAAGCTACATTGGGAAATTTTAATAACCACATTGGGGTACCACTTACCTTGCTTTCTTTTACCAAAGAAACAGAAATTGGTATAGTTGAAATGGGTGCAAATCATCAAAAAGAAATTGCTTTTCTATGTGAAATTGCCCAACCGGACTACGGTTATGTAACCAATTTTGGCAAAGCTCATTTAGAGGGTTTTGGTGGGGTTGAAGGCGTTATAAAAGGGAAATCAGAGATGTATGATTATCTTTCTGCAACTAATAAAAAAGTGTTTGTAAATCTTGATGATTCCATCCAGTACACTAAAACGATGAAAATGAATCAAATTACATTCAGCAATTCAACTCCTGATGGTTTTATTTATATCGATAAAATTGAAGCAAACCCCTTTGTTAAAATTAATTATGAAAATATAGAAATTCAATCCAATTTAATTGGACTCTATAATGCTACGAATATCATGGCTGCAATTACAGTTGGCCGTTATTTTAACGTTGATAATGAAGAAATAAAACAAGCTTTGGAAAGCTATCAACCAGACAACAATCGTTCCCAAATTATTTATCAAAACAGTAACGAAATTATTCTCGATGCCTATAACGCAAATCCAAGTAGTATGGATGTTGCTTTACAAAATTTTATTCAACTAGATAAAACTTCAAAAATTGCTGTTTTGGGCGACATGTTTGAGTTGGGTAACGAAAGCCATGAAGAACACAGAAGTATTGTAAAAAAACTCCGTTTAGAGGCAAATTTTAACTGTTATTTGATCGGAAAAGAATTCTATCTTGCAAAAGAACATCAATCAAACCTTCATTTCTTTCAAACGTTTGATGAATTTTCAGCATATTTAAAAGATAATCCAATTCATAATTCAATTATTTTGATCAAAGGTTCACGAGGCATGGCATTGGAACGTAGCCTTAAATATATCTGAAAATGTGATTTGATTTATAATTTTTTAAACTGTTGATTGCTTGCTATCCGCTACAAGTCTTCGTTCTTCGTGCCTACTCTCTGTGGGCTTTTCGCTAATCTTGTCATTAATAGGAACCAGGACACGAGCGATAGCGAACTGGCTAAGCTATCCCTTTCATTGTTTTCTGTGCTTCTTGTTAGAAAACTTAAAATACAGGTTTTGAACTTGAGCCTTTTTAATCATTCTAATCTTCGTGCCTTCTTAACTTTGAGGTAAAACAAAAGAATCTGAATCAAG